>JAPLMU010000123.1 GCA_026386795.1 Planctomycetota bacterium
GCCGAGCGTGCCAACATCCAGTTGCGCATCGCGCAGGGAGAGGTGGCAGTTCTTGCCATCCACGTAACCGAGCACTGCAAGCTCAGCAAGAAAGCCGCGGTACGACTCTTCAAAGTTTGGCGTGCGGTTGTAGGTGAGCACGGCGATCGTCGGCATGTTCGGTCGAGCCGGGGTGGCTTTCGATGCCGAGCCAGGGGCAGGCAGCGCCGCAAGCATTGCTTGGACTGCGGCGGGAACGAGCGCTCGTTCAATCGTTCGCGTGAGCGGCGGAGCGGGTTCGTCGTAAATCATTTCCGCTTGCTTCGCAAGCGCGGGGATGTGCGCCCAACCAATGCCGAAACCGTCGTAATTCAGTTGCAAACCAACCGGCACAAAATTCTCGCACGGGATGTCTTGCGGTCGCGTTCCGCGCAGAATCAGTTCTGCGATCGCGCCGGTCGAGATTCCCATGGCACGGTAATCCGCGCCGAAATTGATGGCTGCGCCGAGCTTCGCCATCGCCGGGAAGTTGGTAATGACCGGCACGCCCGCCTTGCGGCAGCGGTCCACCACCGTGGGTGCGGCTGCAATGACGTTGGTGTCTGCAAGAATCCAGAAGCACTCGATCCCGCGCGAGAGCAGCACATCGGTGGCGGTGGAAACCTCGCTGACGTTCGCGCCGTTGGCTTCAAGCAGTTCGATGCCCAACTTTGCGCATGCTTGTCTGCCAAGTTTGACGGACGCCTCTGCGTTTGGCTCCGCTGGATTCCACACGCATCCGATGGTCTTGATGTGCGGGGCCGCATCATGCATGGCGCCAAGCAAGATTTCTGCTGGCTGCAATGTGCCGAAGCCAGCAACATTGGCAGGGCGTGTTGAACCCTCGGACCACGGTCCAAGCGGAATCCCGATCGCTGGCGGCGAGGCAACCAGTCCAAACACATGGGGCAGGGCACGCTTGTTGGCGCGCATGACTGCTTGCGTTGCCACGGTGGAGTCATAACTTGGCGATGCGCTGCACACGGCGGCGGCCATCTGTCCGAGTGTGCCGATGTCACCTTCAGCATTGAAGAAATCGAAAGTTGTTCCGGCATCCTTCCCAAAGCCAGCGGAGTTGAGCCGCTCCAGCATGCCATCGCGGCCAACATTCATGGCATCGATCGAGGAGATCTGGATGACCGCAATGCGCCGCGGCCGCGCAGCTTCAGCGGCAATACCTGCGGCATCGTTCCGCTGACGATTGTTTGATTTATCACTCAACACCAACACCGCGGCTGCCGCCACGATGAGGAGGATTCCAAGAATGAGTCGCTTGGCGGAACGGAGCACTGGGTCAAACTACATGAAGGGCGGACTGCGGAGCGAGCCGCGACGGTGTGCCCGTCCCGAGCCAGGTGGCCCGGATGCGGGCGCGCTGCTCGTCATTCCAGAAGTGGCGGACCGCGGGCATGTCCAGGACGCCGTCAGGACGCCGTCCACGTAGTCCGGGCGAGCCGCGATCGCCACCTTCAGGCGCTCGCCGAGTTCGGACGGAGCCTTCACGCTGTTGAGGTTCTCGCGCCGGACATCGGGCACGGACGGGCACTCGAGGAATTCACGAAGGAGCGCCGTCTTACGTTCGTCGGTGACGTCGGTGCGCATGATGAGGCTGCGCGTGCGACCGGAGCGCGCCATGGCCCAACCGGCCTCGGTGTCGAATGGCTGCGTCAGTGGGTCGTACCCGACGGTCTGCGCGAACTCGCGCTGGACGCCGCGTGCGGAAACGTGCGGAAGAAGAGATCAGCGAGTTGTTCGGCCGGCATCCAGCGAACGGTTCGCCAGTGGTGGCGCAGCCAGTACCACCGCCCGAAATAGGTGAAGTTGCTGACATTGAAGGCGATCGGGTCGCGCACCATGGAGATGAACCGCAGTTCACCGCGAAAGGTCCGCAAAAACGGCAGCAGCATGATGTCGCCGTATGCGCGGTGCCGAAGACCGCCATGTGCAGTCACGAGTCGAGTACCAACGCCTGGCCACCGGGCCTCAGGCTGGGCATGGTGCGCGCGGGTGACTGTGAAGTCGCCGTTCGCCTCCTCCGCGGCAAGTAGAACGCTGGTCGAAGCAGTCTTTGGCGCGCTGAGGACGATCACGAGCTTCGGCTTGGTGGCGGTGGCCGCCTTGAGACGCTTGAGCGAGCGGCGCTCAGCTCGGGCATGATGCAAAGCCTCGTGGACGAACCGGATCGGCGTGTTGACGGTCTCCGCGAGGTCACGGATCCTCGCCAAGAGTGGCGCGTGTTCGGTGACGTTCGTCATGGTGGTGACTGTACATGCCAACGTGTCGCAAGCAGCGCACGGGCACACTCGGCGATGCCGTTCATGACTCTGGACGCTTCGTTGGAGCCTCTCCAGAGCACCAGCCCGGGATTTGAGTTGCGCGAGGACTTCTTGTCCTTCCCGCCGAGGGTGGTGACTGCCGAAAGCGGTGCCAGGCGCACGGGTAGCGGGCGCACGCCGCGGATGCGCAGTCCGGTCTCCCACGGTCGGTCCATGGCGTGGTCGATCTGCGTGTACATCGGAAGCAACGCGCGAAGGAGCGTCTCGGCGGCTCGGCGGTTGATGGCGTAGCCGGCCGTGGATGTCGTGCGGGTGAGGTGAACGCATAGCCTCTGCCCACCCGCGAGCCGACCGACCGGTACGGGGGTCCCGCCGTGGAAGCAGAACAGTTTCGCCATGTCCCAATCGTCCCGTCGGCCGAGTTCGGTCAGGACACCCGGCAGTTCCGGCAAGCACTCGGCATCGTCCTCCAGGATCACGCACCACGGGTGCTCCGAACTGAGCAGCCGTTCATATGCGCGCAGGTGGCTGAGGTAGCAGCCGACCTCGCCGTTTCTTGGCTTGGGCCGCCGATTGCGCCTCGAATAGCGCCGGAGGTCCACCGTGTGCGGATCATCGGTATAGCCCGCGCCGAGCACCGCCGGCACGCGCTCGAATGCAAGACCGAGCGCCCCAAGATTCGTCGAGATGGAGGTCAGCCGCTCGGCATCTTTTTCAAGGTTGATGACATAGATCGGGATAGTCATGCCGCCGTCATCCTATGTTCGATTCGACACGCTTGTTGAACACGGCAGTGCACATCGATCAGCCATCACGCGCGCGCCGAATCTTGTGCAGCAATTCATCCGGCCGCACTACACGAATTCCGCGCGCCTTCAGCCGTTCGGCAAGCGCGGCGGCGGCGCCGACGCCCGTCACCTTCGTTCCGTCCGCCAGTTCGTGGCTCGACCAGACATGCACCGAAACCCAGCGCGTGAAGGGCGCGGTGCTTGCCGCGGCATCGCGCGCGATCGCATCGGCCACTGCATCCGGGCCGCCGATCCCGGGATGTTGCGTGTCCAGGCCAGCCCACAAGCAATAGCCCGCGGTGACGAAGGGCACCTCGCCGCCGCGACCGTCCGATGCCCAGTCGATGCGGCCGCGGCCCGCGTTGTACGGCGCGTAGTCGCACACGAAAGCGCCAAGAAGCGGGTGAAGTCCTTCCGCGATCCATCGACGCGCCTCCGCAGCACCCGGCGTGTTCGAGTGCAGCATCAGCATCCCCGCCATCACCGCACCGGTGCGATGATTCTGCGCGTCGAGTCGCCGCATGAATTCGCGGAACAACTCCTCGCGTCGACCGGTGTTCTCCGCGAATCGATCCGGATACCAGTAGCCCGCAAACTGCTCAATCAGCGCGGTGCCGACTGGCTGCGTCTCGCCGATCCGCTCCAACACGCACGGTGCTGCCTGCGAAAGCGACGAGAGGCACGCACCGAACCCGATGGGAAAGCTTCCGTGCAGCGGATGATCCCAGTACGCGGGAGGCTTCACGGGCGGCGTGCCGGGCGGCGGTGTAGCCGGCATGTTGCGCGGCGCGCCGGGTCCCCAGAAGGCGCCGCAGAGCCACTGCAGATTGTCGCCATCACTTAAGACCAGCGCAACGCACGGGCGACGATCGGCAAATTCAACAGACGATGCTGGCATACCTACCACTGTCGGAAAGCGCGCATCAAGCGCGCCGGCGGAAAGAAACGGTTGGTTGCGCATCCAATTGCTCGCGGTATTTGAATGCCCGCGCACCGAGACGGTCATCGTGTGCATCGCCTCGTCGCCCTCGTCCCAACCGAAGGTAGGTGCGAGGTCATCAAGCCGATCGATCATCGGCCACGCCTGTGCACCGGCGCCGTAGCCCACCCAACACCGCTGCGAAATGGCCACGTCGCGGTTGCGCTGCACGCCGGGGTCGAGCATCGACAACGTGCTGCGCGAAAGTTGCGCTGCATCTGCTGATGACATCGGCACGCGCCCATCCGCCAGCATGCGCAGACCGAGTGCTTCCGCGCGCGGGATCAGCGATTCCTCAATGAGCACCGCGCGATGGATCCCCGCGAGGCTGGTGGCCACGTTCACGGATTCATTGGTCGATGCATTCTTTACTGTGTACGCCTTGCGTCCGCTGGGGTCACGCGCATACGCCACGTAGCCGCGCACCCATCCCGCGCGCATGCCGCGCTCCAGGAGTTCCCACGGCGTGAAGGTGCCACGGTCTTCCAATCCAAGCCGCGCCACGGTGCGCGCCTTCCATTCACCGTAGCGCTGCACCACGGTGTCGTTCCACACGAGTTCGTCCGCTTCGCCGCAGTTCACTGCCAACGCCGCTAGTCCGGCGAGCGACGCGGAGAGCATCTCTTCGCGCATGTCGACGGTGAGGGCGGTCGCCTTGGGTGTTGGAACTCCTTGAACCCGTACCGTGACGAATCCGCGCGGCGCACGTTGCGCGGGCCACCACGAGTCACGAGCTGCACGGGCAGGGTCCGGGCCTCCCATGGACAACGCGGCCAAGAACGCAAGGAGGACGGCGTAGAACATCACGGGGCGCACGGGATTATTGTGGCAGAAGTTGCGGCTGCATGCACGTGCTTACTCGAGGGGCGGCAACGCCCGGTGTCCATCGGCAACGCACTTTTCGAGCCGCTCGACCTCATCATCTCGAAGGATCATGAAAGTGGAATCACGCTTTGCTTTCGACAGGCTTCCGTTGTTCTGCAGACAAAGGCGAATGAACAGGTCGAGGTCACGGTCATCGCTCGCGATGAACGACAACTCCTCGACGAGTTCCGACTCGATCGTCTGCTCGATGAACGCGAACAGCGATTCGACCTGCGCGGTCATGTCGGGGTAGCGGTTCTGCTCGATCAAGGCGGCGTACCCGGCATGTGGGTTCGGTTGGCATAGTCCGCAATAACAGTTACCGGCGCTCTAAAACGCTTACGAATGAGCCATATGGCACTAAAACACTTACGCGCTACCCATTATCGCGTGCGGATCCCCCAAATTGCTTACGGAAACGGACCTGAGCCGCAAATCACGTATTGACCAAAGTCACGCCCTTCCTTGGCTACGGGCGACGTTCTTCGCTGCGATTCCCTACCCCGCCTTCCGCGCCGTCATATCAAGGCTCGTGATGAAATCGCTTGGGGTGGTGCCCGCTGGCAGCGCTGCCACGATCTTCAGGTAGAGCGGGTCTTGCCAATCGGTCATGGCGGCGATGTACTCCGGCTTCGGGGTGAGGACGATGTCCGTGAGGCCCGCGGCCACTGCTTGGGCGCGCGACTCCTCAACGAGCACGGCGCCTGCAACGCAGCCAACCAGCGCTTCGACATCGTGAAGCACCGCCGGTGGGAGCGGTCGAAGCAAGGCCAAGTCCGAAACCGCCACGCGTCCGCCGGGAGCAAGTACGCGCGCAATTTCTTTCCACACGCGCGGCTTGTCCGGCGAGAGGTTGAGGACGCAGTTGGAGATCACCACATCAACGCTGCCATCGGCAACCGGAAGGCTTTCGATCTCACCGAGGCGGAACTCCACATTGGTGAGCCCGGTCTGCCGGGTGTATGCGGCCATATTGCGGCGCGCCTTGGAGACCATGTCCGGAGTCATATCGACGCCGATCACTTTGCCAGTGGCGCCGACCTTCGGGCCAGCCACAAAGCAGTCGAACCCGCCGCCTGCGCCAAGATCCAACACCACCTCACCGGCGCGGAGCGATGCGATCGCGGTGGGGTTGCCGCAGGAGAGTCCCATGTTTGATTCAGCGGGCGTACTTGCGAGCTCGCCCGCGGAGTAGCCGATCGCTGCGGCAAGTTGTTCCGGCGTAAAGGTTGCCGGCCCGCAACATCCGCCGCCTGCGGGCAGGGCGGGCTTGGCGGACGAGCCGCTGCAGCAACTAGCGACTGCGGGTGCGGCGGGTTTCGCAGCAGCGCCGCCGCAGCAACTCGCGGCAGCCGGTGCCGCCGGTTTCGCCGCCACCGCTTGCGCCGCAGACCATGAACCAACCTCAGCGATTTTTGAGTATCCAGCACGCACTTGCTGTCGCAGCTGATCAGCCTCGACACTTGTTGCTGGAACCGCTGCGGCTGATGAGTTGCATCCGCACTGCGTTCCAGAGCAACACGCATTGCCCTGCGGGGAAGGATTCTTACTGTCTTGATTTCGATCATTGACGGTGTTCATATGGCTCCTCATTGGAGTAAGAGGTCTTGTGAAAGGTGATCTTTGATATCTATCAATCGTGCACGTTTGTCATCGCGCCCCGCAGCAGCCGCGAGCGCATCCTGGCAGTTGCTCTGCGGGGCAGCACTGCTCAATGGCATCAGCAATCGCTCGCATCGTGCGGCATAGGTGCGCATAGTCCACCACGTAGTGCACGGTTCGCCCGGTCTTACTTGACTGCACCACGCCGGCGCGTTCAAGAAGACTTAAGTGCCGCGAAACCACTGAGAGGTCCACTGCGCAACACTCGCCCACGTCGCTCACCGTGCATGCGCAGCCGCATTTCACTAAGCATCCCAAGAGCCGGGACCGCGTTGGGTCACTGAGTGCCTTGAATAGCTCCGGATCAAGCAGGTCATCAATCGGCCTGCAACATGCGGAGGCCTGCACGGGGGTCATTGTTCGACGTTTGCGTACTTGCACCATAATGCAAATATACTATATGTGGGCCAGCCGGGTTCGGTCAATCGGGAAGAATGTTCACTAAATCAGCGCCGTCCACCAGTTCGGTCGCCGCCCGCACAGTTCTTGCGGCATTTCGGACCGATCTCCGCCATCGTGATAGCCTCCTCTCCAGGCGACCACCGGTCGCTACGGACCGCGTTTCACCATTCGCACCAAGTGTGGAAGGAGTTACTCGTGGGCACGAAGTACCGCTATCGCAACGGGGATGTTGTTTCGGGCTGGCTGCTTGTCGACGCTCTGCGTGAGGCCGTTCGTTCAAAGGTCGTCCTCGCGGGTTCGCATATTCAGCAAGCAGGATCAGAGAGTTGGGTATTGGCAAGCACTGTCCCGGGGCTCATCGCTGCAGAGCCAGCGGTAGATGCCGCGGCGTCAAATGGCGATGGCAATGGATCGCGTGCGGAACAGCGACCCGGTCAACGTTCACCGGAAACGATTCATCATCTCTTGCATCGTTCCATTCGCACCAATGTCCAGATGTGTGCGCACGACAGTGGTCATAAAAATCCGTTGACGGGAATGATCGTCGGACTGACTGCCGACGGTTTCATGATTGAGTTCGCAGATCCAGCAGCGATTGCTTACTTCCCATTGACGCGGATTCGTGCGGTGACTATCTCGGCGCGATTTCCAGTCAATGGCTCACCTCGTGGAGGCGAGGGGCTACTCATCGATGTCGATTCGTTGCCAGACATCTCTGCGCTCGCAACAAGCGAATAGGCGCAGTGCAGATCGTTCGGCTCACGCAAACGAGGGCAATTCAAAGCCCGTGCGGTACTCGCGCCGCACGATGCTGGCGGTGGCCTCTGGGTTGTTGGTAAAACTCAGAGTGGCTTTATCCCAGCGCAGTTCCTTGTTCGGGTAGCGCGCTGCCTTGGAGCAGAGCAGGCCAGCTTCCGCCATGCGCGCGCCGGCCGCAAACGGCGTCTGCACGAAAGCGTCGGGCTTGCCAATGATGCGGTCGACCCAGGAGTGCCAATGATTGCGCGCGGTGATCTCGCCTTGTCCGGGGATCTTGCTCCACTCGACTGGCTTGCCATCCTGCCAGACCTGAATCTTTCCTTCCGGCTCCACCAGTAGCACGCCGCCTTCGCAGACCACCATCGTTCCGATATTCGGCCAATCGCCAGCAGGAAGACCAAGCGCAGCGCGTGACGGAGCCTGGCTCTTGTCACAGTAATTCACAACGAAGCGCGGTCCCGCAAAGCGATCGCCCGACACCGGGTACGTGAGCGTGGAATGCACATGTTGCGCGTGATAGAAGTCCGATGGATTCCGCGTCTCGGCCATCACCGCGATCGGCGAAGGAAGGTCATAAGCAAAGTGGATGACATCCAGAAGATGCGTGCACCAATCACCCAACTGCCCAGTGCCGTAATCCCATGAAGAGCGCCAACGCAGACTGATCAGACCTTCGCGACACGGCGCATCAACAGCAGCACCCAACCACAGCGGCCAATTGATATTCGCGGGCGGCGTGATCGGCTCCGTCAGTCCGCCGTAATAGAAATAGCCATCACCTTGGTCCGGCGGTCCGCCGATCCACACGTGCGCCTCAATCGCTTTGCCGAGCAGTCCGCGACGCAGAATGTCCACCGCATGCTGCCGTCCCGCAGGACCCATGCGCTGATTGCCAACCTGCGTGATGAGCGATGGACACGCCTTGGCCGCACCTTCAATCGCCGCCACTTCAGAGAGTTGCTGCACCAGCGGCTTCTGTCCATAGACATGCTTCCCAGCCTTGAGCGCAGTCATCATGATGAGCGCGTGATTGTGGTCTGGGGTGCAAACCACCACGGCATCAAACTTGCCGGCGTGCTTATCAAACGCTTCACGGAAATCGCTGCAGGTGAACGCAGCCGGATGTTGCGCGGACACTTCCTTCAGCGCGTCCGAATCAACGTCGCAGAGTCCTGCAAAGTTCACATCCGGATGCTGCGTCAATTCATGTCGATCCGCCGGAGCAATGCTGCCACCCACGCCGATCTGCAGCACATTGAGCTTTGCAAGCTTTCCACCGAACACGCGGCGCGGCGCCACGGACGGAAGCGCGAACGCACCCTGCGCAATCAGTGAACTCGCGGCGAGTCCGCCAGCAGCCAGAGCGGTGTTGGTCATCATGGTGCGTCGGTCGATCATTGGTGTTCCTTCAGTGGAGTGTGCGGTTGTCAGACGTATCACGCGATGCCATCAACAAGCCATCGCTCAAACTCAATCTCGTCGCGAATTTGAATTCCATCCAAGCCTACAAGCGGATAGCTCGGCTCAATCTGTCGAACCCGATCGACAATGCCTTTATACAGCGCAGAAAATCGCCAGCCCCTGCGCTGATAGAAGCGAATGGCGTGCGCGTTGTCGTTGGTGGTGGTCAGATAGATCCGCTTGCAACCCTGCGTGCGCGCGTGTTCTTCTGCGGCCGCAAGGAGTGCCGCACCAACCCCGTGGGCGGGCGAGCGGCTACTCAAGGTGATCACTTCACATTGCCATCCACCTTCAACCATATTGAGCGTGAGGAGCCCGGCGAATACGCCGTCGACTTCAGCCACAAAGCCGGGCAGTTGATCGGCTTGATGCAGCCGGCCCAATGACCAGATGCCGTTGGAATGCCAGTGGGTGTGCAGTTCGGCGCGCACTTCGGCCGCGTCGCGTGGTTCGATGGGGCGGATGACCATGGGCATGGTGGGGAGGGTAGCCACAGTGACCGCCTCCACTGGGCATGCAACGAGCCGCAACTTCATCGCCTGCGAAATTTCAGTCCCTAAAAACGGAGTAGGCCTCGATTTCTCGAGGCCACACTCCAGGTGCCTGTGTTGGTGAGCTCGGTTTCCCGTCGAGCCCGCCGCAGGCGGTTTTGGGCATCTTTGAATTTCCCGTTCAAAGGCGCCCGCATTGTCTGCTTGTTGGTCGGTTCCCGCGACCTTCAAGCGGTTTGTCCTGCAGGTCGGTTTCCCGTCGACCTTCAAGACTGGTTGTTCTGGCGGCCGGTTTCCCGTCGGCTGTCAGAACTGTTCCTTCATAGATAAGAACGAAATCGGTGTTCTGCAACCATCACGGTTCTACGAAACTTCTTTCATATTTGTTCAGACCCCCCGATTCCGACCTGGCAAGGCCACTTTCAGCGGTCCGAGTGGCCTAAAAACGGAGTAGGCCTCGATTTCTCGAGGCCACACTCCAGGTGCCTGTGTTGGTGAGCTCGGTTTCCCGTCGAGCCCGCCGTCAGGCGGTTTGGGCATCTCTGAGTTTCCCGTTCAGAGGCGCCCGCATTGTCTGCTTGCTGGTCGGTTTCCCGTCGACCATCAAGCGGTTTGTCTTGCAGGTCGGTTTCCCGTCGACCTTCAAGACTGTTGTTCTGGCGGCCGGTTTCCCATCGGCTGTCAGAACTGTCTCCGTCACCTATGTCAACGGAAACTACGAGCCTCAGCCATCACAGTTCTTCAATATTTCTTTGAATTGCTCTGCCAGCGCAAAAAAGGTGCCTCTGGGGCGTCCCTGAGCGCCATGGGTACCCTCGGCGCCCATGGCCGGCGCCCAGTCCGCCTTTGCTGCCACGCGTGCCGGGATCAAGCGAACCAGCATTGTGGTGACGCACGACACCGGGCGGCTTCATAATGGTGACAATAAGTAGCCTCTGCCGTCATGAAGGACAAGGCTGACATCGTCAGGGACTGGCTGCCGCGTTACACCGGGCGCAAACTTGAGGACTTCGGCCAGTACGTGCTGCTCGTCAACTTTGCCAACTATGTGGAGTTGTTTGCAGAGCGCTTCGGGGTAGAGGTGTGCGGACGTGATCGCCCGATGCTGACAGCGACCGCGGAGAACATCACCATCCTGAGTTTCGGCATGGGTTCCGCTATGGCTGCTACCACGATGGATCTGCTCTCGGCAGTTTCGCCCAAGGCAGTCCTCTTCTTGGGCAAGTGCGGCGGTTTGAAGAAGACCAAGGTTGGCGATTTCGTCCTCCCGATCGCCGCCATTCGCGGCGAAGGTACGAGCGACGAATACATGCCGCCGGAAGTGCCGGCATTGCCAAGCTTCCGACTGCAGCGCGCGGTGAGTGCTTCGATCATCAAGCACAACCGCGATTACTTCACCGGCACCGTCTACACCACCAACCGCCGTGTGTGGGAACATGACGTCCGTTTCCGCGAAAAACTCCTCTTGATGAAAGCGGAGGGCATCGACATGGAAACGGCCACCATCTTCTTGGTGGGGTTTGCCAATGGAATTCCAAAGGGCGCACTGCTCTTGGTGTCTGACAATCCAATGACCCCTGAGGGCGTGAAGACCGGCGAGAGCGATCGACATGTGACGGACAGCTTCGTGCAGTTGCATCTTGATATTGGGCTTGACGCGCTCCGCGACCTGCGCGACAAGGGCGAGAGCGTGAAGCACTTGCGCTTTGAGTGATTGCAATGTCGGTCACTCAGCGCGGGGCTGCGTCGCTCGAGCCGCGTCCGGGCTGATAGGCAATCTTTGTGAAACCAGCGTCGCGGCAGGCCTGTAAGGCTGCAGCTGCGGCTTCAACGCTCACATCGTCTGCTACGCGAACCACAATTCCTGGCTCTCTTGGAAGCGATCGAATCAGATCGGTGAGCGCAGCGCGGTTTGCAGCGGTGCGGGTTCCGAGTCGGTAACTCACGCTGCTGCCTTGCATGACTGCATCGATGACTTGCGGCGTGAACCCGCCAGTGTCTCCAGCAGTCGCGCGACCGCTGCCAAGCGTCGCGGCAAGCTCGCGCTCTTCGGCCTCCATGCTTCCTGCGAGCAGGAAGTACATGAGAAGAAAGAGGATCACATCAATCAGTGCGATCAGCGGAAGCCGCATCTCTGAAAGTTCCAATAGTCCAGTGCGGCGCCGTGAAGTCATTCGCATTACGAGCCCTCCGGCGCAACAGCGAGTGACCAGTTTGCGATCTTCGCTTTCGCTAGTCGCTCTGCAAGGCGGTTGAGTGAGGCAGCGCCCGCCGCGCGGTCGGCACGCACAACGATTCCGCTGTGGCGCGTTCCGGTGCTTCCTTGAGCGGCGGCGATTCTGCTTGCCAGCGCATCGAGTGAGATCTCTTCGCCGAGTATCGAATAGTTGCCCGCGCGATCAACATCAATGACCAGTTTGGCAGTGGCGGACTCACTCGGCGGCGCGGCACCTTCTTGATGCGGCAGATCCACGGGGCGTAGTTCGCTGGTTGCAAACTGCGACGACAGCATGAAGAAGATGATGAGCAGCAGGATCACATCGATCATCGGTGTGAGATCAAACGATGCATCGGATCCGTCTGCGCCGCCAGCCATCAGTTTCCCTGTGCTGGTGTGTTGCGCGGCGCTTGTGTGACGGGTGCCGCGCCTGAACTCGGCGCCGCTGGTCGCGGTGCTTGCGTGCGCGCAGCAGAAAGCGCTGCCGCTAGTTCCTCAGCCATTGGCTCTAAATCATCGGCGGCAACATCAGTGACGAGTCGGTCAATGCGCTGGCGAAAGAGTGCGAACGCCACCGTACACGGTACGGCCACCACCAATCCCTGCGCGGTATTCACAAGCGCCAACGACATGAACTTCGCTAACTCCGTAGAGCGTGCCGCGCCTTGCAGCGATCCAATCGCGTTGAAGGCGCCGATCATTCCGATCACCGTTCCAAGTAGCCCAAGCATTGGGCCGACCGCAGCGAGTACCCCAAGCCCGTTGTTCAAGCGATGCAGTTGCGCGGTCGCCACTTGCCCGGCCTCTTCGATGGCGGAGCGGGCTTCGAATGCGCCCATCGGATTGCCGGTGCAGCGGCGAATGGCGCTGGCCATCACGATTGAAACGAATGAATGCGACGTATCGCCTGTGCACGCGCGCGTTGCGCCTGCCACATCGCCAGCGCGTAATGCTGTTGAAATGGCAGTCACCACACCTTCAGGCGCGAGTTGCCCGCGTCGAAGCGACAGCAGGTTGCGCACGATGAGCGCGAGCGCAAGCACCGACAACGCGATGAGGACATACCCAAGGACCCCGCCGGCTCGCACGTATTCAAAGAGGCTCATCGAGGTGCCTTCTTCTGCGAGGGTGACAGACATTGGCATGAGTACGCTGGATGCATTCATTGGAGACGCAGGGTAGCCGCGCGGGCATAAGAAAGCCGCCCCGACGGTTGAGCCCGTCGGGGCGGCAGAAGGACATTCCATCGGTGCAGTTCAGGCGTTACGGGCAGGCGCCCCAGGCAGCAAGGATGACTGCGATGTCAGCACCGTTCGTTGTGCCGTCGCCGTTCTGATCGCTGGCAGAACCGCCCCAGCCACCAAGGACGATGGCCAGATCGCCGCCGTCGACAGAGCCGTTACCGGTGATGTCGGCGGGGCAGTTCACGGCTGCAGACATCGTGAGCGTTGCCAGTCCGCCCGTTCCAGCTGCTCCGCTACCGACGCGGACATACCAAATGCTGCCGACGCCAGCACTCCACTCGGCCTTACTTGTGCCGCTTGAGCAGGTTGCAGAGTTGTCGTTGCATGCAATGACGGCAGACGCGGCAGTTGGGCACGCATCACCGACATACACCGCGATGCGCGTATCAAACGACGCAGCGTTGCAGGTGCTGGCCGTCATGCGACCAGTGATCGGTGCGGTGAAGCGGTACCAGACATCCTTGGTGATGGTCACGCCGGAGCCTTCGTCGCACGAAGCGGGAAGTGCCGGAGGTGCATCAGTTGCCAAGGAGTTGTTGAACGCGAACGCTCCCACGCCAATGGCAGTTGCCGTGGCGCATGCGTCGTTCGATGGCGCCGGGGTCGAAGTGCTGAATGTGAACGAATACTCGTTGCGAGTATCGGAGGACAGGTAGACGCGCATGTACACGGTGGGTGATGCACTCGGGTTCACAAAGGTGAACGACTCGTTGTTGGTGTTGGCGTTGCGGTCAAGCGCGATAGCTCCGCCGCACGCTGTGAACAGCTGAACATCGATATCACCGTTGGCATGCGTGAAGGTCATGTTCATCGTGAGCGTTGCACCCGTGGCGACCGGCAGGGCATACCAGTCTTCGTTCAGTCGCTTGACTACCAGTGTGTTGTACGTGCCAGGGGTGATGGCCCGGGCATTCGCGCAGTCGTTGTTTGGTTCGAGCGTGTCGTCGGAACCTGCCGCGAGCAGGGTGGCGAAGTTGCTACTGGTTGCCGCAATTGCAAGATCCCAACGTCCGTAGCCATCGTCAGCAGCGGTGTTGGTGCATGCGCTGCCGCCGCAGGTCAGCACGCCAAAGAGCTTGTGATCAGCGTCAGTCATGATCGCCGAGCCGGACGAGCCGCCTTCGGTGATGCCTTGGTTCCAAGACAGTGAGTTCCAGTTGCCTGCTGGGGATCCGCAGTTGAACGATGCAGCGTTCTTTACGCCGAAGGAAATCGCTTGTGGAGTTCCGCTTGGATGGTGAATGCCAGTGGCGGCGGCGTTCAGTGCGGGGTTGAGGCTCGACCAACCATCCCAGAAGCAGCCAACTGGAAGTGCGCCCTTCACCAGAAGCAGCGTGCAATCACTTGCGAGGTAGGTTGAGGCCAAGTCGGCACCAGCAACCGTTGTGCCGGGTGAGTTCGATCCCGTGCAGGGGGAGCGATAGAAGAAGATCATCGAGCAACTATTTGCAGCTGCCGTGGTGCTGATGCAGTGATTGGCGGTGGAGAGGTAGGGCGTCTCGTCAGCAGCCGTCGTAGCCATCAACTGGCCAGAGCAGAGGTAGCTTCCGCCGCCGCTTGTGAATGTCAAGCGCGCTGCTGCGTTCGATTCATTGGTCCATGCTGGGTAGCACGCTGGATTGAGCGAGCAGGTACCGCCGTTTGAAATCTCGCTGAAGACCGGGATGTATCCGTAGGAGTAGCCGACTGCATCGAAGGGAAGTTCCTTTGCTGATTGGCCAGTCGGTACGAACCATTCGATCTGGCCACGCGCGGTTGGCGAGAAGGGGCCGTAAGCCTCACCCGTTCCAAAGTCGCCGGTGCGTTCAAGAATGCCAGTCATCTTCTGCTCGAGGTCAGGGCAGGTGATGGCGAGTTCTTGACCAACTCGCAAGTCGAGTCCACTGAGATGAATGCGTGAGTTGAGTGCGCCGACGGCATCGATACCGATGCGCCACAAGCGACCACCTGCAACATCCATCCATTGACCATCATTCAATGAGAGCTTCACGCCGCGCTCAACGCCGAAGCGGAACGGCGCGGGCTGCACGGTGGCTTGATCCTCGGCCAGCAGTGCGCCTTGGTCCATCGCATCGAGGGTGATCATTGGCACCGGCACAAACCATGTTCCGAATCGTTCGGAGAGCGTGGCTGGTGCTAGCTTCTGCACGGCGGGTGCGGGCAGTGGACCGTGGCCGCTCGGGCCAGTGTCCACGTCAGCGAAGACGCACGCGGTGAGACTGGCGACAACAACGAATCCGACGGTTCGGGGGTTGATATTCAAGTGTGGATCTCAAAGGGGTGGTGGACAAGTGCGCCCCTCCGTATGGGCCGCTCATGGGAACATAGCCCCGTTCTCACCCGGAGCGATCACAATTCTGAAATCAACACAACATTGACTGTCATCTGGGGTCGATTATGAGACTTACGGGGTGCCGTGCGGCTGTTGCATCGGGCTTTGGGATGGGTTGGCGAGGCGCGCTGACCGTCGCTCGTTCCGTTCGCGCGCATGGCAATCCTTACACGTGGACTGGAGCGCCTGCAGGTCTGCCGAGAGTCGCGCTCGGTCTGCGATCGGTACGGTGTCGAGCGCGTCTTCTATTCGTTGTGCAATCGCGTGACTCTTTGCGAGAAGGTCGCGGAACGATTGCGGGCGAGCCGCGGTCTGCGGAGCCTCGGCCAAGATTCGCAAGTGATCTGCGAGCGCGGCAGCTTCGGCAACCGGAACCACGTCCGCGTGATCAGCTGGCGTCTTCCATCCCGCGCGTTCGATCGCCGCGAGTCGGTCGTTCGATTCATCGATCGCCAGCATTGCTTCCACAACTCCGTTGGGTCGCGTGACGGAAGGAAACTCCGTCGATGCCTGATCAATAGTTGCTGCAGAGAGTATTGATGCAGAAGCAGCGCAAGCGTAAAGGCCTGTGTAATTAGGCGCTGTTCCGGAAATTTTCATGCGCGCCAGCGCGGCATCGGTAGTGAGCCACCCGAGCGACGCGGCGATGGTTGCAGCTGCGCCGGCGCTTCGATGTTTTCCGTGATGGCAGTGGATGTAGATCGGTCTCGGAAGATCGCGCACTGCGCGCACGAGTTGCAACTTGCGCGCGTCATCAAATCCGTCGTAGCCAATTGGAAGATGGACATAGCGAATGCCGACAGCGTTTGCGCGTTTCGTATCTGGTGCGGCGCCATCGACAGAGAGCACGGTCTTCACGCCCCACGATTGAAGTGTTGTGAATCCCGCGTCGCCGATCGGCGCGCTTCCAGACCAGAACTCGGGTCCGTATGCCACGACATTCAGGAGACCAGGGGCGTCGGTCGGTTCTGCTGTGTTGATTGTTGGTGGCGCGGGCGTTACGCGTACTGCAGGGTCGGTAATGACCGCGGATGGCGGTACGCCGGATCCGGCAAGGGTGGCTCCGCTCAAAATTCCCACCATCAGGACTGCGAGCCGTGATTGCAGGAGTGAGGGTAGTAGGCCCATTCCTGTAATTCTAAGGCGCAGATTTCGCACCAACCTTCCTTAGGGAATGTCGCAGGGGATATTCTTTAACGCTCGCTGCCTCCCCTTTTGGTCACAACCACCTACCCTCCACGTCCGTTGACTCCCATACCAGAAGATTTTGACCTCCAGTGCCGCAGTTGTGCCTTGAACCTGCAGAATGCACTGCGAGCGCTCTACGCCGCAGTGGGTGCAGATCCGGCACGGCCGCAGGAAGTGTCGCGCCAATTCAAGCTGAATAAGAACCTCACTTGGAAGGTTGCCAAGGTCATGCAATCGGCAGATCCGATTGAAGCCGTGCCATTGATTCCGGGCAGCGAAGGTATGGAAATCTTGCTCTCGGCAATGGAGGCGTCCGGTCCGCATGCAGCGTCGGTGGGCGTCGTGCGTTCAACGCTTGCAGCATTTGAAGACATGGTGCGCATTCATGTTGGCGATCGACCAACGCTTGAACTTCTGATGGATGGAATGTCGCGTGGTGGCAGGGCGCTTGAAGTTTCTCGCAAGCTGGGATTCCGTGGCAATTCTGGAATATGGGGAGTGCAGGCTCGGGTTCGGTCCCTGACGCAGTTCCTTGCGCCCAACCCAGACCATCCGGAAATGCTTGACATGGCGATCGTGGGTGGTCTGCACGACATTCGCCGACTTCGTCCGGTGCAGGGTTGGCCGTTGTTTCGATTTTCTACTTACGACACTGTTGGCACTGAACTTCCGGGCGGAGGAAATCTTCAGGCACTCGAATTGCCAGCAAACAGCGGAGAACCGCACTTGGTGATGCGCTCGTTCTGCGCCCCGGCAGGCGCTGAGGTACGAAGCATTAAGACCGAGAAGGATGTTTCGCACGAATTGATGGATGGACCTGTTGGTGCGCGCGGCTCCGTGACATTTGTGTTCGGCGGATTGGAGCGTTCGGCAGTACCTCGCTACAGCAGTGCATTACGTCAGAGCCCCGAGTACGGCGAAATGGGCGCGTTAGTCACCATGCCAACTGAGTTTGTGCATGTTGACATCCTGGTTCACCGCGACCTACTCGACAGTTTCGTTCCGGAATTGGTGGTGTACGGTCGCCCCTTCGGCGGCGCGGCGCTTGAACCAGCGACGCGTGAGAACTACCGGTTACCGATCGATGAACCAATTGTTCGTATTGATCCTGCGCGCGATTCATTCGCCACGGACATGTTGCCCGAACAGCAGAATTTGGTTGACGCAGTGTTTGCTCGCGCCGGCTGGAATCGCAAAGACTTTTCCGGTTTCCGTGCCGGAGTGCCCTATCCACCGATGCCGTCGACGGTGATGATTCGTTACGCGCTTTCGCGCTCGCCGGGGGCGTGATCGGTCGCTTGACGCGTGCGCACTGCGCGTGTGATTGCAAAGAATCCGCCGCCCAGTACAAGTAGGAAGAGTGCGGCAATCACAGCCATCGCGACTATCACCTCGCGCAGCAGGGCTCGATCGCCATCGAGATTGCCGAGCTCGTGACGCAATTCGCCGACGCTCGCGGACAGATTTCGAACATCGGTTGCAAGACCGGATGCATTTGCGCTCAGCGTCGCCACCGTGGTACTTGTTGCATCGAGCTGCTTGCTGAGCAACGTCGCGCGCTCGAGCCCGCTTTGTACGCCTGGATCGGAAATGGCCATGTCGATGGTGGCCTGCGCCTCCCATCCCGCGGCGGTTGGCAATCGGCTGGCAAGCCATATCACGTGTGCCCCAAGAAGTCTGGTCTGCTCAAGTTCAGTGGCTGCATTGGTGATCGAGCTCATCATCCCGGGCTCGGCAGCATCAAAGACTGCCGAAGCGGTTCCGGAGTACTCCGCAAGGTCTTCAAGGCGCATCATTCCGGCGCTGATGAGATCTGGGTGCTTCGTCTTGTATGCCTCAACGGCTGCGTCAAGAATTGCTCGATTCTCAGCAGTGATGTGGTCTGGCTTTGATGCAATCGCCAGAATGCGGCGGTGAATTTCGCCGTAGGTGGCATCGCAATCGATCGTGGCGAGGTCGGGGCGGGCGTCGGCGCGATGCTCGCATGCAGCGTTGCTGAGTTCGGAGAACACATAGAGATCAACGAGCGCCCCCCAAGCATCTTGACCAAGAGCCAACGAGCGGTAGTTGGCTGCCGCGTTGTTGCGAGTGAGTTCTAGATAGGCAATTTCGCGTTCCGGGCGCCCATTGAGCCGAGCGCGGATCACTTCTGCCTGAAAGAGAGATGCTGCGGTGTCAGCAATATCAAGCAGTTCCGAAGTGAGCTGCACTCGAAATCGGGTCTGCTCTGTGTACTGGCGATCAAGTTCTAACTGGCGCTGACTCGGGCTGGAACAGCCTGGCATAGACGACGTGCCGAGCAAACACGCCGATAGCGCAAGGATGGCGATGAAGGCTGACGCAGTGAATTGTCTCACGGGGTGCCTTCTCGTGGAGTTCGTTGCACGCGACGAATGACAAACATGGCGCCGGCGACGGAAGCAAGCACTGTGCCAATGGCGATGGCTGCAATTCCGATGAGCGTATTGCGAATGATGTTCTCGGTAGCGGATGCCGTGTGTTTGGTGGATTCGTCGAGCGCTTGGAGGTGCTCCGCAAGAAGCGTCTGCGCATGCGCAACAGATTCCAGGCCATGCGCAGTGGCGCTGGTATGACTCGCAAGTGCTTCGAGATGAGTAAGTGCCTGTTGTACGCGGTCGCTTTCAAGTAGCACCCGGGCTGTTCCCTCGGTCTGTTCACTCAGTGCGCTTGGCATACGCGAAATGAGCCAAACCAACTGGTTTCCGAGGAGTCGCGTGTGCTCAAGTTGGCGCGCTGCATCCGTGACTGGACTCATCATGGTCGGCTCTGATGCCTGTAGGACGGCCTGATCGGATGGGCTGGTGACATCATCGATGCGCATCAGTTCAACAGTGAGAAGATCAGGGTGCGCCAATTTATAGTGATCTACAACAGTATCAAGATGTGCTCTGGTCTTCGCATCGAGCACGGTGTCCGCTACTGCGTCAATGCGGATCGCGAGCATTCCGAACACCTCGTCACAGATGTCCACCACCATGTCCGGTGCGGCGGCGACGCGATGTTGGCACGTCCATTTCGCCAGGCGGCTCCAGACATACAGCCGCACGATGCCAGTTTCTGGATTCGGCGTGAGCGCCATCGATCGCACGGTTGCGAGCACTCCGCTGCGAGTGCGTTCAAGGGACGCTATGTGACCGGGGGAATCGTGGTTCAGTATCGCGCGAGTCACGGTATTTGCGGTGACGCTCGACGCATCGTCAGCGATCTCAAGGAGGCGGTCGGAAAGTTGTACGCGGTTCCGTAAATCCGCACGCGGGTCTGCGGCATTGGGCTGCGTATTACAGGCGGAAACCGTACAAACCGTTACGGCGGCAAGAATGGTGGTCAGGCGATACGAGGTCACTACGAGAGGGTATCGCGGGAATGGGCGTATCGTGGGGTGATGCTGTGGATTGCTGCTGAATTGCTGATCGTTGTCGCCGCCGTCTGTGGACGCGAGCCGCCTCAGCCCGACTGGGAGTCCCTGTTGCGCGATCCGGCGGCGGATGTCCGTTGGAACGCTGACGGCACGCTGTGGCTACTGCCCCGCGGGGTGGGCGGAACGGTGGTTGAGGTGGATCCGCGTACCGGAGCGCGCGTGGAGCGCGGGCCTGCCGCCGTTGGACTGGCGGAGCGGCCGTTAGTGAACGAAGAGTTGCGTTCGGTGCGCGGGGTGCGAGCGTCGCGCATTCGGTTTAGCAATGAGAGCGGCGGAGCCGTGGAGCTACTTTGGGTGGACACTGGCGGCGTTCGTCACCCCTATGGCAAGTTGGGCGCTGCGGAGGTTCGTGAGCAACACACGTTCGATGGTCATGCCTGGGAAGTGCATGCCGCTTCCGGTGGAACGCTCGGATACGTGCGTGGCGAAGTTCTGCCGATTGTGGTTCACATTGGGGCAGCGCCGGCAAGCGCGCCGACGCCGACATCCGTTGAGCCGAACACGCACCGAGGCGCGGAGCAATCGCCGCCGTCGGAACCAGCACTTCCTACAAAAGCGGCAGCATTTGCTGGGCCGAAGTTCTGGTCGCCAGGCTTCGGTCATGTGGTGGTGTTTGAGAGTGTTGCCGCGCAGAAACACCCGGTGCATCTCATTGAGAGTTCCCCGTCCAATCAGGTGGAACCACGCATGCGCACGCTTCAGTATCTCAAGCCGGGCGACCAGATTGAACAGCGTTGGCCGCGGTTCTTTGCGCGTGACGGTGGCGAGGTGCCGGTGCAGCGGGAGTTGTTTGCGAACCCATGGTCAATCGACGAGTGCCAATGGTCCGCCGATGGCGCCACGTTTTTCTTCACGTACAACCAGCGCGGACACCAGATCTTTCGCTTGCTCGCGATTGACGCCGCCACTGGCGCAGTTCGCACGGTGGTGGAAGAAACTTCGCCGACATTCATTGATTATCCGAACAAGACGTGGATGCACTGGATCGGCGCGAACGAATTGCTGTGGATGAGTGAGCGTGATGGCTTCAACCACATCTATGCGATTGATGTAGCGCACGGAACTGTGAAGCGGCAATTGACGCGTGGGGCATGGATGGTGCGCGCCGTTGAATCAGTTGATGACGCGGCGCGCACGCTCGTGTTGCGGGTCATGGGCATTGATCCTGCGCAGGATCCGTACTACGAACACTTCGTTCGTGTTTCAATGGATGGTGGCGATCCGGTGCGGCTCACCGAGGGCGATGGAACGCACGCGTTGGAGTGGAGCCCGGACCGCGCGTTCTATGTAGATACGTGGTCGCGCGTTGATTTGCCGCCGGTCCATGAATTGCGTCGCGGCGCCGATGGAAGTTTGGTTGCCGAACTTGGTCGAGCCGATGCTTCGGCATTGGTTGCGGCAGGGTGGACATGGCCGGAACGTTTCGCGTCTGTTGGCCGCGACGGCGCGACCCGCGTGTACGGCGTGATTTGGCGCCCGTGCGGAAGCGCGACTGACCCGACGCCGCGCGCAGTACTGGAACAGATTTATGCCGGACCGCAGGATTTCTTTGTTCCGAAGGCGTTTGGCATCTGGAACGGCGAGCGCAATCTCACCAAGGCTGGATTTGTGGTTGTGCAGGTGGATGGCATGGGCACCAACTGGCGCGGCAAAGCATTTCATGATGTCTGCTGGAAGAACCTGAAAGACGCAGGACTCCCGGACCATGTGGCGTGGCTTCATGCGGCGGGTGCCACGCGTCCATGGATGGATCTTTCGCGGGTCGGAATTTATGGCGGCAGCGCGGGCGGGCAGAGTGCGATGCGTGCACTGCTGGACTTTCCTGATGTGTATTCAGTGGCGGTTGCTGATTGCGGTTGCCATGACAATCGGATGGACAAGATTTGGTGGAACGAATTGTGGATGGGTTGGCCGGTGGACGAGAGCTACGCGCGCAGTTCCAATGTGGTGGATGCAGCGAAGTTGCAAGGCAAGCTCATGTTGATAGTGGGTGAACTTGACGAGAATGTTGACCCTTCCAGCACGTTGCAAGTATCAGCCGCGCTCGTGCGCGCCGGCAAAGATCATGAATTGGTGGTGGTCCCGGGCGCGGGGCACGGCTCGGCAGAGACGCCCTACGGGTCAGCAAAGCGACTGGGATTCTTCCAGCGTTACCTACAGAGCGACTCAGCGCAGAAGTGATTCTGCACTTGCTTACGGCTTCGATACGTCAAGCCCTGAACGGTCAAGCCCTGAACGCGCCAAGATCTCCGCGGCCGCGTGGTCCTCCGCTGCTGCGTTGCGCAGTTCATCGATCGATGAATAGGAATGCGCCCAGCTGAAGGCGGGCTTGCGCACCACGGTCCATGTGCTATTGCCGTGCACCACTGCGACGAAGGCAGGGGTCAAAGTGAATGCAATCGAGATAATGATGCCTGCGATTGGCAGGATCCAGAGGGCTTGCTTCGGAACGCCCACCCCTTCGGCGCGTCGCTTGAGTACATCGACCCAGGTTCGCGCGATGGCGAACTCCAAGCTCAGGACGCCTAGGCCAGCAAGGACCAGCGGAATCCCGGGGCCAGGCAGCACGAGGAGCGCAATTCCCGCAAGCGTCATGCTGCCGCCAACCCCACCGATCAGGATGCGCCGCAGCCTGCCGTTCGTGTTTGCTCGAAGCCATTCAACCAGGGTTGCCATAGGAGCAAGGTACTTGCGCGGGCTGCGTACAATGCGCCGTTCCCCCATTGAGCGGAGTAACCCATGGCAGCACCACAGAAATCCGGTCCGAAGAACGAAACGCAAATCATCTACTCGATGCTGAATGTATCGAAGGAGATCGATCGCAAGAAGATCCTCACGGATGTTTCGATTTCCTACTACTACGGAGCAAAGATCGGCGTCTTGGGCCTCAACGGCAGCGGTAAGAGCACGCTTCTGAAGATCTTGGCGGGGCTTGATAAAAATTATGAGGGAAAGATCATGGCAGCCAATGGCTACACGATCGGCTACCTCGAGCAGGAACCGCTGATCGACGACACACGCACCGTGATGGAAGTGGTGCGCGATGGAGCCAAGGTGACCTTCGAGTTGCTTCGGCAGTACGACGAGATCAATGCCAAGTTCGGCGAGGACATGACGCCGGAGCAGATGGATAAGTTGATGGCCAAGCAGGCGACGGTGCAAGAAGAGTTGGACCGCCGCGAAGCATGGACCATCGATAGCCAGTTGGAAATGGCCATGGAAGCATTGCGATGCCCGCCAGCAGATCAGGCGTGCAACACGCTCTCTGGTGGTGAGCGCCGCCGCGTGGCGTTGTGCACGTTGCTACTCACCAAGCCCGACATTCTGCTGCTTGACGAACCGACCAACCACTTGGATGCGGAAAGTGTCACGTGGCTTGAGCAACATTTGCTGCGCTTTGAGGGCACCATCATCGCAGTGACGCATGATCGATACTTCCTTGACAACGTTGCCGGATGGATTCTTGAACTTGATCGCGGTCAGTGCATTGCTTACAAGGGCAACTACACCGGCTGGCTTGAGCAGAAGAAGAAGCGCTTGGAAGTGGAAGAGAAGCACGCATCCACTCGACAGAAGGCGTTGGCGCGCGAACTGGAGTGGATCGGTCGTAATCCACAAGGGCGTATGGCAAAGAACAAGGCGCGTGTTGAGCGCTACGAGCAACTTGCTGGCCAGAACCAGAAGGAGCGCGCTGCGGAAGTGGAGATCTTCATTCCGGCCGGTCCGCGTCTGGGCACATTGGTTGTTGAAGCCAAGGGTCTGTGCAAGGCGTACGGCGAGAAGGTTCTCCTGGATGATGTCAACTTCACCATTCCGGCCGGCGCCATCGTGGGCATCATTGGGCCAAACGGCGCAGGAAAGACCACGCTGTTCCGCATGATCATCGGCACCGAGCAACCGGACTCCGGCGAGATGCGCGTTGGCGAAAGTGTCAAGCTTGCCTATGTTGAGCAGAGCCGCGAGTCGCTTCCGAACGACAAGAATCTCTGGGAAGCCATCTCTGGTGGCGAAGAGAAGATGATGCTTGGCGGAGTGGAGACCAATAGCCGCGCGTACGTCGCGCGCTTTGGTTTCACGGGCACCGATCAATCAAAGATTGTTGGAAGCCTGTCGGGCGGAGAGCGCAATCGCGTGCATCTTGCGCGCATGCTGAAGGAGGGCGCGAACGTCATTCTGCTCGATGAGCCGACCAATGACATCGACGTCAACACCATGCGTGCACTTGAAGACGGCATGGAAAGTTTCGTTGGTTGCGTGGTGGTGATCAGCCATGATCGCTGGTTCCTTGACCGCGTGGCGACGCACATTCTGGCCTTTGAAGGCGACAGCAAAGTCTTCTTCTATAACGGCAATTACTCTGCGTATGAAGCAGATCGGCATCGACGCATGGGCCTCGCTGCTGATGCTCCGCCGCGCCGACTGCAGTACCGAGCTCTTTCACGCTAAATTTCGCTATGCCTACCGCTCGACTCATCGCTGGTATTCCTGCTGTCAATAAGAGCCTGTTTCACGCGGTTCGGTTTGCCGTGGGTGATCCGGCGGCGTGCATTGACTTTCTGCAGGACGGCAAGCCTGCGCACCGTGTGTTCATCGTGCGGGATATTGAGATGGGTCGTGCGCGGCAGCATGCCCGGGCAGACGCGGTGTCATGCCCGCGCGACTTTGAGCCAGCAGGTGGGTTGTCTGGCGACCGCGAAACTGCCACCGCGCAAGCCGTGGCGGAATGCCTGCGCCGTCAGCAGATCACGCTGGTGGTTTCAGACCGCACGCTGCCGCTTATCTTTGCCGATCACTTACGTCAGGCTGGAATTGCGCTTGAATACGACGCCGGTATGGGAGTGCTTTCGCGCCGCGCCAAGGACGCGCAGGAAGTGGAATGGCTGCAGAGCGCGCAGCGAGCCACGGAAGACGCCATGCGAATGGCATGCGAGACCGTAGCGCGTGCCAGCGCTGATGCGAACGGCGTCTTGCACCACCAAGGCGAGCGCCTCTCTGCAGAACACCTGCGATTCATGATTGATGTGCACCTCTTGAAGCTGGGGTTCAGCAATCCGCCGTCCATCGTTGCATGCGGCGCGCAGGGCGCGGACTGCCACGAGCACGGGCACGGCGATCTACGAACCGGTCAGCCGGTGATCGTTGACATCTTCCCGCGCTGTCAGAAGACTTTCTACAACGGCGACTGCACACGCACGGTGGTGCATGGAGATGTTCACCCGGAAGTGACGCGCATGCACAGCGCTGTTCTGGAGGCGAAGCGCGCGGCGATTGCTGCGGTGCGCACGGGCGTCACCGGCGAGGACGTGCACCGCGCGACACTCGGCGTGATTCATGCGCACGGATTTGCCAGTGGGATGCCGCCAGCGGATGCGCCCGACACGTGGTGCGGCATGACGCACGGCACTGGTCACGGCATTGGGCTTGATGTCCACGAGCCGCCGCTTCTCGATTTCAAGGGCCCCGAATTGGTTACGGGCGATGCTCTCACTGTGGAGCCAGGGCTGTACGGACGCGCACACGGTGGGGTGCGCATCGAAGACATGGTGATCGTCGGTATCGACGGCACCACCAACCTCAATTCACTGTTTGAGGGGCTTTCTTGGCGTTGAATGGGAGTGCGGTGTCCGACCTTAGTCGTCGTCGCTCGCTTGTGGCTTCTTCCGCGTGAGCCCGAGTTCGGCTTCGAGTTCCGGTCCGGCAGCCTCAACATCAGCATCGAGTTCATCCATGCGCGGGCGACTGCTGCGCACGAAACCCTTTGAGGCTTGCTTGCAGAGCGCCTCGAGTGCCTGGTGCAACTTCTCGTGGTCTGGAACGGAGTCGAGCGCGGCCATCAGGAAATCGATCTGTCGATCAAGTTCAAGACCAGTGTCGAGCATCTCAATGGCTGCATCGCCAAGGTGTTCCATGGCACCGATGAACCACTTGTGATCTGGCTTGTCCCAGTTCTTTGGCGGGTCAATGCGAGCGCGAATGGTCATCTGTCCGATGGCCACAACCGGGCAGAGGCGCAGTTGCGAAAGCGGCTCGCGACACATGACGGCAACGGGAATCTCGCGCCGGAGCGCAGCGAGGCGGAGTCGTCGGGCATCAGCTCCGACGGTCGGGGGTTGCACCAAGTAGCAGCCCGGAGTGAGCGGCATGTCTTCGGTGATGTCAGCCTGCAGAATATTGAGCTTCTTGTTACTCAGCGCTTCTTGAATTCGTTGGCGGCGCGCCTCTTGCAGCGGAAGGATCACGCGGGCGAGCAAGCCAAAGTCTTCCTTGCTGCGGGAAATCTCCATCGCTCTGTGCGCGAGGCGTTCGGCCTCGAACCACTGCGACCTGCGCAGCGCCGTCTCTGCGCGCTCCATGATTTCGTCAACCATTTCGTGTCGCGGAGAGGCGTTCATTCAGGGAAGCATAGCCGCGGGCGGGCCGCTGGCGGAACGCCGACACACTGGGGCACAGTGGGGCGCGCTGGGACACGCTGGCACACCGTTGGGCGTGATGGTCAGTCCCGTCGGGTGCGGCGGTCGTCAAGACGCTGGGTTTCAAGGGATCGTCCGTGCACGCCGCGCGCCTGCGCATTCACGGCATTGACCAAGATCTCCACCGATCGCACCCCGGGGTACTTGGCCACGAGACCGCTGACCTTCTCGGCATGGCTGCCGCCCCGGTCGCGGAAGAGGCGCTTGTACGCCTCCTTCATGGCCTCGATATCAGTCTCTGTAAATCCGCGGCGCGCCATGGCAATATGGTTGTGCCCGCGCACTTCGGCAGGGTTTCCTTCCACGATCATGAAGGGCGGCACATCCATACTGACGCGCGCCATAGCCCCAACGAACGCGCAGGTGCCAATCACCACAAAGTGATGGATGCCCGCGCCGCCGCCGACATTGGCGTTGTCTTGCACAACAGAGTGGCCGGCAAGCATGACATTGTTTGCAAGGATGCAATTGGTTCCCACGATGCAATCGTGTGCGATATGCACCGTGCCCATGATGAGATTGTCGCTTCCGACACGCGTCCAACCGCCGCCGTTCTCAGTGCCGCGGTGGATAGTCACGTGCTCGCGGAGCTGGTTGCGATCGCCAATCTCGCACCAACTCTTTTCGCCGGTGAACTTCTTGTCTTGCGGCGTGCCGCCGATGTAGGCAAACGGAAAGATGGTGTTCTGTCGACCGATTCGCGTGTGCGATTCAACCACCACATTGTTCATGAGAACAGTGCCATCGCCGATGGAAACCTCTGGTCCAATGATGCACCACGGCCCGATTTCGGCGGTGGGCGCAATGCGGGCACTGGGGTCGATGATGGAGCTGCTATGGATCGGCATGTGAGTGGGGTGACGATGGTTTACTGGAAATCCTGGTCAACCATCATGAAGCGAATTTCTGCCTCAGCGGCAACCTTCTCGCCAACGAGGGCGCGCGCCTTCACGGCTGCACTGCGGCTCGTTGCGCGCATTGTTTCCACCTCAAGCACAAGCTGGTCGCCTGGAGTGACGGCCTTGCGGAGCTTGACCTTATCGAGTGAAAGAAGCACGGCAACTTTGCCGGTGTGCTCAAGGGTCTGGCTCAGGAGTAGCCCGCCCATCTGTGCGAGCGCTTCCACAATCAGCACGCCGGGCATGATTGGAGTGCCCGGGTAATGTCCCTGGAAGAATGGCTCGTTGATGGTGACGTTCTTGACGCCGATGGCGCGTCGGCCTGGCTCAAGTTCCAACACGCGGTCAACCAAGAGCATCGGGAATCGGTGCGGCATCAGGCGACCGATGGCGCGGGCGTCCATGGCGCGGCCTTCGATCAATTTGCGAGACTGCCGCTCGCGTTGCACGATGCGAAGAAGCTTCATGCCTAACTGGCGGTTCAATCCGTGCCCGGAGCGATTGGCAACCACTTGGCATTCCACAATGGTTCCGACGAGCGCAAGGTCGCCGATAGCGTCGAGCATCTTGTGACGCACTGGTTCATCGGGGAAGCGATACTCGTTCTGGATCGGACCTTCGTCGCCAATCACCAAGACATCGCGCGGCGTGAGATGGCGGCATAGACCTGCTTGCCAGAGGGCTTCGGCCTCTTCCTTCAAGGAGAAGGTGCGGGCTGGAGCGACTTCAGCAACATAGTCGTCACGCCCTGGATCAAAGCTCCACGCCTGATGCGGAATGCGCGTGGCATTTGCACCGTAGTCGAGGTCGTACATCAGCCGCATACCGCCGGGGCTGTCGGCGGGAATGGCGGCGATTGAAGCGTCGCCTTCCTCCACCGATACTGTTTCCATCAACTTGAACATCCGGCGCGGGGCATCTTGTTCAGCAATGCCGGCGGCGCGGATGGCATCCACAAATGGAAGCGCGCTGCCGTCGCCGCAGGGAAGTTCCGGGCCGTGCAATTTCAGCAGCACATTGTCGATGCCGAGCCCGCGTAATGCGGACATGCAGTGTTCGACGGTTTCGATCGTCACGTCGCCGGCTTTGAGCGTGGTGCGCCGCGCGTTTGGAATCACGCTCGAGACGAGGGCGGGAATGACCACTGGTCGCTCAAGGTCAGTGCGTTCGAACACGATGCCGTGGTCGGGCGGCGCAGGCATGATGGTGAGCGTGGCTTCGCGCCCGAGCATGAGTCCCTTGCCCGTGACCACTGCCGATGCTGCCACTGTCCGTTGGCGGGGAGCGCCTGCGGGGACACCGCGTGTTGCGTTGCGGGTCGTGGTCATGGTGGAAGCGGTCACTGCGGGCGATACTCGGCGCTACTGGTCTTTGAGGAGCTTCAGGAGCGGTTTGGAGAGTTGCGTGAGTTTACGGAGCAGTGCCTGCTCTCGCAACGCGGAGCGAATTTCTTGCGCGGGGTAGCCGCCCCACGTCTCTCCCGCGGGAATATTGCTCATCAGGGCGGAGCGCGCGGCAATACGCACGTCGTTCCCGATGGTCAGGTGGGGACCGATCCCGCAGCCGCCGCCCATATGAACACGGTCGCCGATCTGGCAACTTCCCGCGATACCGGTGTGACCACTGACCATGCACAGGCGTCCCATCTGCACGTTGTGACCAACCTGGCAGAGATTGTCAATCTTGGTACCGGCGCCGATCCGCGTTGCAGCAAATTTGCCGCGGTCGATCATGGAACCAGAGCCGATTTCCACGTCGTCTTCAAGGACAACCGTGCCGAGGTGCGGAATGCGCAGCACGGATGTGCCATCGGCGCTTGGCCGATAGCCGAATCCATCGCCGCCGATGACCGAGCTCGCGCCAATCACACAGCGGGCGCCAAGAGTGCAGCGCTCGCGAATGACCGCATTGGCGTGGATCAGGGAGCCACTTCCGATATGAGCGTCCGGGTAGATGACGGAGTTGGCATGGATCGAGACATCAGTACCAATCACGCAGCGAGCGCCGATGACCGCGCCGGGTCCGATGCGAGCGCCGGCGCCGATGGTTGCGGTTGGGTCGACCCGCGCATCCGGCGAGATGCCCAGCGCAGGCAGTGACTCGCCGGGGAAAAACAGTTCCAAGACCGGGATCATTGCAAGATCAGCGTTGTCGACTTCAATGAGGCTACGGAGTGCAGGGTCATGCCCGCGCACTTCGATACCGCGGGTGACAATCGCCGTGCCTGCGCTTGAATCCGCCCAGCGGTTCGCATTGATCAAGTCACCGATGAAGGTGAGTTGATCGGTCTCTGCATCCGCCACGGTTGCAAGCCCGCGCACCGGGCGGTCTGCCGGTCCAAGAAGCGTGCCGCGCACCAATTCGGCAATCGATCCCGAAGTGTGCTGGACGCTCGTCATGGTTTGGGGGCAGCGTGAGGTGCAGCAATCGCAGCAGGCGCAGCGCCGCCGCGGGATTTGAACTCGGCGTTGGCGCGAGCGATCACGGCGTCGGTGATGTCAAACTCATTATCTGCAAACAGAATGCGGCGCATAGCAAGTTGCTGCCGAGTAGCAGTAAATCCGGCAGGTTCAATCGGCGGAATGGAATCATTGATGATGACATAATCAATCTTGCCTTCCTTGGCCACCGCGGCAGCAGCTTCGCGCACCTTGATGTACAGCGAGCGCATGCCACTGGCGCGTTCTGCTTCCACCTTCAATTGGCCAAACTGATCCTGCGCACTCATCGTGCCGATGGCGCCTTCCACTTTCTTCAACGTGTCGTTGTAGGGCGGGGTGCCGGGCTTGTAGCTCTCGAGCTCGGCATTCAGGTCTTGCAACTCGCGGCTCATGCGATCCTTCTCGCCAACCATCTTTTCGCCGAGCGTCTTGATGGCTGCTTCGATGGACTTTTGTTCATCAAGCGCAGTGAAGATCCGCTCCACATCAACGCTGGCAACGCGGGAGGGGCGGTCAGGGAATGCAGATGCTGCGGCGAGCACTGCAACTGCAATGCCAAGGGCGATCGTGGTATTTCTCATGGTATTTGTCATGAAACGGAAGTTATCGTGAGGGTCATGTGCGGGGGGATTCACTTCGCGGCAGGCTTGGCGGCAGGCGCGGCGGGCGCGGGCGGAGTCGGCACGGGCGCAGTGGCGTCACCGGTGGTGGGCTTGTTGGCAGTACCGCGCGCATTGTTCATGCGCACCACCAGTTGGTCGGTGACATCGGTGGACTTCGCTGCAAAGAGGACGCGACGGCGGACGATCTGCTCTTGGGCTTGCGCCTCGAGGGGTGTCTTGGAATCGCGCTGCAGTTGAATGTCGGTGACGCCGTCATTGACCATGATGACATCCCAACCATCAGCATCCGCGAGCTTCTGACTCTCCGCGCGGACATTGCGGTACATGCTCTGCCACATCAGGGCGCGCTCGCGGTCGACTTCGATCTTCTTGATCCTTTCCCACTGCTCCGTTTGTAGTTGCTCGAATGCCAATTTGTCGCGGATGGCCATGCGCTCTTGATCGTTGGCTGCACCCTCCATGGAGCGAGCCATTTCTTCAACCCCCTTGCGCTTGGCGGTGAATTCGTCCTGAATCTTCTTGCCAAGGGCAGTGATCTGCACTTCCCAGTCGCTGCGCTCATTGAGGCGTTCGATCACCTTGACCAAGTCAACGGTGGCGACGCGGGTGGGGGCGGGAGCCATGCGTGCGGAGGCGCCGGCGTTGTACGAGGCGGCAGTCACCATTGCCCCGGCAATTGCCGCGACGAAGATGCCTGCAAAGGTCCTTTGGGTGCTCATCCCGGCAGTGTACGCAGCCGCCGTCATCGATGGCGCATGTCAGAAGGGCAGATCGATGGTGAAACTGAACACCTGTTCCTCGTCGTTTTGCTGCTTCATGATGGGGTAGGCAAAGTCGAGGGCGATCGGCGCCTGCCCGAATTGGGGAATGAAGATGCGCAGGCCGGCTCCAACACCAACACGGTAATCCGCGAGCCATGCATCATTGTTTACTGTTCCGCTATCAACGAAGGTAACAACGGATAGGAACTCGCCCATCACTGGAATCTCGTATTGGGCGCCAGCGAAGAATAGGAAGTTGCCGCCGATGGGAACGTTCGTGTCTTGGGTAGTGAATGTCGCTGGCGGATTGTCACCAATGATCCGGTTTGATTTTGGACTGACGGTGCGGAAAGCAAAGCCGCGCAGGGTGCGACCACCCAGATACCAACGCTCATACACAGGCGCATCGGTCGAGAAGATGTACGAGGCTTGCGTTCGTAGACGCAGAACCTGCTTGCGTCCCAGAAAGTCTTCGTAGGTTGTGAAGAACTGCGTGATGTTGATTCCCACTTGTGGGTAGGCGTAATCGCCTCCGAATACGCCGTGATAGCCCGTCTGAAATTCCACTTGCGAACCGCGTCCCGGGCGGCTCGGGTTGTCAACTTCGGTGCGGGTGATTTCAGCAAGTATTGCGCTGTTGTAACTCGGACCGCGCTGCTCCCACACTTCAACAGGGGTGTCATTCTGAAAGTCTGACAGCGTGACAATTTCCACGCGGGGGTTCACTGAGAAGGACCAGAAATCGCCAATGCGTGTACTGATTCCGAAGAGCAAACTTCCACGGTCTTCGAGATAGGTGTCGAAATAGCGACTGCGGTAATTCAGCGCGGTGTTGCCACCCCAATCGGTATCCAAGAGGTGCGGATCGCCGATCGAGACGTTGTAGTTGCTGACATCAATACCTGGTGAAATCGCCAAGTTGAATGTCTGTCCGGCGCCGCGGAACGAACGACCACCGGTAAATTCATCGAAGGTGTTCGGCGTATCCGCTAAGTCAAAGTTCTGTTGCTTGAGCGAGATCTCGCCGAACAGCCCGGAGTCGGTGCCTGCGCCAACGCCAAAGTTCACGGAGCCGGTTTGCTTCTCCTTGATATCCACCAAGACATCGCGCGTGCCTTTGTCTTCGGCATCAGGCGCCTGCGGCGTCACGCGCGGCTCACGAAAGAGTCCGGAACGGTCGAGGCGCTTCTCGGTGTTCTTGATTTCGCGACCGTCCATCGGTCGGCCGGGTTGGAAGCGGACGAGACGACGAACCACTTTGTCGCGCGTTACATAATTGCCTTGCACCTCCACCAAGCCCGTTGAGTAGGAGCCGCCTTCACGGATATTGAGAAGGAGGTCAACCTCTGGGTCCTCACCGACGCGCACCCAGCTATCACCAACGCGGGCATCGATATAGCCCATCACTTGGTACGCCTGCTCGATGGCCGTCTTGGTCTTGTCAATGAGGTTGCGTTGAAATGGATCGCCGCGCTGGATGACCGCAAGATTGCCAACCTGTTCTCGAGTCATGACACTGGGCGGGTTGCCGCCTTCGCCCTTAATGACGATGTTTCGTAGCCGATATTGCCGTCCTTCGGAGATCACAAAGACGATCTTCGCTTCACGCTGATCGGAGCTCAGTTCGATGCGTTTGTCAACGCGAACGTCCACATGTCCGCGGTCCTTGTAGTAACGGTCAATGGTGGCAACATCCTCCACCAGGAGGTCCTCTTCGAGTTCGCCCTTGCGAAACAGAAACACCCACGGCTTGGTCTTGATTTGCGCTTCAAGTTGTTCCGAAGCGAACGCCTGGTTGCCAACAAACTCTATCTCGCGGATGCGGACGCGCGGTCCTTCGATGATTTGAAAGAGAAGAAGTCCCTGATCAAGTTTGCTCTCATCCACCTTCACATCAACGAGGTAGTTGCCGCGACCCTTGTACAACTCCTTGATGCGGAACACTGATTGCTCGAGCAAGAAGTCGTCGCGTGGCGCACCGGTGGTCAACGGCACGGCCTTGCGCAACTCTTGGTCCGTGATCACATAGTTACCGGCGAAGTCGATGCTGTTGACGATCTGTTGCTCTTCGACGGTGTAGGACACCTCGACGCTGCCGTCTGGAAGGATGGTGGCATCGGCTGACACCTGTCCGAAACGACCGAGGCGGTACAGGGTGGAGACGTCGTTCTTCACCACCTTGGAATCAAACGGCTGCCCGGCAGCAATGCGCAGGTTGTTGCGAATTTCTTGTTCGGTGGCAAGCTTCTTGCCACGGATCACCACCTTGATGGATGAGACGGGTCGGTCGGAGAGCGTCTCGTCCTCAAGGTCGAGCGCCCACACGCGCGCGCTGCCGCCGAGTGCGACGCAGGCGATGAGTACCAGCAGCAGGGTGCTGCGCAGCACGTCGCCGAAGTGCCCGGGACGGGAGGTCCGGCGGGAAGTTCGTGTGCCGAGGCAATCCATGCGCGATCTGCGAGGATAGTCGCGCCGCAATGTCTTCGGCTACCCTTCCCCCGATCATGACTACCGCCAATCTTGCCCGTACACCCTTCCATCACTGGAGCGCCGAACGCGGGGCTCGCTTTGTGGATTTCACCGGCTGGGAGATGCCGATGTCCTACGGATCGATCATCGACGAGCACCACGCTTGCCGGACGAGTGCGGCGTTCTTTGATGTCAGCCATATGGGTCGACTGCGGATCACTGGTCGCCATGCACGCAAGTTCCTCGACCGGGTCTGCACACGGCAGATCATGGGCATGGAACGCGGCACGGTGCGCTATTCGCTTGTGTGCAACGAGCGGGGCGGAGTACGCGACGATGTCTTGGTTTATTGCTACGAGGAAGACGATTACATGATGGTCGTCAACGCCTCAAACCGCATCAAGATCCTGGATTGGTTCGGATCAATCAAGGCGCGCGAGAACATGACATTTCAGATGGAAGACATCACCGCGGACACCGCGATGGCTGCCATTCAGGGTCCCAAGGTGATTGAGATCGTGGGAAGTTTCAGCCGGGAAATTCCGACGCTGAAGCGCTACCGCTTCGCCGAAAAGAGCCTGATGATTGCCAAACTCACCGTGAGCCGCACCGGCTACACGGGCGAGGATGGCGTGGAACTTGTCATGGGTTCCACGGTCGCCAAGTTCGTGCTGCCGATGCTGTTGCGTGAGAAAGCTGGCGTTGCGGCGCTCGTGCGTCCTGCCGGTCTCGGCGCGCGGGATTCCCTGCGCACGGAGGCATCAATGCCACTCTACGGGCATGAAATCAGCGAAGAGATCGACCCGCTGAGCGCTGGTCTCGGTTTCGCGGTCAAACTCGACAAGGGTGACGTGGACACGCGCGAAGGCCGATTCATTGGTCAAGAGGCGTTGTTGAAGATCAAGGCCGACGGCGTACAGAACAGTCTCGTCGGGTTCGAAGTCGAGGGTCGCCGCTCCGCTCGTCAGGGCATGCTGCTGTACCACGGCGGCAAGCATGTTGGTCACGTCACCAGCGGCTGCCTGAGTCCGACGCTCGATAAGGTCATCGCCATGGGCTATGTGCCCGCAGCGATGAGTGCGGTTGGTACCGAATTTGAACTTGATCTTGGCAAGATGAAGACCGCTGCAAAGATCGTCAAGATGCCGTTCTACAACCCGGTGCGAACCAAGACCAGCTGAGTTACAGCTCTACAGGGGTGAGACTTCAGGTTGAAAGTGTCAGGCGCCTGGCGCTTGCTTGCGCTTACGACCTGGGCGAGGCTTCTCGCTGTTGTCGGCAGGCATGTTCTCGCGGAAGAACCGGCTGGGCTTGGCGTCCGTGAGTTGCATCTGCAACTTCTTGAGCGCTTCCACTTCGATCTGTCGAACGCGCTCGCGGGTGAGGCCGACTTCCAAACCGATCTGCTTGAGTGTCAGTGGTTCCTTGCCTTCGAGGCCGAAACGCAGGCGTAACACGCGCGCATCTCGTTCGTCGATGGAATCAAGGAGCTTGAGAATGGTTGAGAAGTCTTCCTTGCGCTCAACATCATGCTCCGGAGCACGGGTGCGCGTGTCTTCGAAGATGTCGCCGAGATCGGCTCCCTCGCCGTCGTCGCCAGTCGGGGACTGACTCGGAGCGTGGTACGCCTTGACGGCGCGGCGGACAATCAGGAGTTTCTTGACGGGCAGCCCCATCGCCGTGGCCAGCTCTTGCAGCGTTGGCTGGCGCCCGAGGCTCTCTTCGAGCTTTCGGTTGGTGTGCTTCCAGCGCGCAATCAATTCCACCATGTAGGCAGGAATATGGATCGGCTGCACTGCATTAATGAGGGTGCGCTTGATGGCCTGCTTGATCCACCAACTTGCGTAGGTGCTGAATCGTGCGCCTTGCGCTGGGTCAAATCCCTCAACGGCCTTGATGAGGCCGATGTTGCCCTCTTCGATCAGATCGGAGAGCGGCAGCCCGCGGTGGGCGTAGTTCTTTGAGATGGAGATCACGAGGCGAAGGTTCGCCTTGATCATCCGATCCTTGGAGCTGAGGCACTCATCATTGATGATGCGCCAGCCCAACACCTTTTCCTCGTCGGGAGTAAGGAGTCGTTCCTCCTTGATTTCGCGGAGGTAGAGCTGAAGTTCGTTTTGGACACTGGTTCGCGCCATACACCCTCGCGATCAGCAGACCAGGTCATGAGCCACACGCTCACGCCGGGTCATGCATCGTACGCAACCCATCGACAATCGCAAGGGTCGTGTTTGGCACAAGTCAATATGAATGTCAAACTCTTTTTAGAGGAGCCGAAATTGTCAGAACCCGAGCAGAACAACACTGACGGAGGGGCGCCCGAGCAGCCGGGGCAGTCCGGGCACGGAAGGGCGGATCACGAGAGTGACCGGAAATCACCGCCTCCAAATTCGGCGAACCCGGATTCCGGTCATTCTGGTGCTTCGGACGAGACGGCTGCGGGCCCCGAGGTGGACCTCGCCGGGATCTTGGCAGGGTGGCCCGTGGGCGGCAATCGACCCACCGTCAGAATGATCAGAACATCCTCCGGGGAGCGCGCAATTCAGGTTCGGCTGGAATTGGGCCTCCTGCAATTTGCCCTGACGGGGCGTCCCGACGGTCGCCGACCCCACGGCGCCGACTCACTCTTGGACTGGCATCTTGGGCGATTTCAGGCGCATCGCCTGCGTACTGGCGGGGACGATGGCCTTCAACTCACCTCCAAAGAGTGCGCCGCGTTGCGCGACGAGGGCGTGCAGGTCTATCACCGTTACGTGGCCCTCTTCGCGCTTGAGGAGTACGAAGCCGTGGTTCGCGACACTGGTCGAAATCTCCGGATGTTTGATTTGTGCCGCGACTTCGGAGCAAGTCAGGGCGACCGCACGGTGTTGGAACAGTTCCGGCCATTCGTGGTGATGATGCGTGCGCGCGCAGAGGCAGCCATTGGGCTCGCGGGGGGCGATGCTCGACGGGCACTTTTGGCGGTCGAACGTGCGCTGGCAGAATTGCGTTCGCACTTTGATGATCACGGCCCAATGGGCGGATTCGATCAATCGAGTGAAGTCACGCTGCTGCGCGGAATGCGCGATGCGTTGGTGCCACGTCTGCCAACAAGTCAGCGCTCGGAATTAGAAGAGCGACTGCGCCGCGCGGTGGATGCGGAGAACTTTGAACTCGCAGCGATCTTGCGCGATGAGCTACGGGCGCTTGAATATTGATGATGGCAACAGGCTTGATCGCAACGCGCTGAAGTTACGCGCGGTGAACATCACTCATGTCGCGCAGCCACTTCAAGCATGCTCGCTGCGAATGCCGGACCGCCGAGCGCAGGATCCATCGCCTTGAGTCGTGCAACTTTCGGCGCGATCGCTTCGGTGGAGCGGTTCACTCTGTCAAGAATCTGTAGGCGGCGCGCTTGGCATAACCACCACGCGGGGGACTCTTCGCGCACAGTGCGTGCAACTCGTTCATAGAGCACAAATGCTTCAGTAAGTGCTGCATCGCCGCCGATTCCCCACAGCGATTCTGCCAGTGCAAGCGTCAGATCAGCGCGTTCGCCGCGCGCGGCTATAGCGCGTCGCGCGGCGGCTTGTGCGGAGTCGTGCATGCGGGCGACCACAAATGCGCGCGCCAAGATTTCATCGCGTTCCGGTGTCGGAGGAGCAATGTGCATGGTGGCGTCGGCAAGCCGTGCAATGCGCGCGATTTGTTGTTCGTCGACGGCTGCGGCGGCGACACTTCCTAAGTCAGCAGCAGACATTCTTCGCAAGACGCGCGCGGCGGCATCGGCGGTGTCGTTGGCATCCGCTGCTGCGGCATCGGCCACCGTGCGATCCATTTCAATGGAGCGTGTTGCGAGCACCAAAGCGCGAATGCGTTCTTCAAGCATGCGTTGTCGAACGGCTTCAGGGAGCGCAGTGCCAGGCAGTGGGCGCGCGCGGTCGAGCGCTTCGAGCGCGGCATCGGCGCGTACTTCATCATTGAGGGCGTCAGCGGCCGCAATTGCTAAGTCAGCACGCAACGCGATGTCAGTCACCCCGGAACGATCAGCGCGATCAAGACCGTCAAGTGCAAGTGCCGCGCGTCGCGCTGGTGACTCACGCGTTTCCACCGCGGTGTCACTCGATAGGACGAGCGCAGACTGTTCCACTCGCCACGTCGCGTGGTCTGGGTGATCTGGGAAGCGAGCGACTGCCGTTGCAAGAACGCGCGCAAACAGCACGGAATCGCCAGTTCCGCGTGCTGCGGCAACAGCTGCATCAATCGCGTGGCGCGAAACCGGTTCTGATGGATACGCCTGCGCAAATTCAAGGAGCGCCGCGGCGCCCTCGGCTGGATGACCAAGCAGCAGTTCCGCGCGACCAAGTTCGAGCATGGCAAGTGTTCGGACACCCGCTTCAAGGGCGGGATCAGCAAGCGCGCCCCGCAGGAGCGCCGTGCCAGCCGAGCGTCCTTCGCTGCTGCCGCTTGCAGCCAACGCGCGTGCCACCCGCACCACGGGATCATCCATGCTGCCGGCGTGTTCAGCGATCCGCGCCAGCGCTGCGGCGCGAACAGCGGCACGACGCGTGGGCGGAGTTGCTGCAACAGCATCAAGCCATCCGCGCCATGCCGGCGCCGGACCAGAAGTGCCGGGAGTGACGGTGCTCGTTGCGTCGGCTGCTGCGCCGCGTGCGAGTCGAAAGTCAAGGTCGCCGAGTAAGAGACGCGAATCATCGTCAAGTGATGCGCCGTATCGGGCGCGGAGGCTATCGAGCGCGCGGCGGCGGCTACTCGCGTTCGGCGCTGCGTTCTCACTCAGCGCTGCGATCGCAAGAAGTCGGAGCGCAGGCTCCGCGGCGGGGTTCGCAGCGAGCGGTCCGAGCACAGCATCCGCCTCGGCGCGGCGACCAATACGCGTGAGTCCAAGCCCGCAACACGCATCAGCCAAGGTGCGCGCGTTGCCAGAAAGTCCGCCACGCATAGCGGAAAGACGCAGGGCGGCACTCTCAATGATGGCAGGCGCGTCAGCTTCTGGAAGCGCTCCGCACCAACCTGCAAGTACAGCGGCGCAGGCGCGGATGAGCGGAATGCGTTGCGCAAGTTCCACGGAGTCAAGGCGCGCGGTGAGTTCAGGTGTGGCAGTCCCGGCGCTCATTGCAGCGCGCGCGGATCGCTCGGCGGCACGCGTCCAAGTCAGGGCGTCGCGCAAGAGTGCAGTGCTGCGCTCGCGTTGCGCTGCAGTTGGAATGCCAACGATGGTTGTCACGCCGCACACATCAACACTCAGACCGAGCGTGATGGCATCTTCGGCAGCATCGGCAAGCCAGGCCGCACAACGTGGATCATCTGACTCAAGCAGCGGCGCACGCACGCGCTCAAGTCGCGTCCACGCCGCGGTGGCTGCCACCGAAGTAGCGAACGGGCGACGCGCGTCAATACGCGCTGCATCGGTTGCGGCCGCAACGGAATCGATACCGCCCGGCACCGGTACTTGCGCGACCCACGCCGCGACTGCTATCGCTGTGGCAATCACTGACCGGCCTCGGTTCCGGAGGTGCGTTGTTCGAATCCAACATTTCGGAATCCCGCGGCAACAGCGGCGTCAAGCACCTCGACCGCAATTTCCCACGGGGCGTTGTCGGCGGGTGCAATCACCACGGGGAATGCAGGCTCAAACATGCCGTTTGGATGCCCGCTGCCGCGCAATTCATTCGCCAAAGCGGTGCGCAATTCACTCGGCGTGAAGGTGCGTCGCAAGGGCGCGCCGGCGACGATTTTTCCATCAACGCGCACTTCAAGGTGCAACGCTTCATCGCGCATCGCAAAGGGGTCGAGCGGAATGCTCGGTGGCGCGGGCGCGACAGTTTCCGAGTGCGCGGCATCCTTTGCAGTCACTGCAACGCGGCGCGAAAGATCCATGGCAATCACGCGCTCATCGGATGCATAACGCGTGGTGGCAATGAAGAACACCAGGAGTTGAAAGACAACATCAATCATCGGCGTCATGTTGGTGCTGATAGCGGCACCGAGCGATCGTCCGCGCAGGCGGCGCGGCGCGCGCCATCCACGGCGTGGTCGATGGCCGACGCGAGCATCCGGAAGTGCAGCCGCTAATGCGTTGAGCGCATCAAGTGCATTGCGAGCCGCGTGCGCGGACTGGAGCTCGTTGGCCGTCTCAGCCATTGCCGCCTCCGCCAAGGACCACCAGTCGCACGCGGGCACGCGTGCGGTCGATACCACTTTCAGTCAGCGCGTCGGCGACCGCGGTCATTGCTGGACGCACCCACGAGTACGCGGTGGCGCGGTCAGCGCGAATGTTCACTTCAACGCTTGGTCGACCCTTCATTGCCTGTGCGATGGCGGCAACCAATTGTTGCAGTCCAGCAGTATCGGCCGTGAAATCGCGTTTTCCTAAGCGGTATCCGGCAGCGCCGCCGTCGGTTGCTGGAATGACGTTCACCACAATGCGCTCGGATCCGTCGGGCTGCTTTGCGGTCCCGGATGTCGGTCGCGGTAGTGAGAGGTCAACCATTTCCGCGCTCGTCACTTGGCTGACGAGCACAAAGAACACGATGAGTAGAAACGCCATATCGATGAGCGGCGTCATGTTCGCCTCAAACGATCCCGGTCCTCTGCGATGGATGCGACTTGCGCGCATTAGGCCTCGGCGCCTTTGTTGCCTGCCTGCATTGCGGCAACCGGCGAGCCAGAGCCGCCCGGACGGAAGCGCATGAGAATCTGTTCCACTTCACGCGCGCCCTCTGAACCAGCGGCATCAATGCGATTGCGAACCACTGCGAACGTACTCAGTGCAGGAATCGCAATGAGTAGTCCCCAGAATGTGGTCACCAGCGCCGTGCCGATACCGCCAGCGAGTGCAACGGGATCTGCGGTGCCTCCCATCTGCGCGATGGTGAAGAACGCGACGATCATTCCGTAGACGGTTCCAAACAGTCCGATCATGGGTGCAACTTGCCCAAAGACGTTGAGTACTTCGATCTTGCGTAGGCGTCGCACCACGAGTTCGTCAGTCATTGATTCCGCAGCTTGCATCATGGCATCATGTCCAGCCGGTGCAGCGAGGAGCGCAGCATGGATCACGCGCCCGAAGTCGCCACCCTTGGTGCGCGACCACTCAAGCGACTCGGCGAACTGGCCTGAACTCACCATCTTCCGCATCATTTCCACAGCAGATGGCGGCAGCATGTCACCAACGCGGTTGGCGGTGAAGGCAATCCAAATGAGCGCCACGCTGGCGATACTCATCGCAATCAGCACCCAGATCATGGAGCTGCCGATCCAGTCAACACGCACGCCGCCATCTGGCAATTGATCAAGCGAGATGAAGAAGGCGGTGGCGAACGACGGTCCGGCAGATGCGGGCGCAGCGATACATGTGGCTGCAATTGCGGACGCGCTACGGAGTGATGTACTGGTCATTTGCTGATGGTTCCTGCAGGCTGGTTGCGTGAGCGCATCGGTGCAAGTCCGAGCGTCGCGCGGTCAAGAAGAAGGTATCCGGTGCTGCCGCCGTGGCGCTCGCCGAGTGCGCGCAGTGCGCCGTCCGCCGATGTTTCCACGAGTTCGACACAGAGAAATGTGGCAATGCGACTGCCGTCGGCGTTCTTTGGGTTCAGTCGATCGGCGGTTGAGAGAAGCGTGGCGTTTGCGCTGCGTGCGGCAGTGCGTAGCGGCGTGGGCGTTCCGCGCGCGATGACGCACACGGCGTCCGGTTCCAAGGTGCGCCAGACGCGGTCGAGCGCGTCGCCGAGATCGGGCGTGCCGCCTGGTGCGCTGCGCTCGGTAAACCAGCGCAACGCGGCTGCGGTGTTGGCGCGCGTGGCTGAAGCGGGCGTGCCCGGCGCAAGTTCCACGCCGCTACCGCGCGCGATAGCCACCGTGAACTGTTGATTGGGCGTGAGTGCTGCGAGCCGTTGCGCGAGCACGGCCCGCGCGGCCGGCAGTGCGGAGAGCAATCGCCCACCGCCATCAATCAGGAATGCCACGCGCTGTTTGTCCATCGCAAAGCTCGCCGCGCGAAATCGTTCTGGCAGTGCTCCGCCGAATCCAAGCGGTCCGCCGAAACGTGCGGCGGCAGTGGCGCTCACTGGTATTGGAGGTGCCAGTCGCTCCAATCGATCGGCGGCAGCGCGTGCGCCTGAGCCTGCGTCGTGCACGCCGCGCGCAGCTGGTCCTTGGTAGACGAGTGCGCCTCCGGGGATCGGTAATTCAGGCGGCGCGGGTGCAATGCCAGCGGGTGGCGGGGGAGTCCATTCGGCAACCAAGATCGGCGGTGCTTCGCGACGCATCGCGCGAGCTGCGGTAATGCCCATGGCGACAAGGCCAAGTGCAATCAGTGCGTGAACGATGGTGGAAGCAGTGATCGCGACGAATGGGCTACGGGGTGTAACGCCACTTTCAACCGGGCTTTCAAGGCTGCTTTCAAGGCTACTTTCAAGGCTGCGTCCGAGTCCATGATCGGCGTCGGCGCTATCGACAGCGCTATCGAACTTCTCCGCGTCACCACTCATGCCGGTGATGACTTGCGCTTCGGGCTGCCACGCTTGGAGCGACGGAAGATCGCTCGGTCAAGACTCATGGCACCGGGGCCTACAAGGAATGCGCCAAGTGCAAGCACAAAGAGTCCGAGTTGCGCGAGGATCAAGTTCTGTTGTTCAGCACCAAGAGTGAACGCGCCCTGCGATTTGATGATCGGCAGGCTCGTCATCACAAAGAGTGCTGCCAGTATCAGTGACATGAGTAGTCCCCAGACTCGGCTGAACAATCCCAAGAGCACGCATGCTCCGCCGACAAGTTGGATGCCCGCGACCGCCCATGCGATTTCGATGGGAAATGGAATACGCGCGCGGTCCACGAGCAAGGAGAGTGTGTAGAGCCCGCGCTGGGTGAGTGGCGCGAGTGGGCTTGCGAGTGGGCTTGGGCGTTCCGTGACTGCTGGAACGGTTGCGGGTGTCGGCGTGGGAACAGTCGGCGCCGATTGTGCCGTCGTGCCGGCTGGCGGAGTGACTGTTGCAGGTTTCGTTCCCGGGAGCGGTGTTGCGGTGCTCGCCGAGTCGGCCATGCCATTGGCACCCGGTCGCGGTGCTGGCGGGGCAGCGGCGTTCTGCCACTCGGCCGATTCAAAGGCTTCGAACCCACGGATAGCGCCAAGCGCCACATCAGACTTCCTTGGATCCGGGTCAGTGATGCCGCGCACGCCGAGTTCGCGCAGGCGTTGCGCGTCGTGGGCGGTGTATTCCACGTCGCGCATCAAATTGTTCCAACCTTGCGGCAGGAATGCCAGGCACAGGACGATGCGCGCCAAAAGCGGCAGGATGTTCGTGGCGGCGAACTGGCTCGGGCTCATGAGGCGGAGTCTAGGGGCGGACGGGCTTTCAGGATTGGTCCCCGATCGATCGGGCGCTTTCGATTGTCGCGATACTTCCGAACCTCTACACTCCCGATTCACGCTGCGGGCGTGGCGGAATTGGCAGACGCGCTGGATTTAGGTTCCAGTGGGGCAACCCGTGCAGGTTCAATTCCTGTCGCCCGCATTCACATCTCACTGGACGGACGAATTACACCTCATGAGCGCACCTGCCACTCGTCGCACATTCGCAGTTGACGGTTGGACGCCTTCTTCTTGGCGCTTGCGCTCCACGCTGCAGCAGCCGGAATGGCCGGACCGCGATGAGTTGCGCATCTCATGCGCGGGCTTGGCGCGGTTGCCGCCCTTAGTCACCAGCTTTGAAATAGAAGCCCTGCGCACGCAGTTGGCGGAAGCCGCTGTCGGTCAGCGCTTTATTCTGCAGGGCGGCGATTGCGCTGAGACCTTCGATGGATGCGAGCCCGGCTCGATCGCCGCGCGCCTGAAGATCTTGTTGCAGATGAGCCTGGTACTGGTGCAGGGTGGACGCCGCCGCGTCACTCGCATCGGTCGATTTGCGGGTCAATATGCCAAGCCGCGCTCAAGCGATGCGGAGACGCGCGACGGCGTGACACTGCCCGCGTACCGCGGCGACTTGGTGAATGGCCCAGCATTTACAGCAGCAGAACGCGCCCCTGATCCACGCCGCTTGGTGCGTGGTCATGAGCGCGCCGCGCTCACGTTGAACTTCATTCGCTCGCTTGTCGACGGTGGATTTGCAGACCTCCATCATCCGGAATACTGGGATCTTGAGTTTGTAAAGCACTCGCCGTTGGCCGCTGAGTATCAGGCGATGGTCGACCAAATTGGTGACGGTCTCCGCTTCATGGAGACGCTGGTTGGCGTGAATGTTGCGCAAGTACATCGCGTTGATTTCTTCACGAGCCATGAAGGTTTGGTGCTTGATTACGAAGAAGCGCAGACGCGCCAAGTGCCGCATCGCGCGGGTTGGTGGGATTTGAGCACGCACTTCCCTTGGATTGGCGTTCGGACTGCCGATCCGGAAGGCGGACACGTGGAGTTCTTCCGCGGCATTGAAAATCCAGTGGGTGTGAAGGTTGGTCCAAGTACCGATGCCGATGCGTTACTGCGGACCATTGCTCGGCTCGATCCGTACCAGACGCCGGGTCGCATTGTGCTCATCACCCGCTTCGGCGCGCATGCCATTGCCGCGCATTTGCCCAAGCTGGTCGAAGCCGTCAAGGCGAGTGGTCGTCCCGTGGTGTGGATCTGCGATCCGATGCACGGCAATACAGAAACAGTTATTCCGCAGTCGGGCCTGGGCAAGGGCGTCCCGGTCAAGACTCGGAAATTTGGACACATCTTGGCGGAAGTGGAGCAGGCCTTTGAGATTCACCGCGCCGCGGGCACGTGGCTCGGTGGGATTCATGTGGAACTGACCGGGGAAAATGTCACCGAGTGCACCGGTGGCGCGCGCGGGTTATCCGACGAGATGTTGGCGCAGGCATATCACTCGGCGGTCGACCCGCGCCTCAACTATGAGCAGGCGTTGGAGTTGGCGATGCTGATCGCGCGGCGGATGCGTAAGTAGCGCATTTACAAGATCTTCGGTCTCAGGTATTTGACCCCGGGTGGCGCATTTGATTTGCACCCACCCGATGTCATTGCGCGATAAATCTCACTTTTATCTTTATCACCGAAATTTTTAGATTCAGTGTGATGGGTTGCGGGCATGGATCTCGTTCATAGTGGTATCGCCCCCTCTATGGGCGTGAGCGAGCAACCTCGGGGGGTTGGCGTTCTGAACGGATTCGCTGATTTGATGTGGGGTGCAAGCCCCAGAACGCAACACTATGAAGAACATCACCGCCATCTTCTCTGCCTCTGCCACGCTCCTTGTCGCTGCACCAGCTTGGTGCGCCATGGTTACCGTGGGACCGGGTGGCACTGCCAACGGCTACCAATACGGTCAGATTTCCGATGCGATCGCCGCCGCTACGGCTGGTGACACCATCCACGCCGCCGCGCGCTCGGTCTACGGAGATACCTTTCGATACGACGCCTTTGACCTGGAATCCGGTCCCGACGGCCTGGATCTCATCTGGGGCAATTCGCCGGGAGTCATTGAGGTTGGTGGCAATTTGAAGGTCGGCGCCAACTCGCGCATGGTCTTTGAGTTGACCGGCACCAACAATTCGCGAGCTTTGACCACGGGTCGCGTCGATTACGACACCGTCTTGGTGTACGGCAACCTGACCCTGAACGGCCTCTTTGATGTAACCCTCGGCTCCACCTTTGTGCCCTCCGTCGGCAACCGCTTTGAACTCGCCGCAACCTCCGGGACGATCACCTGGTCCGGCACGCTCGGTCTGCACCTGAGCTTGCCGACGTTGACCGCAGGCCAATCATGGGTCACAACCGTCGAGTCCGGCGGTCTTCTCGGCGGGCAGTCGCTCTTCATCACCGTTGTTCCGGCGCCAGGAGCCATGGCATTGCTCGGTGCAGCCACTCTGATCGGCACCGGTCGCCGCCGCCGCTGAAGCGCAGTTCGCACAGCAAGACGGCTGGCTCCGTAGACTGATCCGTCCATGGCACGGCAGACTCGCAGAGTTGTTATCACCGGTACTGGAACGGTTACGCCCTTTGGCCTCGGCATCAGTGCGCTCTGGAGCGCGCTCTGCGAGGGCAAGAGCAGCATCGGCCCATGTCGCACCTTCGATTTCAGTGGCTTCCCCACGCCGTTCGTTGCGCAGATTGCCGACGAGCTGTTTGACGTGAAGGCGGTGGTTCCGAAGTCGCATCGCAAGGCCACCAAGGTCATGTCGCGCGATATCGAACTCGCGGTGGGCGCGGCCACTGAGGCGATCAACCACGCGAAGATCATTACCAAGTCACACGAGCAGGAGTCGGTCACGATTCCGCCCGGACGCTTCGGTTGTCACATCGGCGCCGGGCTGATTGCCGCGGAGGAGAACGAACTCACCGGCGCACTGGCCTCCGCGCGCGGCGCTGATGGAAAGTTTGACATCAGTCGCTGGGGCAGCGAGGGCATCAAGAATCTGACGCCGCTGTGGATGCTCAAGTATCTGCCCAACATGCTGGCGTGTCACGTGACCATCATTCATGATTGCCAGGGTCCGTCCAACACCATCACCTGCGCTGAAGCGAGCAGTCTGCTTTCCATCGGCGAGTCGATGCGTGTGATCGGTCGCGGCGATGCAGATGCATGTATTTCCGGCGGCGCCGAAAGTAAGACCAACCTGATGGGCATGATGCGTCAGCATTACGCCAAGCGACTTGCGGCGACAACGCCTGGCGAAGATCCGACGCGCGTGGTGCGGCCCTATGCGCCGGATGCCAAGGGCTGCGTGCCGGGCGAGGGCGGTGGTCTCTTAGTGCTTGAAGCGATGGACGCCGCCGCCGCGCGTAGTGCCGTTCCGCTTGCAGAATTGGCTGGATTTGGCGCAAGTCAGAGTTTCTGCCCGGACACGTTGGGCGTTGATCCAGAGGCCGACGGGCAAGGAATTGTTGACGCCATTGAGGCCGCGCTCACCGATGCTGGAATGTCGCCCGATGCCATCGACGCCATCATTCCGTTCGGCATGGGTGTCACGCTGGTGGATGCCGCCGAACGCGCCGCGATCCACACGGTGTTTGGCGCGCGCGCTGCGCAGATTCCAATCATCACGCTGAC
>JAPLMU010000051.1 GCA_026386795.1 Planctomycetota bacterium
CGCTGGCGTAACGCGCGGTACGACGGCGGCATCGGCGGCAGCGACGGCCGTTACCTCTGACCAGACGTGGGCGCGTCCGGGTGTCAAGGTCGAGCACTGGGCCGTACCGCACTGCGCTATTGATCCGACCACCATTCCTGGCTTCGGCATGGGCGGCGAGTTCACCGAGTTGTTTGAGGCGCAGCCGGCCAAGCTCACGCCGTACATCTCTAGCGACGTCTATTCGACGCGCGTCCTCGACCGCGTGTGTGAGAGCCTCAGTAGTTTCGACCCCAAGACGCTGCGATTGGTTGGCGCGCTTGCCGATGGTTGGCAGATCGACCCTGACGGTCTGTGGATTCGCGCGCACATCAATCCGCGCGCGCGCTTTAGTGACGGTACGCCGGTGACCTCGGAGGACATTCGCTGGACCTACATGGACTTCATCAATAATCCGCTCATTGAGGCGGAGCGCACTCGCAGCACGCAGGACAATCTCAAGGAGGTGAAGGTGGTGGACGGTCTCACCGTCGACTTCATCTTTAAGGAGGCGTTCTTCACAAACATTCTGATCGCGCTTGGTGATCCAATTTTGCCGAAGCAGTACTACGCAAAGTTTGAGCCGTCGCAGATCAATCAGGGCACGGGCATGACCATGGGCTCCGGTCCGTTCCGCCTGTCAAAGCTGCCATCGGGCCCGGAAGAACTTTCGAATCAATGGACGCCCGGCGAAGATGTGGTGCTGGTGCGTAACGAGCAGTACTGGGCGGAGAAGCCTGCGCTGGAGCGCCTGCGTTTCAAGAGTATTAAGGATGACCTTGGTCGATTGGTTGCATACCGCAACGGCGAGGGATCGATGATGTTGCCGACATCGCCGCAGTACAACAAGGTTCTGAAAGAAGAGCGGGACTTTGAGAAGTCGAACTACGCACTGAAGTGGACCAACATGCGGTGTGGCTACAGCTTTATCGCGTGGCAGTGCGGTCCGCGCTCTGGCAAGAATTTGACGCCGTTTGCTGACAAGCGCGTGCGGCGCGCCATGACCATGCTGCTCGACCGCGAGCGCATGATTCGCGATATCTGGGACGGTATTGGCATCGTCTCCAAGGGTCCGAACAATCCGGAGAGCCCGGCGAGCGATCCAGCGGTGCAGCCGCTTCCATTTGATCAAGACCAAGCGAAGCAACTGCTTACCGAAGCCGGTTGGAAAGATCGCGATGGCGACGGCATCTTGGAGAATGAGAAGGGTGACAAGTTCACCTTTGAATACACGTATGCCACCGGCGGTGAAATTTCTGAGCGCCTCGCGCGGTTCGTGAAGGACAGCTACGGGAAGGCCGGAATCATGGTGACCACGCGGCCCGTGGATTGGAGCCGCTACCAAGAATTGCTGAAGTTGCGCGACTTTGATGCGATCACCATGGGTTGGGGCAACAATGCGCCCGAAAGCGACCCGCGGCAGATCTTCCACTCCGAGAGCATCAAGGAGGGTGGCGACAACTTCACGCAGTGGGTCAACAAGGACTGCGACGCGCTCATTGAGAAGGGTCGTCGCACCATGGACGAGGCGACACGCATGGCAGTGTGGCGCCAGTTCGAGGCCTGTATCGCTGAAGACCAGCCGTACACCTTTGTCCGCGTGGCACCGTGGCTGCGCTTTGTGAAGCGAGACTTTGGCAATGTGAACACCTATAAGACCGGTTTGGAGCCGCAGGAATTCTTCCGCGTCTCTGGGAACGCTCAACCAACTCCTTCCGCCAACTGACGCGCTCCTGCGCTACCGATGCTTTCCTACCTCTTACGACGCCTCGCATTCATGGTTCCGACCCTCCTCGGAATCACGCTGATGGTGTTCATGCTGTTGGCGCTCGCACCGGGCGGTATCGGTGCGGGGTTAGCGGTGCAGGGCGGGCAGATGTCGGACACGAGCCGTGTGGCGCAGATGCAGGCGTATCTGGAAGATCGCTACGGGCTGAACGATCCGGTGATCGTGCAGTACGTGCGTTGGCTTGGACGCCTTTCGCCAGTGAAGTTTGGTACCCGCGATCTGCGTGACGGCAATGGCGAGCGCGTGCCCGCACCGCGCTCGATTGACGAACCACCGCTTGCGACGGCGTTCCCAGTGCCGGTGGTAACGGTGCCGTCCGTGGTCATTGCCACCGGCGAAAGCGCGATCCCACAATTCAAGAAGATGCAGCGCGAAGCGGAGGGAACGCGTCGCGATTACGTGGGCAAGGTGCGTCTCTTCAAGGACGCCATTGCCGACTATGCGCGCGCCGCAGGTAGTCCGCTGAAAGAGCGACTGAACGGGAAGGGCGGTGCAGATCCGCGCGATTTCAGCGATGTTGCGTTCGACCATTCGAATGCGGCGTGGCCGAAGTTAGAGAAGGCGGCCGCGGACATGCATACGTCGCACACCGCCGCGGTGGTGGCGCAGGTTCAGGCGACGGAAGCGTTCCACGCGCACCCGTATCCGACGAGCGGCATCCCGCTGATTCCGGATGTGGTGAGCCTCGATACGCCCGACCTTGGCGTGGCATTCTCAAAGAATCGTCCGGTGTGGGATCTGATTGCGGCGGCGCTTCCTGTCACGCTTCTCATCAACCTGATTGCATTCCCAATCTCGTATCTCATCGCGGTGCCGACCGGCGTGCTTGCAAGCGTTCGGCGCGGCGGCTGGTTCGATATGTTCTCCGGTTTCCTGTACTTGTCGCTGTATTCCATACCGACGGTGCTGGCTGGAGTGTTTGCCATTGGCTTTGTGGCAAACAAGCAGTATTTAGGCTGGTTTCCAGTGAGCGGACTGCACGCGAGTGGATCCGAGGCGTACACATTCATGCCGTTCACGGATGCTTCGGGAGTATGGCAACGTGGCTATCTGTTCGATACGCTCTGGCATATCGGTCTACCGGTTCTTTGCTTGGTGTACGGCAGCTTTGCTGTGCTTTCCAAGCAGACGCGCGCCTCCATGCTTGACAACTTTAGTGCGGATTACGTTCGCACTGCGAAGGCAAAGGGAGTGCCGCGTAAGGATGTAGTGTTGCGTCATGTGTTCCGCAATAGCTTGCTTCCGCTGATCACCATGTTCGTTGGGATCTTCCCGGCGATGCTGGCTGGCAGCGTGGTGATCGAGCGCATCTTTAGCGTGCCCGGCATGGGCAGTCTGGTGATTGAGGCGATTGATCTACGCGACCGCGAGTTGATTTTGGCGGACACATTCCTGATTGCCTGTGTCAACATGCTGGCACTTCTCTTGGCGGATCTCCTTTATGCAGCGGCCGACCCGCGGGTGAGTTATGACTGAGAGTAAGGACACAGTTGCCATCCCTGCAGCGATCTCCGGCATTGATGTGATGCGCGGCGTTGGAGCCGTGCGCGCCAAGGGCTTCTGGGCCGATGCATGGGGGCGCGTCCTGAAGCGTCCCGGTGCGATCTTTGGCATGTGTTGGATCGGAGTGATTGCGTTCTTTGCCGTGTTTGGCCCGATCGTGGCGAATGCGCACCCACTGTCCGTGGTGCGTGTGGGTGCCGGCGGCACGGGAGTGCGCGAGTGGCCACTCTTCGCCAACCTCACACCAACGGACTGGGCGCTCCTGATTGGTTGCTTTGTTGGACTGCCCTGGATCTTCATTGGACCGCGCAGCCTGACACGCGCGCAACGGCTGGGGATCTTCGTAGTGGCGGCACTGCAAGTGGGATTCACCATTGTGATTGCTGGAGCGATCGTCGGTTGGGCGCAAGATCCAGGCCGCGCCGAGTGGGTCAAGGCGTTTGCACGCAGCGGCGCTGGGCCATGGACGATCATCGGCGTGGTGTCGCTGCTGTTTGCGCTGGTTGGGGCGTGGATACCGACGGTCGATTCGCGTCGAGTGCGTGTGGGTGCGGCCGTGCTCGCGCTGCTGGTCGGCTGGGGACTTTCCGGGGCGAGTGGTGGAGCCACGCTCATCAACTTTGAGCGGTACCTAGAGGACGAACAGTCCGGCGCGATCCGTGAGGTCACCTGGACGCTGATTCCATGGTCGCCGCAATACTCCCGCAGTGACATGGTGGCTATCGCGCCGGGCGAGCGCGTCGCTGATGTGGACCGACTGGCGCAGTTCAAGGGGACGTCCTTTGGTGAGCGCCGCGTGCTACTGGGTACCGACGCTTTGGGCGGAGATGTTCTTTCGCAGATGTTGTGGGCGTGTCGGCTTTCTATCTCAATTGGGCTTGTTTCTACTGGCATTTCAGTAGTCATTGGCGTGACGATGGGTGCCATCATGGGTTACTTCGGTGGCAAGGTGGACATGATTCTCTTCCGCGTTGTGGAGATCTTCATGGCGGTGCCAGTGCTCTTTCTCTTGATCGTTGCTGCTGGCGTATTGCCGCGCGATACCTACGTGATGATGGCGATCATTGGCTGCTTCAGTTGGACAGGCGCGGCGCGATTCACACGCGCCGAGTTCATGAAGTTGCGCAATCAAGACTTTGTGCAGGCGGCCAAGGCAACCGGATTGCCGCTGCGCGCCATTCTGTTCCGACACATGTTGCCGAACGGCGTGACCCCGGTGTTGGTGGACGCAAGCTTTGCAATTGCTGCTGCCATTTCTATCGAGGCGACGCTTTCCTATCTTGGCCTTGGGCCGGATGGACAGGCTTCGTGGGGCAAGTTGCTTTCGAGTGCAACCGCCGCTACCGGAACATTTGTTTGGTGGTTGGCGGTGTTCCCTGGAATAGCGATCTTCCTTTCAGTATTGAGTTACAACATGCTCGGCGAAGCGATGCGCGACGCCATTGACCCGAAGCTACGGAAGGCAGCACACTGATGAGCCCATCTGCAGTCAAGACATCACATGATCAATCCACCCAAGACGCGGTGCGCGCCATGAGTGCCAGCGCTGGCAGCGCGGAGCGTCTTGCAACTCCGGTGTTGCAGGTTGCGGATCTGGCGGTGAGCTTTGACAACTCCTCGGGTGGGCCGCGTATTCAGGCAGTGAATGGGGTCAATATGACGCTTTTTCCGCAGCAAACACTGGCAGTTGTTGGTGAGTCGGGTTGCGGCAAGAGCGTGACTGCCATGAGCACCATGCAGTTGATCGCCCGCCCGCCGGGACGGTTTGACCGCGGCAGCATTTTGTTTGAAGGGCGTGACATTGTCAGCTTGAGCGAAGAAGAGATGCTTTCGATTCGTGGCGGCAAGATTGCCATGATCTTCCAAGAGCCAATGACCAGCCTGAACCCGGTGTACAGCATTGGGGATCAGTTGATGGAAGCGATCTTCTTGCATCAGAAGGTTGGACCGGACGAAGCGAAGCGGATTGCCGTGCAGGCGATGAAAGATGTTGGCATCAAGAAGCCCGAGGAACGGCTGGCGATGTATCCGCATCAATTCTCTGGCGGTATGCGTCAGCGCGTGATGATTGCCATGGCGCTTGCGTGCCGACCAAAGGTGTTGCTTGCTGACGAGCCGACCACTGCCCTTGATGTGACTATTCAGGCACAGATTCTGGAATTGCTTCGTGAATTGCAGCGCACCCGTGACATGGGCATCATGCTCATTACGCACAATTTGGGAGTGGTGGCTGAGAACGCCGATGTTGTGTGTGTGATGTATGCCGGGCGCGTGGTGGAGTATGCCAACGTGTTTGAGCTCTTTGACGAGCCGCTGCATCCATATACGCGTGGCTTGTTCCGCTCCATTCCGATGCTGCGTGACACGCGCGAGCGCTTGGTGACTATCAAGGATGTGACGCACGATCCAGCTGAATTCCGCAAGATCCCTGGTGTGATTCCGTGGTGGCCTGATATGCCAGCCGGCGTTCGTCCGGAAGGTGCGCCGGGGCGTGATGAACATGTGCTCGTTGAGGTGCGCCCGAATCGGTGGGTGGGTTGCTGGCGCACGCCGGAACTTGAGGCGCGGAGTCATCGGCGGCCGAGTTTGGATTATCGTCGCGGCGATCGGTGATTTAGTTTGGTGCGCAGCGGGGGTCGCTGATCATCACCATGACGGCCACCCATCTTCGATGACCGCCTCGATCAGGCCGTATGGGCGATCTGCTGCAATGAAGACTTCGTTGCGATTTTCACGACCGAACGGCGTCAGGTCCACTGCAAAGTGATGTTTGTTGGGGAGCGATATGCGGATCGCCGCGATTACCGGTTCATCGGAGAGCACGCATTCGCCCATGGTGAACAGCGTCTGCTGTAGTGAAAGGCTGTGGTGTTCGGCGAATGCGGTGAGCATGGCGTCGAGCGATTCGCGGAAGATCTTTGCCCAGTTCATGCCGTCGAGTGTGGGGGCATCCGTGGCGGCAATACGCCACCGTGCGGAGACTTGCGTAGCCATGATTCGGTCAGTGGTTTCGGCGAGAGTGGTGTATTGGTCGCGTAAATAACCCGTGAATTCGCTACCGGTTGTCTTGAGTACAACCAGATTTTCAAGTCCCGACACAACGAATTCACGGGTGCTTTCTGCATTGCGGCATATCAGCACCGTGGCAGTGCGCGCCATTGAGCCGTTGCGCTGAAAGGCGTGCGGGTGCGGAGAACCTTGTGAAATAATCCGGTCCCAGTGGAACTTCTCGATGCGGACTTCAGCCTTGGTGATGTGCGGTTGTGAGGTGATGAAGTGGCGCGCAATGATCAAGCCAAATGCTTCCGGTTCCATGGCGCCGTGCACATGAGAGAGCGCGAAGACGGTGTTCTTCTGCGTATCAGTCGGAAGAATATTCGCATTGTCACCGACAGTATGCGTGTCATCAAAGTCGCCGCTGAGTTGTACCGAGACATTGAGATCAAGTACCTCATGAATGTCGCCGTTACGGGTAACCCGGAACACCCGGTTCTCTGCCTTGCCATATCGATTTTCGCCAAGAATAATTGCCATGATTTAACTTCCTCGATACGTTGAGTATCCGAACGGGCTCAGCAGGAGCGGTACGTGGTGGTGGCGTTTCGGATCGGAGACTCGGAACTCAATAGTGACTGTGGGAAAGAAGCACTCCACGTCTCGTGCGGCGAACCATGCGCCACTGGCAAAGTGCAGGCGGTAATCCCCAGTGCGGAGAGCACCCTTGGAGAGGCCGCGGGCACGACCATCGGCATCGGTGCGTGCGGTGTCTATCTCGCACCATGCGGTTCCATCAAGCATCTCGAGGCGGATCAGCATGTCTGCCGCCGGCCGACCGTTCGACGTGTTCAGGACATGGGTTGAAAGGCCGAGGTCTGCGGTAGGTGTCACGCCGTGAGGCTAAAGCAGATTGCGGCATTGGTCAATGTTGCAGTGAAACTACTTCCGCACGGTCGACTCATTCCGTAGCGGTGTTGGTGGCACGGGTATCGTGCAGGGATGACCGTACGAGGCGTTGTGAAGTTGCCCGATATTCCCCCCTATCGCGACTACATCTCCGCGGAACTGATCCGGCACCTTGAACCGCAGATGATGCCTGTTGCGGAGGTGGCAGGTCTGTTGCAGTTGGGGGCCGGGGGTGGTCTGGAAAGCCCCGAATCGCTGCGATTTCTCTGTGATTTGTACGAAGCGGTTCGACCGGACCTGGCTGCTGTGTTGAAGCAGCGCGTGGCGGATCGTGCATTTATTGATGAAAGAACGCGCGCGTGCTGCGGGCTCAACGCGACGCTGCATGTTGATTACAGCGATCCGGCGTACCGCACCGTCATTGGGCAGGAAGACGCAGAGGGGCGCGTGGTGATTGGTCCGCGCAACAGTCATTACTGCACGTCAGGAAGCGGGGCGCCGATCGCGCCGATTCCGGAGTTCCTGCAGGGTAGTCATGTGACGCTGTTTGGTCCGCCAGACGACGCGAAACTTTCCATCAATGCGATGAATGCATTTCATCGAACACTTCCTGGCGAGCCGGCGATCGTGGCGGAACTGCTGAAGGATTTTTCAGGATCCGCGAAATGGGGCGCCGACGACGAGGATTCCAAGACGCCGCTGCGCGGTGATCTGGTATCGGCTGGGGAGAATCTGACTGGCTGTTTGCAGGGAACGATTTCCTATGACGATCCGCGCTCTGGCAAGGAGTACCGGCTGGCTGCGTCGCATCGATCCGTGCCGATCAAGCGGTTTCCGGGTTTGGCATTGCCGTGCCCGTTTCTCTTCCTGCATGGCAATCCGCTGCCGCTGCATCTCTACGACTTTGCTCTGCACCTCTTTGCAAACTGGAACAATCCGCAGGCATTGGCCTTCTATGTTCCAAAGTTGGAGACAGAGGAAGAGGCTGCGTACATTCGCGTGATGCTTGAGCGTGCGGAGCGGTTGATTGCCGCGCAGCATCCGGAGTATCGAATCGGCACCATTCGACTGCTCGTTGTGTTGGAGAATCCACGCGCGATGTTCCGTGTGAATGAGATCATGGATGCGCTGCATCCGTACTTCGCTGGCGCATCGCTTGGGTGGCATGACTTCCTTGCGTCGACGGCGCGTCTGATGAAGAATGACGGCAACTATCGGATTCCCGTGAAGGCGGATCCGGACATTGTGATCAATTACATCAAGGCGTCGCATGATCTTCTTGCGCAGGTAGTTGGTTCGCGTGGCGGCATCAAAGTTGGCGGTATGTACGGTGTTCTGCCTGCCGACGGCGATATTCGTGGCGCATCATTTCAGGTAGCCATCAAGGGTTTCATCAAGGATGTCATCACGCAGATGAAGCGTGATCTCTCGGGATTCTGGGTAGCGCATCCAGACTTTGTTCGCCTTGGGTTGGCGCTGGTGGAGGCGTGGAAGCGCTCGCAGCATGGCAACGGAGCAGCGTTGGACTCGCTTGTCACCGCGCTACTAGTGCCTGAGCACCACCGCGAGGTGCTGGATTTCATCCATGGTTCAGACGTGCGCGGTCTTGATCGGGACAATCCGTTGTATCCGCGTTCCTTGCTTGTGGCGGATCGAAACACTGCAGGCTTCGTTGCCAACAATGATCCGGAGGAGATTCGTTACAACGTCTTCCAAGCGCTGCAGTACCTCACCGACTGGCTGAGCGGCAATGGTTGCGTCGCGCTTCCGGCGAATATCGATGGTGTGCCGGTGCGGGTGATGGATGACTTGGCAACCGCGGAGCGATCGCGTTGGGAAGTGTGGCACGAGCTGCAGCACGGACGCTTCTCGTGCGCGGACTTCATGCGTATTGCACACGAGGAAATACATTTCATTCGCAAGGATCTTTCGGACCAGCGCAAGATCGTGCAGGTGAAGTGGGACGATCGCACGCGGAAGTGGTATCCGGTTGCGATGAATCTGATGTTGCAGCTCATGGGCAGCGAGTCGCCGGTGGAATTCGCGACTGAACTGCTGCTACCGTTCACGCTTGACGCGATCCGAACGCAGGACGATCCGTGGGCGGCGCTGCAGGCGATCGATCCAAAGAAGTATGCGATTCCTAAGCGGCTCGCGCGCCTGCACGCGTTCTTCTCGGCGTGCGGAAGTCAGCGGTTTGCGGAGCAGATGGCGCTGGATTCGGTGTTGGATCTTTCCAAGGCTGAGCAGTTGGTGCGCAGCTTTGACATCCATGAGATCAATGAGGCAGCACACTTTCACGGTGATATTGGCGAGGCTGCTCGGACGCTCGACGCGACGGCCGCGCAGGAGCAGGCGAAGGTCTTGGGAGGCGCGGCCGAGGTTGCGCAGGAACTTCGTGCCCTCGGCAGCCGATATCGAGAGCGTTTCGGTTTCAAGTTTCTGGTGGCTGCCAAAGGGCGTACTGGGACACAACTGCTGGAGGCGCTGCGAACTCGGATCGAACATTCGCATGAAGTGGAGCTAGATAATGCGCGCGAAGCGCTTTGGCAGATCACCAAGGGTCGATTGCTCGCGCAGCCGGTGGATACAGTGTTTGATGAGATCACTGCTGCGCTTGCACGGCACGGGGTGAAGGGTGCATCGGTGTGTGTCGCTTCGCCGGGGAATCATCTGCAGTCGCTGCAGTGTGGGCATCGTGATGCGCTCCATGCAGTCACTCCGCAGACAGGATTTGAGATTGCGTCGCTCAGTAAGAGCATCGGTACGTGCTTCGTGATGGAGCAACTCCGCAAGGCGGGCGTTCCGATTTCTGCAAGCGTGAACGCGCTCCTTGCCAAAGCTAATTCGAAGTTTCGAGTCCGGTCTCTCGACGCAGCGCATCCAGAATGGGCGGATCAAGTCACGGTGGCGCACCTCATGTCGCACCAGGGCTTGAACATGCATTATGTGAATGGCGTGCCTGCAAACGAGGCATTTCCGCCGATTGAGGAGTTGCTGAATGGCAACCAGCGACATGGGTACGAGCCAGTGGGCGTTGTGAATGCGCCGGGAACGCGGTTCCAGTATTCGGGCGGTGGATTCCTAGTACTCCAACACCTCATCGAGTGCATGGGAGGCGCGGCTATTCATGTTCAGATGGATGCGTTCTTGCGCGAGCTCGGAATGGACGGATGCACGTTCCGTGAGGATGCATTCGTTGGCTCGGAGTGCGCGACTGGATTTCTTGATTCTGGAGAACCAGTAGTAGGTACGCGCAAGGTGTTTCCTGCAATCGCTGCTGGGGCAGTGGCGTCAGCCGCCGACGTCGCGCGGTTCCTTGTCGCACTGAGTGATGCGCACCAGAGCCTCGGCGGATGCGGGCCGATTTCACACGAGACGGCGGTGCGGATGTTGCATGAATCCGACAAGGGATGTCGTGAATTTATGGGATGCAACATGGGTCTCGGCATCTTCACGGCCGAAGCGGGTCCGAATCGTCTGGCGATACATCAGGGTGCAAATGACGGATTCCGCGCGCTGTTCGTCCATTGTTATGCGGGTCCAGACGCAGGGAACGGCTTCGTGGTGTTGTGCAACGGGGAGCACGCGGGCATGTTGTTCGTTGCAGAGGCAGCGCAGATCATTTTGCGGCACATGGGAATGCGCGGCGTAGACACGAGCCAATTTCGGAGTGATTTGGCATTCGGCGGTATTCCACTGGAACAGCGTGTCAACGCGGGCTACCGAGAATTGGTGTTCGCAGCGTTTGCAGCGGATCTGCCTGAAAAGATTGTTACGCACGGGCCGCGTGACCCGCTCGCCAACTTCAATCATGTGGTCGGCGCGCGTGTCGAAGCGGTTTCAAACCAGCGATTTGCGCGTGCGGAGAATGTGCTGTCGCCGTATCTGCCTACTTTCGATCCGAAGCTCTTTGGGCGGCAGGGAAAGATCATGGACAGTTGGGAGACGGTTCGGCACAATCCGGAACCGTTTGATTGGATGATCTTTGAAATGCAACGCGCTACGGCGGTTAGTTGTGTTGCGGTGTCGACGCAGTTTCATCTTGGAAATCATGCCGAGGAGCTTGAGATCGACGGTTGGGATACGGCGCGCGGGGAGTGGCAGGCGATTGTGGCGCCGATGCAACTCTTTGGACACGGCGCCCACGCGGTGGAGTCTGTTTCGGGCGTCGCTCAGTTTCAGCGGATTCGCGTGCGCATGTACCCCGATGGGGGCGTCACTCGTCTTGCGCTGTATGGGAATGATCTTCCTGTGGCTGAGAAGGAGCGCATGCTTTCGCCGGCGATCCGCGCTTGGCATGCGTTTGATCCGCAAACGAAGAAGCCGATGACGCCGAAGTACACGACGACCGCTGCGGAGGTTGCCGCCAGCAACGCCCGGGTCGGCAGTGGGTTGGCGGATCTTGCGAGCGCGGCCTTTGGTGGTCAGGTGGTTTCTGCGTCCAACGAGCACTATTCGCCAGCTACGCAAGTCATATCCCCGTATCCGCCGCTCAGCATGGTGGACGGGCTCGAGTCGGCGCGAAGTCGTGAGCCGGGACACTCGGAGAATGTGGTGATCAGGCTGGGGCGACCGGCGAAGATCGGCCGAATTGAGTTGGATTTTAGTCATTTCGTCAACAACAATCCGCGCGAGGTGGAGATCGACGGCCTGTGTGGCACGGAGTGGGTGCCATTGGTTGCGCTCACCGAGGTCAAGGCGTTTGCTGGCAACATCATCGCCTTCGAACTGGGTGGGGTTGGCCCGTGTGAGCAGATTCGTGTGACGGTGTTTCCCGATGGCGGCATGAACCGGGTGCGGGTGTTCGCTGCACCTTGAGTAGCGCGCGTGCTGCGGGTGCTACGATCGTCTCGATGCGCGATTATGCACTGATCCATGTGAATGGCGTGCGCCGAGAGATCCGAGGTCGTGAGGCCTTGATGATGCTCGCGGAGTGGTTGCGCAAGGAAGCCGGCCTGTCTGGCACGAAGATTGTGTGTGCGGAAGGGGACTGTGGCGCGTGCACGGTGTTGCGTGCGTTCCCGCGACCGGGCGCAGCCTTTGCCACAGGTGCGGCGTTTGAGTATGAGGCAATGAATTCTTGTATTGCGACCGTGGCGCAGATGGATGGCGCGCACATCGTCACAGTGGAAGGCATGCAGTGCGGCAATGAATTGTCGCCAGCGCAACATGCCATGCGCGCGTGTCACGCATCGCAGTGCGGCTACTGCACACCCGGTTTCGTGATGGCGTTGAGCGGCATGTTGGAGAAGCATGCGCAGGCCGATGAGCGGACGGCAATGAACTACCTGACCGGGAATTTATGCCGCTGCACCGGATATGCGCCGATCATTGAGGCGGCACTCACCGTGCGCGCCACCGAGCAACATTCCGTTGCGCTCCGATATTCAGATATGAACGCAGTTGCCGAATCGATTGCAGCAACAGAGCAGTCGATGCGAGTGAGTCATGACGGCGTGGAATTGTTTGCACCTGCAACGCTGCGTGAGGCAGTCACCTTTGCTGCGCTCCATCCGGGATTCCGGGTGATCGGTGCGGCTACGGACCTTGGCGTGCAGGTCAATAAGGGTAAGCCGATGCCTTCGGCGCTTCTGAGTTTGCATCTTGTACCCGAGCTCTATGAAACGAAAGTGAGTCGCGCTGGCGCGACTTTCGGCGCGCGCGTGACGCTTGCAGAGGTGCGCCGCGTGAGCGAGGACGTTGCCCCGGAGTTTGCGCAGTTCCTCAACCTCTTTGCATCGCCACAAATAAAGAATGTTGCGACACTGGTCGGCAACATTGCGAACGCATCGCCGATTGGAGACACGCTGCCGTTTCTTCTGATTGCAGGCGGCATAGTCCATGTTGCCGGGCGGCCGGGTGGCAAGGGGCCGATTCGCAAGCGATCGATTGCAATGACCGAGTTGTATCTTGGGTATAAACAACTGGCGCTCGAGCCAAGCGAGATCATTACTCACGTGTCGTTTCAGCGGACGCCATCGCGCGAAGTGCTGCGACTCTGCAAGGTTTCGCAGCGCAAGGATCTTGATATCAGCGCAGTCAGCGGGGCATTTGCGGTCACACTCGGCGCTGGGCGTCGCGGGAAATCGGCGCCGTGTGTGACATCCGCGCGGATCGCTTACGGTGGAGTTGCAGCGACGCCTGTCCGGATGCCAGACGCGGAGCAGGCGCTGTGCGGCGAACTCACGCCGGAGCGCATTGAATCAGTGGCGCAACTGATCGCTGGATCGATTGCGCCGATCTCTGATGTGCGCGGCAGTGGTGCATACCGGCGCGTAACCGCTGCAAATATCTTCCGACGCTTTGGTAACGAGGTGCTCCGTGGCTGATGGCCCCGACGCAAACGGTCGGCTCGCTGTGATCATTACTGATCCGGGATCGACGCCGCATGATTCGTCCACGACTCATGTCACGGGCAAGTCGGAATACATCGATGACCGCCCGATGCTGAAGGGCGAACTGCACTGCGGGCTGGTGTACAGCCCATATGCGCATGCACGCCTTCGCCGGCTGGACATGGCGCCTGCGCTGGCTGTTCCCGGTGTTGTGTGCGCAGTGACCGCCGCTGATGTGGCGCACAACGTTTGGGGCACCATCTTTCAAGATCAGCCGATCATTGCAGCATCCGAGGTGAACTTTGTTGGTGAAGTGGTGGCCGTATTGGGAGCAGAAACCAAGGAAGCGCTCGCGAAGGGTTTGGCTGCGGTTGTAGTGGAATGGGAGAAATTGCCTGCCATTCGCACCGTGGCAGAAGCGGTGGCAGCGAAGAGTTTCATCGGATCGGAACGCACAATCGCAACTGGTGACGCAGCGGCAGGGCTGGCGCGGTCACCTCACCGCGTTGCGGGAACGTTGGAAATCGGTGGCGCTGATCACTTCTATCTTGAGAGCCAAGCGGCAGTGGTGTATCCGCGTGAAGACGGGCAACTTGAAGTGCACTCGTCGACGCAGCATCCAACTGAAACGCAACATGTGGTTGCAGAAGCGTGTGGTGTGCGCTTCAGCGATGTGGTGTGCATTGCCAAGCGGCTCGGCGGTGGATTTGGCGGCAAGGAATCGCAAGCGGCTCCTATTGCTGCGTATGCAGCGTTGGTGGCGAAGCAGTCTGGCCGCGCCGCGCGTCTCGTTCTTTCAAAGGACGATGACATGATCATCACCGGGAAGCGCAATCCTTTCCGGATTGAGTATCAGTGCGGCTTCGATGTGGACGGTCGAATCATTGCGCTGGACGCAATGTTGCATGCTGACGGCGGTGCGTATGCCGATCTTTCCACGGCAATCATGGAACGCGCCATGTTGCACTGCGACAACGCATATTTCATCCCGAATATGCGTGTGCGCGGGCAGGTATGTCGCACCAATTTCCATCCACACACTGCATTTCGTGGCTTCGGTGGCCCGAAGGGCGTTGCGCTGATCGAGTCCGTCATTGAAGACATCGCACGCGTTGTTGGTCGCGACGCGCTGGATGTTCGCATATTGAATTGCTATGGGCCTGACCAAGATATGACCCCGTATGGACAGCGCCTTGAGGACAACCACTTGCCGGAACTGTTCGCAACGCTCACGGAACGATGCGCATACCGCGCGCGCCGCGCGGAAATTGCAGCGTGGAATGGTGATCGTGCGCGCAATCCGGACGGGCATCCGCGTGGACTTTCGCTGACGGCGGTTAAGTTTGGCATTTCGTTCACCACGCGCTTCTTGAACCAAGGCAACGCGCTCGTCAATCTTCATCGTGATGGCACCGTGCAGGTCTCAACCGGTGCAGTCGAGATGGGGCAGGGCGTGAATGCGCGCATTGCGGCAATCGTTGCCGAGCAGTTTGGGCTGCCGACCGAGTCCGTGCGGATGATGCCAACATCGACGGAGAAGAACGCGAACACATCGCCGACCGCTGCGTCGGCGGGTACTGATATCAATGGTGCCGCTGCACTTCAGGCATGCGAGACGATTCGCGGGCGCCTGTCTGCACTCGCAATCCGCCTGCGATCAATTCCGCAGGAATCGTGGGCGGGAAAGACCGCTGCTCTTGGAACAATGCCGGAAATCACGGTGGGATCAGGAGTCAGTCCACGTGGAACCGATGAGCAGCGCGTGGAGTTCAGCGACGGCGCGGTGACCGTGACGGATCGCTCTGGATCAGTGTTCTCCGTGGGCTTCGCAGCACTTGTACGCGAGGCGTATCTCAATCGAATTTCCGTGAGCGAATACGCGCATTACCGCATCCCTGACTTGGGATTCGACAAGCTCACTGGTAAGGGCAAAGCGTTCCTGTATTTCACGCAGGGCGTTGCAGCGAGTGAGGTTGAGCTTGATCGACATACCGGCGAGGTCAAGGTGCGGCGCGTCGACATTCTGATGGACATGGGTCGGCCGGTGAACCACGCGCTTGACATGGGGCAGGTCATGGGCGGATTCGTGCAAGGCATGGGTTGGGTGACGACGGAACACCTGGTGTATGACGACAATGGCAAGTTGCTTTCCCATTCACCCAGCACGTACAAGATTCCGAACGTGCAGGACACCCCGCGCGTCTTCAATGCGGACCTGATCTTTAACCATGGAAATACGGTGAATGTGCGCGGCTCGAAGGCGTCGGGCGAGCCTCCGCTGCTTCTATCGCTCTCAGTGTGGACAGCGGTGCGCGATGCGATCATGTCGGCGCGCAATCATTCAACAACAGAAAAAGTGCAACTTGTCCCGCTGGCAATTCCAGCAACCGCAGAGCGCGTGTTGCGCGGACTCTCACCAGAATCATTCGCCATCTGGGATACGCAAGAAGCAAGTGGTGTCCATTGACAATCGGGAGCTCACAATGAGTTGTTCGATGCGTGAATATCTTCAACAGGCAAGCGCACTCGCCGAGCGAGGCACAGTTTTTGTCACCGTCACACTTGTTGAGCCTGAAGGGCACGTTCCGCAAGACATTGGTGCGAAAGCGATCATCACTGCGAGTGGACTTGCATGGGGAACTGTCGGCGGCGGTCGGCTTGAGGCTCGCGCAATCACCCATGGGCAAGCGATGATCGCTCGGCAGGTTGCGGGAGCAATTCCTGCTGCTGCGGTCCAATCAGAAATTGTTCGATATGAACTTCTGCGTGACTTGAATATGGTGTGTGGCGGAGCGGCAACTTTATTTTATGAAATCTCAGCGCTACCGAATTGGAATATCGCACTCTTCGGTGCGGGGCATGTTGCGCAAGCGACACTTTCGCTTCTTTGCACATTCGAGTGCAGTCTGACCTGCATTGATCCACGCGATGAGTGGCTGGCAAAAATTGCCTCGCAGCCCAATGTGTGCAAGGTGCTTGTCGCGGAACCTGCGGAGTTTGTTTCGAAGTTGCCTGCAGGAACATTTTATCTTTGCATGTCGCAAGGTCATGCAACCGACTTGCCGATCGTGCGCGAGATTCTCCGGCGAGGTGACGCCGCGTTCATCGGCGTCATCGGCAGCGAGCCAAAGTCACGAACGCTGCGCAGCACTCTTCTCAAAGAGGGATTTGCGGAATCGATGGTTGCGCGAATTCACTGCCCGATCGGTCTGCCAATTGGATCAAACTCCCCGCCAGAAATCGCAGTCAGCATCGCCGCACAACTCTTGCAGGAACGCGACGTGATCAGGAAAAGTGTCGTTTGATATGACTCACACTCGACGAGGCTCTCATTGCTAAAGACAAATCAAGATAGCAAGCTTTGGATGGTCACTCAGCCCGATCACAGTCAGATCGCTGGATTTATTGCAGCACACTGGGGCAACGCGCTCTTCACCCGTCCAGGGTTTTTTTCTGCAGAAACCGTCGCGGATCCTGAGCGACTTCGCGCAGAAGTGATTCTTGCTATCGCTGAGCATGACAATGGTTGGTGGGAGTGGGAGGCGATTCCTGATCTTTCTGTGGCCGATGGTTTCCCAGCAGGTCTTGGCGAAGCACTGCAGAATCAACAAGCAGGAATTGATCGATGGCGAAGGGCACTCACACGATTCCCACGCCGATCGCTTGTGAATCTTCTCATCAGTTCTCATGCGTATTGGTTCTATGCCGCGCGTGCACTGCAACATCCAGAACCTGCATTCAATCATCCTCTCTTCTGGAAGGGCGCGCCTGAAAAACTCTGTCCTGGGAGTAATGAAGCGCTACTCGCTTTCATGGCTGAGTTGCAGGAGAAGCAACTTGGATGGATCGAAGAACTTCGCGCAGATCCTGAAACAGCATCGTGGGTTGAGCCCGCAAGTCTTGCGCCGCTGCAGAGACTGATTCAGTTGTGTGATGGGATTTCGCTTGCGCTGTGTTCTGCCTTGATCCCTTCAAAAACTGGCGCTTCTAAAGGTGTTGGTGATGATGCCTATGAACTGCACGATGTTCCTCGCCGCAGTTGGATGGATCGCTGCACCATCACAGTCACCCCGCGAGGTGATCGAAGAATTGAACTGAATCCATATCCGTTTGACATCGACCCACTGCCCGTCGTAATGCGGGCGCGAATCGTTGAATTGCCAGCGGAAAAGCCAGCGCACGTTCATTCGTGGTGGCACGCGTGCGTACCGCAGCACATCCAATTTCAGTTTGTGTCTGCGAAGTGATTTTGAAAGTGGGGTCGCGCGTGAAACAGGCGCGATCAATCCTTGTGATGGATGATTCGCCCCAATTCCGAATCTGAACCTGAATCTGAACCTGGACCATCTTGCCCGGTTGCATCCAATTCTGGCCGGCCATCATCTTTGACATCGCCACGCAGCGTCTCGATCGCATGTGGAAGAATGTCTGCGATCGCCTCAAACATTTCGGTGCACCCGCGCGGCGATCCGGGCAGGGTGATCACCAGTGTGCGGTTGATTGTTCCTGCAATGCCGCGCGAAAGAAATGTGCGCGGCGTCTTCGGAAGGCAGCGCAGGCGCGAAAGGTCCATGAGGCCAGCGTGTTCGCGGTGCATGACGGTGCGCAGGGCTTCGGGAGTGATGTCGCGCGGCGCAAGGCCGGTGCCACCGGTGCTCAAAATCAAGTCAATCGTGTGCGATTCTTCTGACCAGTGGGCAAAGAACTGCGCCAGTGCATCCATGTCATCCGCAAGGCATTCCGCGTGCGCAATCGTGGCGCCGAGATGCTGCACCGCCAATGCCTGCAGCGTTGGTCCAGATGTATCCGCGGTCTCTCCGCGCGAGCAGCGATCGCTGACAGTCAGGACGACCACGCGTGGGGCAGTACTCATGCGCCCGCTCGCTTGACTTGCTTTGTCGATGTGGCAGGGGCGCGAAAGTGACCGCTTCGACCGCCTTCTTTCTCTAAAAGTCGAACGCCTTCAATAGTCATCGTTCGATCAATTGACTTTCCCATGTCAACCACGGTCAGCGCTGCGATTGATACCGCTGTGAGGGCTTCCATCTCCACGCCGGTTCGTGCGTTCACTTTCGCTTCGGCCCAGAGGTACACGTGGTCGGTGCGCAACTCGGCGCGTACATCAATGGAGTCGAGTGGCAACGAATGGCAGAGCGGAATCAATTCATCAGTGCGCTTGGCGGCTTGTATGCCAGCAAGGCGCGCCACGGCAAGCAGGTCGCCTTTGGCAAGCGTGTTGTGCGCGATCTGCTCCGCGAGCGCGGGCGAGATCTGCACGCGGGCTTCGGCCACGGCACGGCGTTGCGTCACGGGTTTCGCGCCGACATCAACCATGGAAGCGCGACCATGCGCATCCAAGTGCGATAGTGATGGTGACGAGGATCGGGACTTCGCAGCGCGCTTTGTTGATTTCTTCTTTGCCATCATGGTTCCGTTCGTAATTCAGTGCATCCATGGATAGAAGGCGTTCGCACTCGCTGCGCTTTGGTTTGGCGGTACTTCTACAAACCCTGTACTCATTGCAGCGGCAGCGATATCGCCGGAGCTCTTAGTTGGCAGCAGTTGCAGTCGGCGTTCGCCGTCCGCCGTGACTCGCTCGCTGACGAGTCGAAACCACCACATGCTGAGTTGTGCGCCATCATCGCCATCAATGTGCATGTGCGGCGCGGCGAATTCGCCTTGGGCAAGTCCGGCAAGTTGGCCGAGCATGGGAATTCCGAGGCGGCGTGCCGTGACCATGACGGAGACAGGATTACCCGGTAGACCAAGAATCAGCCGCGGGGCCCGCGTGCCGACGCGCGGCAGCACTGCCGCGAGCATCGGTCGTCCTGGCCGCTGCGGAAGTCGATGGAACACCGTAGTTGCGCCAAGACGCTCGACCACCTGTGGGACGTGGTCGTGATGACCCATGGAGACGCCGCCAGTCAGGATCACTGCGTCCGCTGATTCAAGCGCCGTTGCAAGCGTCGCCGCAAGCGCATCGGCATCGTCCTGGGCGTGCAGGTGGGCCACTACTTCGATCCATGCTCGCGCGCCGAGGAGTGACGCGAGCACGCTTCCGTTGCTGTCGCGAATCTGCCACAGTGCGGGCGTTCGGTCAGTGGTTACTAGCTCGTCGCCGGTGGTAATGATTGCCACGCGCACCCGGCGATGGACACAAACACTGCTCGCGCCGAACGTGGCGAGTGCACCGATGGCAGCCGCTCCGATCAGCATTCCTGGTTGAAGAATCTCAGCATCTTTCGATGCGTTTTCACCCGCACGCCGGATGAACGCTCCGGATTGCACGGCGCTCGCGGCAATCTTTAGTAGCGCATACCCGTTCTGTACGCGGACATCTTCATGTCGCACTACGGCGTCTGCGCCGATCGGAATCGGCGCGCCGGTCACGATGCGGATGGCGTGAGCAGCGCGCATGGAAACTGGCGCCTGGCCGATGCTGGCTTCGCAATCCGCGCCCGTCGCGATCGGAAGACCGTGAGTAGAGGTCATCGCGGGGAGGTCTGCAACGCGCACCGCAAAGCCGTCCATCGAACTCATGTCAAGCGCCGGGCTCGCACGGTCGGCGCGCACTGCTTCAGCGAGGACTCGCCCTGGTGATTGTGCCAGCGAAATCGATTCAGTCTCTAGGGCATCCAGATGTGCACACACAGCATCAATCGCGGCGCTGGGCGACTGTGGCTCCGTTGGTGCGGCGATGGGGTTCGATGCGCTGCAAATCATGGTGTTTCGCGTGCTCATCTTCGGTCCACTTGCCCGCGAACTTTCGTGTGCAAGCATTGCCGTTGATGTGCCTGACAATGCGTCTGTGCGTGATGTCAATGAGGCGCTCGCCGCGCGCTACCCACATAAGTCCACGTTCTTTCGTGCGGCGCGGCTTGCAGTCAATCATGCGTTCCGGTCAACAGATGCACCACTCCGCGCGGGTGATGAGATCGCAGTGGTTGAACTGGTGGGCGGCGGATGAGCGTGACCGTTCAAATCATCGACGGTGCGCTTGGTGATCCAGCGCCAGTTCTGCCGCGCGCGTCGCAGTTCGGCGCCGCCATTGTGTTTGACGGTGTGGTCCGTTCCGATGAAGGCGGACGCACCATCCGCGCGCTGAATTACGAGGTGTACGAGCCGATGGCTTCGAACATGCTCGCTGAACTCGGGCGCGAGATGCTGACAAAGCACGGGCTCATTGCAATCATGGTTGAGCACAGCCGCGGCGAAGTCCCGGTGGGGCAGCGGTCATTCCGGCTGACTGTGCACGCGCTCCATCGCGCAGAGGCATTGGCAGCAGTCGGCGAGTTCATCGACCGTATGAAGCGCGATGTGCCGATTTGGAAGACTGCGCTCGACGCCAACCCGCCGGGTTCGTCGTAAAGCAAGTGTGGGCATCGAACCCATGGCCTACATCTGAAAAAGCACAACACCCACGGGTGGAAGTTCCCGAGGGCGTTGCGTACGAACGGACAGAGAGGGATTCGAACCCACGGAAAGTGCGAGCACCTTCGGCGGTTTAGTAAACCGCTGCCTTAAACCACTCGGCCATCTGTCCAAGCAGAGGCATGATACCGATCGTCGAAGTGCATCAGGGGCACGGTCCCCAGCCACCCAAGAGGATTCCGATGTCAGATCCACCCACGGTGCCGTTGCGATCGAGGTCGGCACTGCACGCCGCGCAGGTCCCCCATTGGCTGAGCAGGTTGCCGAGATCGGCACCATCAGTGGTCCGATCGTTGTTGAGATCACCAGCACACGGCAACTGGCTGCGGTAGCGGATTACCACTCGTGCTTCGGAATAGGTGCACAGGGTGTTCACGGTTGGCGATGGAACGAGCGTAAACAGTACATAGGTGCCGTTTCCGATCGCCGCATTGAAAGTCGCTGCCGGAATGGATGTGCGACGTGAGAACACGCCGCAGTCTGAACCCGTGAAACCGATGACGGATCCAACGCTCGTGTCACCGATTTTCAGCGCGAGGAATTCGTCAGCTGCGCTGAGATCGCCAACCGCAGTGGTACTGATATCCACCATGGTGCCTTCAGCTGCACGCGGAACAGCCGGCGCAGTGAATGTTGAAACTTGACCCGTGAATGGGAATGCCATAACCGGAGACACCACATGATCTTGCTCAACAGACTGCGTCACTGAGCAGCGATAATTTGCCATGGCAATCGCAGTTTCGTTGAGTGTCCGCGCGTTGTCGGCCTCAGGCAGTCCGGTGGGCATTCCCGCAAAGTTCACTAGCGGGCTTGAGAACCGCGGAATGCGAGTGCCTGGCGCGTAGGCCATCACTGTGCGAAATTGCGTACCGCCAGTGGTGGTGAATCGATTGCCAACGGAGTAGGCGAACACGCCGCCCGAGGTGCAGCCGCCACCGTCGCCATTTGCGTGGCAACAACCCTGGTTATGCCCAACTTCGTGGGTAAAGGTCAGTGCTCCAAGCGCGCAACTCCATACCGTCACGCTGAATCCGTATGACGCCGACGTGGCGGTTCCCAAGAGGTACCCAACACCGCAGTAATTGGGGTTGGTGCCGGTGAGCAGACTGACGAGATCCGCACCCGTGGCTGTTCGCTCAGCGTGCACAGCGTCCATGATGCCGTCAGTGGTTGATCGCAGTTCGCTCAAGACGGTGGATCCAGCATCGCCTGCATATGCCTCAGTGACTCCGTAGCCGACGCCGCGCATGCGCAGATTGATATTGCATGCCATGTAGATGTGGTTAGAGATGGCTACCGATGCTTCTGCTAACGCCCGAATGGCAACCTCGCCACCGGCAGCACTTGACGCGGTAGGGGTCCACTTCACAAGGACGTCAATGGTTCGACCATCGTCGCAGGTTTCTGCAACGCCGCCTTCATTCGGAACCACGGTTGGCACTTCAATGGCGCCACCGCAATCAAGGAATTCCGTTGCCTGTTCGAACACACGATCTGCATCAGCCAGCCGCCCGCTGCAGCATCTTTACCCTCAATGCGGCCTTCCCATACGCCCGGAGTGTGAATCGTTTCGGTGGCACTGATGGAGCCGTACGCGCCAAAGTCAAAGGTGCGTCGATCGCCATCAGCGGCTAGCAGGTTGCCAGCAAACAGAAGCGATACTGAGCAGAATAGGTATGCCGAGTGTGTCCAATGATGAGTCATAGGTTTCCTGATGGTCGAGATTGAACCAAGAGTAGTCGCGATGGCGCACGGCGCCAATTGCATGTTCGCAAGCGTTCATGAATCAGCATATTTTTTGAAATTCCGCAGTCTGCGCGCAGGCATAAACGGGTTACCGAACCTTGGCTTCGGCCGCCTCACCGGTCAGCAAGCTGTCAATGACGGCGCGGACGGATGGCTCATCCGACGCGCTCAGCCCCGCGCGTACTACCCGGCCATCTTGATCAAGCACCGCCAGACTTGGAATGCCCACCACTCCAAAGTCCTTGTTGAAGACGTCTTCCTTGGTGATGGCAACCGTCCAGGTCATGCCCATATCTTGCATGAAGAGCAAGGTCTCTTGCTGTTCACGTTGGATATCACCAGGGCACTTCACGGGCGCGCGCTTGCGATGCGCAACCCGCCCCTGCAGGCTAGTGACACCCACAATGGCCACTTTGTCAGCGGGATACCGCGTGCGCAACAGTGCCATCTTTGGAAAGCTGGCAACGCATGGGCCGCACCATGTCGCCCAGAAATCAATCACCACAATCTTGCCGCGCAGGTCAGACAGTTGATTCCATGGTGTTGAGCCATCGGCGTTGCGAACCCATTCGCAGTGGAGCTCTGGCGCAGTGCGTCCGGTGAGTTCGCCG
>JAPLMU010000074.1 GCA_026386795.1 Planctomycetota bacterium
CCCCAAGGGTCTGTATGTCAGCCTGAAACGCAAGGGCCACATCAAAGACGTGCTGCGCAACTGGCCCGTTGAAGACGTGCGCTTCATCGTTGTCACTGACGGCGAGCGCATTCTTGGACTTGGCGATCTTGGCGTCTGTGGTATGGGCATTCCAATCGGCAAGCTTGCGCTCTACACCGCATGCGCGGGCGTTCCGCCGGAACACACGCTGCCGGTGATGCTTGATGTTGGCACCAACAACGAAGCGTTCCTTGAAGATCCGCTCTACCCCGGTCTGCGCATGAAGCGGATCGAAGGCGCCGCGTACGACGAGTTCCTTGACGAGTTCGTGCAGGCCGTGCAGGAAGTCTTTCCGCGCTGCTGCATTCAGTTTGAAGACTTCACTAACCGCACCGCCATGCCGCTTCTTGCGCGTTACCGCGACCAAGTCTGCTGCTTCAACGATGACATTCAAGGAACCGCCTCCGTTGCGGTGGCTGGTCTCTTTGGCGCCAACCGCATCCTTGGCAAGAAGCTCCGCGACCACACCTATCTCTTCTTCGGAGCGGGCAGCGCGGCGGTTGGTATTGCTGACCTCATCTGCCAACAAATGGTGCGCGAAGGTATGCCGAGCGACCAGGCGCACCGCCACTGCTGGCTTGTGAATAGCCGCGGTCTTGTCACTGCAGACACCACGGGTTTGAGCGAATTCCAGCTGCCGTTTGCGCATCCGCACAGAGCCATCAAGGACCTGGCAGAGATTGTGGAAGCAGTGAAGCCAAGCGTCTTGGTTGGCGTGAGCACCATCCCGCACAGTTTCAATCGCAAGGTGATTGAGGCGATGGCGCGCATCAACGAGCGACCGGTGATCTTCCCGTATTCAAATCCAACATCAAAGAGCGAGTGCACCGCGCACGAAGCGATCGAGTGGTCGCAGGGCCGCGCCATCTTTGCTTCCGGCAGTCCGTTCCCGCCGCTTCACTACAAGGACCGACTCTTTGTGCCTGGTCAAGGGAACAACGTGTACATCTATCCAGCCATTGGCCTCGCGGTGTTCGCCACTGAAGCAAGCCGCGTGACGGACGAGATGTTCCTGAAAGCCGCCGAGAGTCTCGCCGCGCAAGTCACTGACCAAGACCTCGCCGTCAACTTGATCTACCCGCCGATGGCAAACATCCATGACGCCAGCGTTGAGGTTGCGGTGCACGTCGCCGAACTCATCTTCGACCGCGGTCTCGCCCGCGTTCCGCGCCCTGCCAACATCGCAGAATTTGTACGCAGCAAGGTGTATTCGCCGGAGTATTGCTGAGCGGGTGACGCCGCCCGCCGCTCTAGGAATTCAAGACTCACCGACATCGGGATCTCCCTTCCCAATTTCCTGTGGAAGGACAAGGTTCCACCGGGCGATGAAGTTGCCACCGCGAGTCGCTCGAACGAGATACTGAGGAGCATTCGGGCGGTGCTGCTCGAACCGAAGCAGGTCGGCTTCGCTGACAGCGAATGACTGAGCGTTCACTTCAAGAAACCATCCAACCGCAGCCCATAGCCGCCGGATCGCGTACAGCTCCAGCAACTTCGCAAGGAGATCGATATCAAGCGTTGCGAATCCCGCTGCCGAGGCAACAAGCTCCGACACGCCGCCTACAAGACTCGGCTGCCGAAACCCTTCGATCAGCGTGCGCTCTGGTCCCGTCGCGCGCACTATCGATCCACGACGTTCAACTCGTCGCGTGCCAAGCTCGGTCATCGCACACCGCGCAAGGGCCGTGGGATGTGGAACAGCACGGATCGAGGAACCATCAAACTCCCACTCCATGCGAGCACCACTGCAATAAAGCGTGCATGTCGACCACGCAGAATGCGCCGCCCCCAGCAATTCGAGCGCGCTGTGATGCGAGAAGATTGCATCTGGACGGGCAGCAAGTGCCACAAGGAACGGATCGACGTGGGTTGTTAGCGCCGACCGCCCGGGCGGGGTCACCACATATATCCCGCGCGATATTGATCGAATGCGTCCCGTGCGCGTGGCGTAACTGAGCCTGGCCGTCACCGCGGCAGGGCTCAGCCGTTGCCCCGC
>JAPLMU010000161.1 GCA_026386795.1 Planctomycetota bacterium
CGACCGAGTGTCATTGCGGTGGCAACAAATGTGGTTAATGTGCTGTGTTCATGGGCTCTATCTGGTGTTGTGGTTGTCTTTGGCTCACTGACCATTGCCAATCCTTCACCGGTTGATCCGAGCCTATGGGGCGTGCGAGGCATCGCCGCGGGAACATCTATCTGTTACGCGGTCGGTGGCATCTGGACCCTCGTGGTGCTCCTGCGCGGCGTCAAAGATTTCAAAGTGGCTCCCGCTAACCTGCTGCCCGATCGCCTCATGTTGCAGCGGATCACCACGCTCGGCATTCCGAATATGCTCGAAGGCGCCACCATGTGGCTCACCACCAGCATCGGCGTCACTAAATTCATCGGCATCATCGCGGTTGCGCAAGGTGGCGCCGCCGGTCCAGTCAAAGGCCTGTTCGGCGCGCACATGGTGACGGTGCGATGGGAATCGTTCAGTTTTCTTCCAGGATTTGCGATGGGTACAGCGGCTGGCGCGCTTGCCGGGCAGTACATGGGTGCGGGATCTGCAATCATGGCGCGCCGCGCCATTTGGGCGTGCTTGTGGATTGCCATGACCATCATGGGGCTACTCGGCATCGTGTTCATGGTGGAAGGCGACACGCTCGCCCACCTGATGAGCCGTGATCCGGTCATCATTGCGGAAGTTCCCAAGACGCTCTTCATCTGCGGCATGGTGCAGGTGTTCTTCGCGATGGCGCTGGTGATTCGCCAAGGCCTGAAGGGCTGCGGCGACGCGAAGGGCACGTTCCGCATCACACTTGTTTCGACCGTTCTGATTCGCGTCCCGCTTGCCTACGTGTGCGGCGTCGTGCTCGGTTGGGGGCTCGCGGGTATCTGGATCGGATTGTGCGTCGAACTTGGCGTGCGCGGCTTGCTGTTCCTTGCGCGTTTCATGGGCGGCAACTGGGAAACGCTTCGTTCATGGACGCGGTGGTTGCAGGTGCGGCTCGACTGACGCCAGAACAAGGCCTGCACATCCTGCGCGATATGCCACTCGCCGATCTTGGCATGTGGTCTGATCTCCGTTGCCGCGAAGTACACGGTGACCATGTTCGCACCTACGTCATCGATCGCAACATCAACTACACGAATGTCTGCACGGCCAAATGCACCTTCTGCGCGTTCCGTCGCGATGCGGAAGATCACGATTCATACACGCTGACCTACGAGTCGATTCTTCACAAGATTGAAGAACTAGTGGCGATTGGTGGCACGCAGATTCTCATGCAAGGCGGCATGAACCCAGAGTTGCCGCTGAGTTGGTACTTGGAATTGCTGCGCGAAATCAAGCGACGCTTTCCGAACGTTCACGTCCATGCATTCAGCCCGCCGGAGTTTGTGGAGTTTGTGAACTTCTTTGATCCGCCGGGAGACACCTACGAAGCCAAGGTGCGTGGCATCATGCGCCAACTGAAGGACGCTGGTCTTGATAGCGTCCCGGGCGGCGGCGGTGAGATCTTTGCGCCAGCAGTGCGTTCCAAGATTGGCCTCGGTAAGTGCACCGCAGAAGCGTGGCTCACCACCATGTACGTGGCGCACGAATTGGGAATGAACACATCGTCCACCATGATGTTTGGTCACATTGAGGGACACGCCGACCGCGTCCACCATATGGAGCTCACTCGGCAGTGGCAGGACCGTGCTATCCATGACTTTGCGACACAGGGTGGCGGTCGATACAAAGCGTTCATTTCCTGGCCGTTTCAGCGGGAAAATACGCCGCTTGGCCGCGCGAAGGAATGGGGTCATGGAGGCGCGGGAGCCGCGGCGGCCGATGATCTCTCACAGCCCTTCCCGGGCGACGTCGTTGCCAAGCTTGATGGCAGCGGCACCAAGGACGCGCATCCGGAGTTCGGTCGCCGCGTTCGAATGGCCGGCGCAACGGAATACCTGCGCACCCAAGCCCTCAGCCGGTTGTACCTCGACAACATTCATTCGATCGGCTCGAGCTGGGTCACCATGGGGCCGCACGTTGGCCAAGTTGGCCTGCGTTTCGGCGCCAACGACATGGGCAGCGTGATGATGGAAGAGAACGTCGTCTCCAGCGCGGGCACTGTTCATTGCCTCAACGAGCCAGTGATCTGCCGCCTGATCCGCGATGCCGGCTTCTTGCCCGCGCAGCGCAACAATGCATACAACCTGCTCAAGGTGCATGACGGTCCCACTTCGCCGGATCTCATGGTGAACGATTGGAGCGAACTCCGCGCCAAACCCATGCATCAAGAAGCGCCGCGGGGAGCGGGTTCAGCAAGTGCATCGAAGACTGCCAACGCAGTTCCCCTGACCGTGACTGCTCGAACGGCTGCCGTTGGCGCGCACACCGCCGCCAACTCATCCATCACGCCGCCGCCTGTCATGCCTGCGAAGATCTGACGGGCGCGCCCTTCCAGTGCAAACTCTCAGGAACTG
>JAPLMU010000144.1 GCA_026386795.1 Planctomycetota bacterium
AGTCCCTCTCGATGAGCGGCGGCCTTCGGCGCAAGCGAGCGGCGCAGCGCGGCGATGTCATCGCCAGCAGCGAGCACGTCTCCGGAATCCGATACCACCTCGATGTGCAAGCGCAGGTGCGGAGGCAATTGCGATCGATCAAAATCGCCTGCCGTCAGCGCCATACCTGCCACTTTGCCGAGATGCGTTGCAACCACTTCAAGGATGGAACCCTGAGCAAATGGGATGGATTCCGCCGCTGCCTCGGCCACTTCGCGAAGTGGAAAGAGCCGCACCCGCAGCCGCTTCGGCAGTGTGCGAATGAGTGCCTCAATCTTCTCTGCAAGAAGCCCGGGAACGAGCCATTCAAGCCGATCGGTGGTTGCCGATCCAAGATCGCCGAGCGTGATGCGCGCATGGATGCCATCGAGTGCCGTGCCAGGGGCGAGCTCGTAGCGCAAATCAGCGGATGCGCCGCCGCCAATTTCAATGGCATCCGGAAAGCGCACAGCCATATCAGCGTCGGGAGCGCTCGCTAAGAGATCTGCCTCGCGCATAAAGAGCGTGCGGCTATCGCGCGTTTCTATGCGATGCCGCCACCGCTCGAATGATGGAATGCTGTGCACATCTTCCGGAACGCGAGCGTCAAAGAACGCGAAGCGCGCCTCGCTATCAACTAAGAGTCCGCGCTCGCGTCGCTTTGCTTCCATGGCCTCAATGCGCAACCGGAGTGCGTGGTTGTGCTTTACGAATGCGGCATCCAAGTCACAGTCGCCGTCTACCAAGGCGCACTGAATGAAGATATTGCGAGCATCCTCAGGCTGCACTGGACCCCATGGAACGCGCCGACGCGGAACGATGGTGAGTTCACCAAACTGAACGCGTTCCCACGCCGCAACCTGCCCCGTGGCACGCACCCAATGCGGCTCGGATCGAATGCGTTCAACCAAGTGTGGCGCAATGCGCTCCACCCAGTCGCCTTGAACGCGCGCGAGTGTTCGGCCGAAGCGGCGTGATGTTTCCACGATTTCCGCAGCAACTACCCAGTTTGGAGTACGCCGCGCCAGGGTTGAGCCTGGAAAGATTGCAAATCGCCCACCAGTCGCCGTGCGATACTCGCCATCCTCACCGCGGAACCCAAGCTGTGAAACAAAGCCCGCCAGCATGGCGCGATGAATGCGATTTGCATCACTCTCGTTCGCGAGCGGAGCAGCACGGATACCAAGCCTCTCGGAAACCATCGATCGCAACTGCTCATGCAGCTCAGCCCATTCACGCATGCGCTGGTGAGAGATGAAGTGCTCGCGACACCAGCGACGGAGGGCCGAACTCCCAAGTGCTGCGCTCTCTGTTCGCCAGCGCCTCCACAACTTGAGTAGCGAGAGAAAGTCACTCTCTTGATCGCGAAAGATCAACTGCGCAAAGTCTGCCGCGCCGCCCTGCCCGGCTGGTCGCTCGCGCGGGTCTTGAATCGAGAGCACGGCAGCAATGACCAGTGCTTCAGCCAGCACCCCTTCGTCTAATGCTGCAAGCACGGTACGAGCAAGCCGCGGGTCAACGGGAAGTGTTGCCATGCGCTTGCCGAGCGGCGTCAAATTTCCGCGTCGGTCAACAGCGCCGAGTTCTGCGAGGGTTTCAAGACCCTCCGCAACGAGGCGCGGACTTGGTGTTTCCAGAAACGGAAATTGGGCAATTTCGCCAAGACCAAGCGACTTCATCTGCAGAATGACGTTGGCGAGATTTGTTCGCAGGAGTTCGGGCGCGGTGAATGGCTCACGCGCCAAGAAATCCTCTTCGGAATACAGTCGAATGCATACACCCGGACCAACGCGTCCGCAGCGTCCCTTGCGTTGATCGGCAGAAGCGCGCGCGATCGGTTCAACGGGAAGGCGCAGAACACGGGTGCGTCCGGACCAGCGCGCAATGCGGGCGATTCCGGTATCCACCACAAAGCGGATGCCCGGAACAGTCACACTGGTTTCCGCAACATTGGTCGCCAGAATGATGCGCCGCGCGCGACCGGTGTGGAAGACGCGGTCTTGCTCCGCGACCGGAAGGCGCGCATAGAGCGGCAGCACTTCAACGCCGCGCGCGGCTGGTACGCGCGAGAGTGCATCGGCCGCATCTTGGATATCACGTTCTCCACCCAAGAAGACGAGAATGTCACCGGGGCCTGAAGCAAGACACTCTTCGACGCCCTTCACCGCGCGTTCAGCTGGCGAACTGTCGGACGCCTCTTCATCAATCGGACGCCAGCGCGTTTCAATGGGATGCAATCGACCATCGACCTGCACGACTGGTGCATTCCCAAAGTGCTGACTGAATCGTTCTACATCAATAGTCGCTGATGCAACGATCACCTTCAGGTCTGGACGCTTTGGCAAGAGGCGCTTCAGATACCCAAGCAAGAAGTCAATATTGAGACTGCGTTCGTGCGCTTCGTCGACAATGACGGTGTCGGAGCGCAACAGCAACGGGTCGCGCTCAATCTCTGCGAGCAACACGCCGTCGGTCACCACTCGTACCAGCGATTGTTCGGAAGTGCGGTCGTCAAATCGCACTTTGAATCCCACCGTGCCGCCAAGGGTGGTCTGCAGTTCCGAGGCGATGCGCGCGGCCACGCTCCGCGCCGCAATCCGGCGCGGCTGCGTCATGGTGATCATGCCGTCAACGCCACGGCCGGCCTCCAAGCAAATTTTGGGCAGTTGGGTGGTCTTCCCCGAACCAGTATCACCGCTGACGATCACCACTTGATGGTTCGCGAGAGCCTCCCGGATCCGGTCCCGCGCCAACGCCACCGGCAAATCATCGACCGGCAAATCATCGGGATAGGTGACGGCGGGAACCCGCGCCATCCGCGCAACCCGTCGCTCGCTACTTCGCACAATATCCCGCTCAACGGCGGCCAAGGCGCCTTCCGACGGCTGCTCCCGTCCACGGCGCAACCCCGCCAGCCGGCGGCGGAACACGGGCTGCTCCTGGGCGGGGCAGCCCGCAACGAGCCCCTGAAGACGAAGGATCCTTTCAAGCACGGCGCTCGGATTGTAGGTCTGTATCCTCCCCAAACCATTGGGGCGCTTAGCTCAGTGGCAAGAGCGCTGCTTTTACACAGCAGTGGTCACTGGTTCGAATCCAGTAGCGCCCATTTCTACCCCCGTACGGTCTGTATGCCCCGGCTCATGTCCCCCCACTTTCGTCTCCCTGTGATGATGCATGCACTCCGCCCGATCAGGCTTGTCATGATCACGGCTGTGGCGGCTGTCACGACGGCAATGTTCGTGACCGGATGCGCGGACATGATGGTGGAACGTGCGGATCCTGCGCTGCAGAAGGCCGCCGTCAATCGTGACGCGGTGAATGTAGCGGCTACCGATATCGACCCGATCATGCGCGGTACGGTGGCATCGGAAACTTCACTGGTTGGATTTGATCCATTAGTGGTGCGCGGCTACGGCATTGTGGTTGGCCTGCGCGACACGGGAAGCCGGCAAATGCCGTCAGACGTGCGTGCGTTCCTTTCGCAAGAACTTGCCAAGCGTGGATTCGGAAGCGGAGCTCCTGGCTCGCCGAAGATGACCCCGCAGGAACTTCTGAATTCAAGCGACTCTGCTGTCGTGATCGTTGAGGGCGTGATTCCGCCGGGCGCACCCAAGGGCTCGCGCTTTGACGTTCGTGTCACCACTGCCCCAGGAACATCGACCACGAGTCTTGAAGGCGGGCGCCTCTTGGTTGCAGACCTGCGCCCCGGTCCGCTCTACACGGGCAGCCGACAGCCATTCCCACTCGCTGAGGGAGCCGGATCAATCGTCATCAATCCGTTCGTTGAGCCCAACGCAACGCAACGAGACACGATCAACCGCAGCAGTGGACGCATCCTTGACGGCGGGCTCCTCAGTAAGGACATGAAGCTCAAGCTGCGATTGCAGACGCCGAGCCACTCCCGATCCGAGAGCATTCAGAACACGATTAATACGCTGTTTCCACTTGAATCGAAGCAGAAAGACCAGACCGCGCATGGTCGTTCAGGCGAAACGATTGACCTCACAGTGCCGCCCTCATACCGAACGCGAACCGGCGAATTTGCCGAACTCGTTCGTCATACGCCACTGAATGTTGAAAACGCTGAGCAGACCGCAATGGCGATTCGGCGTTCGTTGCTCTCGAACCCCGGTGCTGCAGGCGCTGCAAGTTGGCGCTGGCAGGCGCTCGGCAAGCGCGCCCTTCCGATGATTCAGGATCTCTATGAATACCCCGAAGAACAGCCGCGCTTTGCCGCGCTGAATACGGGCGCGAAGTTGAATGACATGTTGGCAGTGGCGCCACTCTTGCAGATGGCGCACACGAGTGACTCGATCACCTATCGCACCGAATCCATTAAGTTGCTCGGCCGCATGGGTGTCAATGCGGAAATTGAACTCGGCCTGCGCGAACTGCTTGACGACCCGGATGTTGAAATTCGTCTTGCAGCATTTGAAGCGCTCGACAAGCGGCGCGATCCGCACATCATCGGCATCGAGATGGGGAAGAAGTTTGTCCTGAATATTGTGCCAAGCAAGTACAAGATGATCTATGTGTCGCAGAGCGGACAGCCGCGCATTGTGATCTTCGGCGAAGATGTTGAAGTGAAGCGACCGATGACGCTCTACACTTGGAGCGGTCGATTGATCATCAAGGCCGACGAGGGCGACAAACTCCTCGAAGTGTTCTATCGCGAACGCCCTGAGACGCCTGCCGTGGTCGACCGCGTGAAGCCAGATATGTCCTCGCTGGTTGGCTACTTTGCCCGCCGCCCCACCCCTGACCGGCCGGAGTCTGGGGTCAATTTCACCTACAGCGAGACCATTAGCGCCCTCCACGAACTTTGGCGCCTGAAATATATTGCCTGCGACTTCCGGGCCGAGCAGGACCGGATCTTGGCCGAAGTCCTCCGCGACGACAAGGGCGAGAAGGATTTGAGGCCTGAATTCATGGTAGAAGATGGAAATTCCGAGTCCGACGAGGTCGGCCCGCGGAGTATTTCTGAGATCGGGGCAACCCGAGGAAGCGATTTAGAGACGGCGTCCGTGGGATCCGGACTTGATGCCGCGAAGGCGCGGAAGGATACTGTCCCTCGTTGACCAAACGCCCCTTGCTCGGGGCAGGCGGTCTGAGTAGTCCACATGAGCCGCGCGTTCCAGGAAGGGGCGCGCGAATACCCGACAGGAGGTCTTGCCTTGCGACTTTCCCGACTCGTTCTGAGCGGCTTCAAGAGTTTTGCCGACACCACCGAATTCCGTTTCGACTCGCCGATCATCGGCGTTGTCGGACCCAATGGCTGCGGCAAGTCCAACGTCGTCGACGCTATCAAATGGGTGCTCGGTGAGCGCAGCGCGAAGAGCCTGCGCGGCGGCGCCATGCTCGATGTCATCTTCGCCGGCAGCGCCACGCGCAAGCCATGCGGTATGGCGAGTGTCACACTGGTCTTTGACAATCCCGTACTCACCGCCGAAGAGCAGCTCCGGCTTGCTCCGGCTCCCGCAGTCCTTGAGGCCGAAGTCGATCCGTATGCAGAACATGTTGATGAAGACGGCGTCGAAGGCGGCGCTACGGTCAATCGCCATGCGGTGCGCCATCGCGGACTGCCGGTTGACACCGATGAAGTGGAAGTCACCCGCCGACTCTATGCAGATGGCCGCAGCGAATACCTGATCAATGGTCGCAAAGTCCGCCTCCGTGATATCAAGGAACTCTTCATGGACACAGGAATCGGCAACGATGCCTATTCCATCATTGAGCAGGGAAAGGTCGACGCCATGTTGCGCGCCGCCCCGTTCGAGCGTCGAACGATTCTTGAAGAAGCCGCCGGCGTTGCCAAGTTCCGCGCTCGCAAAGTGGAAGCGCAGCGCAAACTTGAGAGTGCAGAGAAGAATCTCGTATTGGTGCGCGAGCAACTCGCGAGCACCGAGCGTCGACTGCGCATCGTGAAAGGCCAAGCAGAGAAGGCGCGCCGTTTCCAAACGCTCGATCTTCGCCGCCGCGAACTGCGTCAAGCAGTTGCATTTGACCTGTATCACGACTATCGCGAGCAACTTTCCGGGCTCACGAGCCAACTCGCAAGCCTCGAGCGCGACCGCCAAGAATTGGCCGGCGCCATCGCGCTGCTTGAAGACCGACGCAATCAAGTTGAGGGCATCCGCCAGACTGCGCAGGATGCTCAGCGCGCCCTCGAGCAGCGGCGCATTGAGGCCCTCGGGACAGAGAAGCAAGCCGCGCAGCGGATAGAACTCGCAGGGCGAGGACTCGGCGAAGTCCGCGAGCAGGCTGCGTCCGATTCCGCACGCCTTGCCGAACTCGAGACGCGCATCAACGAACTCACAGCTCAGATTGATGACACCGCTGAGCGCGTTGCTGGAGCAGCAGAGGCTGCCAACGAGGCCGAGCGCACGGTGATGACTGCGTCCGACGCGCGCGCACGTACTGCTGAAGCAGCGCAACAGACTCGGCTTGCTGCCGACCGCCTGCGCGAACAGACCGTTTCTGCCGACCGCGAAATTTCCCGAACGGCGTCACACCTTGCGTCCGTCGATGAGCGCGAGCGCGGGCTTGAAGAACAACTTGGTCGCATCGAGCGCCGTCGCGAGCCGTTCCGCATTGAACTTGACACGCAACGCGCCACGCGAAATCAACATGTGGTGCGCCGCATGGTGGCGCTTGACGAGGCGGTTCGCCTTGAGTCTGATGTTCACATCCATATTTCGGACGCCACATCGTTTGGCGACCGCCATGCGGGACTCGCTCGCCGCCTCTCTGAGTTGCGCGACGAACGCACTGCGGTCGAGAGCCGCAGTCGCCTCTTGGAAGAAATGCAGCGCGCCCGCGAAGGTGTTGATGAAGCAGTCCGCGAGGTGGTCGGCGACCGCACACGCTTCCCTTCCGTGCTCGGCATTCTCGGAGACTGGATCGAAACCGAAATGGCGGACGCCGCTGCGGCCGAAGCTGCGCTCGGGCGCGATTTGGAATTGTTGGTGGTCGACAATGGAAATTCCGTGCTTGAAGTGGCTACCACCTGCGCCACAGTGCGTGGTCGGGTGACCATGGCCTCGGCAGAACTTCCGCCGGTCAGCACGCTTGCGCGCGAGCCCCGCGAGGGAATTGAGCCCGTCGCCAACACCATCCGCGTACGTGACGAGGCCGCCCCGCTCGTGCAACGCCTCCTGGCGGACACGTGGGTGGTTACAGACCTTGCGACCGCCCTCGAGGCTGCCGGAAGCACCCATGCGGGCGCGCGGCTCGTCACCCGGGCCGGCGAATTGGTGGATGCGCTTGGGCGCGTCACCGTCGGCACCCCCACCGGCAACGGCGCTGGCGAGGGTCTGCTTGCCCGTCGCGCTGAGCTTGCACAACTGACGCAGCGTCTCGTGGTCCTCGGACTGGAGATGGACGCGCTCGAGAGCGAAGCCGCCGTGCTTCTGACACGGTCCGACGAGGCCCGCCTGCGTCACCGCGAGGTAGAAGACCGCCTCGCCAACGTGCGTCGCGGCATCATTGACGCCGAGTACCAAAGAGACCGCTGCGAGCAGATGATTCAGCGCGTTGAACATGAACAGTCAACGCTTTCCTTGGAATCTGACGAACTCACGCGGCGCATTCGCACCCTGAGCACCGAACGGGCTGAGGTTGAGGAACGGCTCGGACGGGCTCGCGCGATGCTTGAAGCATTGGTCGGGCGCCATGCCGTTGCCGATGCTGACGCCACGAAAGCGATTGCGAAAGCAGAGTCTGCAGCTGAGGCGCTTTCGAATGCACGTATCGCGAGCAGTGAACGCAACTCGGCGCTCGATGTCCTGCGGCGCGAACGACGCAGTGCGGAACTCTCCCGTGATGAGCAGCAACGGCAACGCGTACATGCGGCTGAGCAGGCTGATCGGCGCAAGCAACAGATTGACCGCTACGAGTCCACTATCGCGGAAGCGCAGCTGGCATCCGCGGCGGCTAGAGCCGAACTTGCGGGGCTTGGCGAAAGCTTGGAAACCGCTGCCGTCGCCGTCGCGGCTGCTCAGCGAAGTACCGAAGAAGCAGCCACTGCGCTCCGCATTGCCCGCGATCAGGCGCACATCTTGGAGCGCAACTGGAACAGCGTGGAACTGGGCCGCCGCGAGGTGGAAATCAAGCGCGAGGCTCTTGAGGAATCCGCGCTCAGCGAACTGGAACTCGATCTTGGAACGGGCTACGCAGAGCATGTTGCCGCGCGAGCCATGCCTGAATGGGCTCAAACCGACCGCAGTGCCGCCGAGAAGGAACTCGCGTCACTCAAGGACGAAATCCGCAAACTCGGCAACGTCAACCTCGACTCCATTGAGGAAGAGGGCCAACTCGAGCAACGCAACGAGGAACTTGTCCGCCAAGTGGGCGACATCGATTCTGCCACCACGCTGCTCGGCGAATTGATCGTTCAGCTCGACGCCGTCACCCGAGTTCGCTTCGAGCAAGTGTTCAACACCGTGCGGGAGAACTTCGCTGGCAACGGTGGCATGTTCCGTCGCCTCTTCGGCGGCGGCAGTGCTGACCTCTTCTTGGTCCCCGACGAGGAGACCGGCGAAGTGGACATCCTGGAGTCGGGCGTCGATATTCGTGCGAAGCCCCCTGGAAAGGAACCTCGAGTCATCAGTCAGCTCTCCGGCGGAGAGAAGACCATGACCGCGGTTGCGCTCCTGTTGAGCATCTTCAAGAGCAAGCCCAGTCCGTTCTGCATCTTGGATGAAGTGGATGCCGCACTCGACGAGGCCAACGTGGAGCGATTCTGCAACGTGCTCCGTGAATTCCTCTCCGGCAGCCACTTCATTGTCATCACTCACCATAAGCGCACCATGCAGTTCTGCGACCAGCTCTACGGCATCACCATGCCACAGCGCGGCGTCAGCAAGCGCGTCAGCGTTCGCTTCGAGCAGGTTGGCAAGGACGGGACGATCGCCAAGGAGGCCGTGGATGCGGCGCAGGCCGAAGAGGCGCGGAACGGAGACAGGCGCCCCGGACAGGCTGAGGACGCCAATCGGCCTTCAGACGCCCTTGCCGGCGCTTGGGAGCGGAACTGAGGCGGCTCGCCTCGTATCACTGGTCGGCGCACGCTCTGAGCTGATCCGCCTGACCTGAGAAGTGTCAGGTAGTCAACGCGAGTAACAGGGCCTGATGATGTGCGGCTGTCCGCAGATCATCAGGCCCTTTGAATTCAGAGTCAATCACTCCGGCTCGGCTGGTCGCCGGATCAACCCCAGTCGGCCAGGAAGATTCCTAGGTCGCCGCCGTCGATGACGCAATCATTGTTCAAGTCGTATCGGGAACCGCAGGCGATCGGTCCCCACACGGCCAGAAGAATTCCCAAGTCTCCACCGTTCACGATGCCGTTGCCATCGAAGTCTCCAATACGAGGAGCGGTTGCAACGATGTTGGTGTATAGGGTGTACAGCTGGATGTCGTCGGTCAGTGATGCGGTAGACACCTTGATTGCGTACACGTCAGAAGCCGTGATGGCAAAGTTGACGATGGCTTCTGCGCTGCCCGCAACAGTTGCATTCTGCTGAATGATTGGGGTTGTGCTCGTTCCGCGGTAGATACCGACAACAATATCTTGAATTACGAGCGGGTACACGGCCGTTCCAGCGCTGCAAGTACCGTTTGAATTCTGGGCTCCGTTCAGGTAAGTGCTCGGCCCCTGCGGGGTCACCTGCACCGTGATGGTTGCCCCCACATTCGCGTTGAATTTGTAATAGTCAACATCAGAATTGTCGTCGATCGACAGATTTGCGATCGTGGTTGTGCCAGATGCATTTATGACGGCTGATGCCGTAGCGATGGTGTCATTGGGCTCGTAATGATCACCGTACTCGCGCTGCACTGCACGCAGGTCGTCATTCTGCGGACCGTCAAAGGCCGTGGTCAGATACGGCTCCATGAGCTTGGTGTTGTTGGTCGGGCACACGTGATCGAAGCCCAACCCGTGACCGTGTTCATGCGAGCAAATATTGCGGAAATACCGATTATTGTTGGTGGTCGACCAGTAGTTGCTGTTGGTCGTCACGAACACCATGTCGCCATTGTTTGGGAAATAGGTGTAGGCAAGAACGCCCGTGCTTCCGAAGGCACGGCCAGTGATGCGGATGTCACCGCGCGTGGAACTACCGGATGCACCCCAAGCGGCGTTGTCGTCGGTCACTTCGGTGTAGGTGACGCCGGAGAGTTCCGACCAACGAGCGAACACCTGTCGGATCAGGCTCTTGCCAGCGTCGAGTGTTCCGAACTTTGTCACGAACGTGGCATTCAGGTTGTTCCCCGAAGCCGCACCCCCGGTGATACCGTCGGAGATCAGTAGGCCATCGGGCGGCATCGACCATGTAAGAACGACCGGCGTGCCCTGCGTTGAGCTACTCGCGAATGCCCAGCGGGTGCCGATGAAGTACGCGGCTCCACCATCACCATCACCGACAGCAGGACGTGCAGCCGAATCATTTGCCCACTGCGCAACGAGTCCTTGGGTGACCTGCTTAACTTCTTCAGCAGATGTTCCAGGGACGAAGCAGAGAGAGAGCGGAACGCCGGGCATGTCTGCAATGCATGTGGCATCAAGACCCAACATGCAACCATCGCCTGCGTGCCCAGCACTGGGTGCGGTTGCAACGACCTTTGCTTGTTGGAAAGGAAGCGAGCCCATCGAGCCCATCACGGCGGCGATCGATGCGATAAAGAGAGCCGAAGATCCAATCCGGGCGACGGGGGCACATATGCGATTGACGGGGGTGCTCATAGAAGTTCTTCTCCGATATTGCTTTGGCGGGGACATGTGAGAGCCGAGATGGCTCGGATTTAGGGTCGCCGAGGGGGCGGCACTAACTCCGGTAATACAAGGTGTACGCATCTCAGCACGTTGCGATCTATAGCCCTTGCGAATTTCTCAAATAAACGCGTGCCCCGAGGTCTGCGTCCGGTAAGGGGCAGTTCGGGGCACGCGGGTCGTTTGTTGACTATCCGGCGATATTGTGGTTAACGCTTCGCAGGAATGACGAGTTTCATGCCCGGAGCGATGGCCTTGGCATCGCCCTTCAATGCGGTGACATTGGCGTCCAAAATCCGCTTCCAATCGGCTTCGGAACCGTAGAACTTGCGGGAAAGTTCCATCAGCGTGTCGCCCTTCTGGACCGTGTAGGTGTTGGGGGCGGATGCACTGCTGCCTCCGGCTGGAGCGGCTGCCTTTTCCTTAGTGGCGGTTGCGCCCGCGGCGGGAATGTTGATCTTTTGGCCGATCTTGAGTGCCTTCGGATCGAGCCCTGGATTTGCAGCGGTAATCAATCGCCACTTCTGCCCATCACCCATCTCCGTGCGAGCGATACCTTCGAGGGTGTCGCCGGACTTGATGGTGTACTGGCTCGTACTTGCGGCTATTGGCACTGCCTCAGCCTTGACCTTGACGGGCGGCGCCACAACTGCGCCAGTTCCCGTTCCGGTGGGAGCCACTGCTGTAGCGCCAGATCCGGTTGGGGTGACGGGACTCGCAGATCCTGGAGCCGACTTCAACCCGGGTGCCGCGGCGCCAGCCGCGGCTGCACCAGCAACCGTTCCAGCGCCTGCTGCTGCCCCAGCCTGAGGGGCAGTGGAATCCGCGGAGCCTGGAACTGCGATCGTTCCACTGCCTGCGCCGAATGCTTCCGGCGCAGGTGCGCCATTGGCGGCGCCAGCATTTGCTGCGGCAGAGCCTGAGAGTTCGCCGACTCCCTGAGCGGAATCCGGCGACACCAAGGCATCTACTGGCGCCTTGGGGTTCTCCGTGCGCTTCGTTGATGGGGTCATAAAGGCGAAGTAGAGGCCGATGGCGGCAACTGCCACCACCACGATCACTGCTGAGAGACGGGCTCCGTTAGACATGTCGAAAATCTCCTTCCATGGCGAATCCGATCGTGCTGCGGACGCGATGCCCGCAGCAATATTTCAATCAATGGCGACTCACGCAGTCGCCGGCGAGGCAAGGGCGCGCGTTGGCTCCCCATCCGATTCCGGCGTTCCTTCGCCGGGTACGTAAACGAGTGGTGCAGCGATGGCAACAGATGAGAATGTTCCCGCCACCAGACCGATGAAGAATGTGAATGCGAACGGCTGCATACTTGGGCCACCGACAAGGTAAAGCACAATCGGCGTGGCTGCCGTGCAACCGCCGGTGAGCAACGTTCGGCTGAACGTCTGGTTCAGCGACTCATTGATGATGGAACGCGAAGCGTGCGCCAATTTGCCGCGATTCTCGCGAACGCGGTCCAAGATCACGATCGTGTCATTGAGCGAATAACCGATCACCACCAAGAGTGCGGCGACCACATTGAGGTCAATGCGGAAGTCCTGCATGCGCAGGAGATGCCCCACGTGGGTATCGCCGATCCACTTGCTCATCGCCAACATTCCCAAGCAGACGGAAATATTGAAGACAACTCCGATGACAGTCGCCACCGAGTAGAGAAGCGAACCGAATCGGATCCAGATGTAGACGAGCATCCCGATGCAGGACAGCAATACTGCCACAGTTGCCTGCGATGCAAGATCGCGCGCAACCGATGGCGAAATACTCGATACCTGCTCAAGCGAAGCCTGCTGGCTGAGCGCCGAAGAGATGAGGTTCCACTCCAAGTCGGCGTAATTCTTCTGCCAAGCGATGTCAGAAAGCTGCGCGCCAGCAAGGTCCGGGTCGGCAACCACGATGGCCAAGGATTTGAATGTGCCATTACCGGCAGAATCAAGACCCACAACATCCACCGAACGACCGCCAGCCTCCGCAAATGCCGGACTGCTTCGGAGGCGTCGAATGCGTTCGGACACATCGGCTGGAGCAAGCGGAGGATCAATTTCTGCGACCACAATGGCAACGCCACCGATGGCTGAGTCACATGGATAATCGATCGCTGGGCGCCCGATCACTTCACCAAGACCTGGTCGGTCGATTCGGTGCGAATGGCCCGCTGAGGATGCAACACCGAGACCGGCAAACTTCACCGGACGTCGGATGTCCATGTCATCCTTGAAGGCTTCAACAACTGCCGTCACCAGAATGTTGGCGATAGGGGTCTCTTCAGGAACGCCCGACGGATTTGGGACCTTGATTTGGAATGCCGACGATTCAAGTGCCGCGTTGGTTTCACCAACCGTGAGCACCGTTGAATTGCGGAGCTCCGAAAGCACCGGATCCGCACTGTTTGCAGTACCGAGGGCATGCAGACGCTCTTCAACTGCACTGCGCGCCATGGCAAGGTGACCACCGAATGCACCCTCGCCCGCTCGTGCGGGACGGGTGGACATGGTCATCGTGGTACCGCCACGGAACTCAGTCTCAAAGATGTCACCGCCGCGACCGAGCGTGGCAGTGATGCAGATAATCGCCACAACAATGGCTCCACTCCAGAAGATGAATCGGAAGCGCAACCAGTCGACATTTGGATGCAATGCGCGCGAGATGGCAGGCACCACAATCGGCAGCATCGGCATGGTCTTTGCCTTGAGACCGAGCGCGTAGAGGCGCAGGAGAACCTGCGTCACTATCAAGCCGGCTGCAAGCGTGCTGAATACACCGATACCCATGACGAGCGCAAAGCCCTTCACTTCGGAACCAGCGAACCAGTACAGAACAACTACAACAATCAAGTGAGTCATGTTGCCGTCGATGATCGCCGTTCGAGCACGGCGCATGGCCGTGTCGATGGCGTCAAGAAGCGGCTGCTTGCGGTCAACGAGTTCTTCGCGAAGACGCTCGTAAATAAGCACATTGCTATCAACTGCGATACCCAAGTTCAGCGCGATTCCGGCCAGACCGGGCAGCGTGAAACTGGCATCGACCAGTGACATTGCGTAGAAGATGATCAGCGCATTCACCAGGAGCGAGATGTTCGCGATGATTCCTGGAATGAAGTAATAAAGCGCCATGATGGCGAAGGTCGCAGGCACCGAAATCATCACGCTATTCAAACCACGCTGCAGGTTGTCCTTACCCATCGCCGGTCCAAGGACGCTGACGGAAACTGGTTCTGGAGAGAGTCGCGCACCGAGCGAGCCCGATGCAAGGACGCGCACGAGGTAATCAATTTCCTTCTCGCTGAAGTTGCCGCTGATCTGTCCGCGGTCATTGATCTTCGAGTTGAGGTTGGGTGCCGTGTAGACCTGGTTGTCCAGGACGATGGCCATGGGCTGACCAACACTGGC
>JAPLMU010000097.1 GCA_026386795.1 Planctomycetota bacterium
GGCGGGCATCATCACGCGCGGATCGTTCACACCGACGGCGATGCAACGGGCTATGAGCTTGCGCGTTGCTTGATTGAACGCGTGCGCGCGACGCGCGGCATTCGCGTGTTTGACCGCTGCTTTGTCATTGACCTGCTGCGTGCTGCGGATGGATCGGGCCGCATACTTGGCGCGCTGACCTGGCATCCGCGTTACGGGTTGCAGATCATGTGGGCGCGCGCGACCGTGCTTGCTTCCGGCGGAGCAGGGCAGGTGTTCCGCGAAACCACCAACCCGAAAGTTGCCACCGGCGACGGCGTTGCCATGGCGTGGCGAGCGGGCGCGGAACTCTCCGATCTTGAGTTCTTCCAGTTTCACCCCACCGCGCTGTACGTGGCAGGTGCTGGGCGCATGCTCATTAGTGAAGCGGTGCGCGGAGAGGGAGCGCATCTTGTCAATCGCAACGGCGATCGATTCATGCAGGGTCTCCATCCGATGGCGGAGCTTGCGCCTCGTGACGTGGTGAGCAAATCGATCGTTCGCCATCTTGCAGGTAGCGGCGAGAGTCATGTATTTCTTGACTGCAGGCACTTTGCGCCGGGGCGATTTGCCGAGCGCTTCCCAGGCCTTGCGCGCATGCTGGCGGGGTTCGATATTGATCCAACCCGCGATCGAATTCCGGTGACTCCAGCCGCGCATTACATGATTGGCGGAGTGCGCACGGATCTTGATGGTCGTACGTCGCTGCCGGGACTGTGGGCGTGCGGCGAAGTGGCCGCCAACGGAGTGCATGGTGCCAATCGCTTGGCTTCCAATAGTTTGCTTGATGGATTGGTGTTCGGTCGACGCGTAGCGGTTTCCATTGCACGCGAGGCGCCGCCCGAGGTGTTGCCGCGAGCGATTGTCAGCGAAGTGCACACAGCAACGCACGGCGAACTAGATTTGGCAGACATTCGCTCCAGCCTTCGCAGTGCGATGTGGCGCAACGTGGGCATCGAACGCAGCGGCGCGCATCTCACCGATGTACTTTCGATGTTTGCATTCTGGGGCCGCTATGGAATGGACGAGGTGTTCTCCACGCCTGAAGGTTGGGAAGTGCAGAACCTTCTCACGGTTGGTCTCTTGATGACGCGCGCGGCGCTGGCGCGGAACGAGAGCCGCGGTACGCATCAACGAACCGATGTGCCTGCAACGGATCCGGCGCAGGCGCATCATGTGGCGTGGTCGATCAGTCAGTTGAATCCCGTGATGCCGGCGCTGGGGTCAGCGGGCGTGGCGGCGGGGCACCCGAAATGACGTGTGGACTGCTGAATGCTGCGGTGCTTTTATTTATATCCGCGGCGACCCTCTCCGCGTGCACACCGGAGCGCGTGGAGTATCGATACCGCCCCAGTTACATGGTGGACGGCAATGCGCCCAAGGAAATGATGCTGCGGGACGGCACCAAGGTGATCTTTGTCGATCGTCCGCTCGGCGAGACGGCGATTTCCAAGGCGGGTCCAGGCACTGCGCCGTTACCGCCGAAACTCGGCGCGGACGGCAAGCCGATTCCGTCCAAGGCATTTGAGCCACGCGAACGACTGGATGACGGCACGGTGGTGTTGCGGTGCATGATGCCGGAGCACGTAGTGGCAAACACCATGGCGTGCTTTCGCAACGAGGAATATCAGTTGATGTGGGATCAATTGCTCGCGCCGGAAGCGCGTGCGGAATGGAAGCAGAGCGGCGGCTTTGAGGGTTTTGACAAGTGGTGCAAGGACAATCGACGTTCAACCATGGAGCTCCTGAACCGGATGCGGTTCAACGCGGTTGGCTCCGATGTATCAATGAAGCAAGTTGCGCCAGGATTGACGCGTGCGACGCTATCGCCGCACCTGTGGGATCAGTTCCAGTTTCACGTGGTGGAGTTTGAGCAGACTCCGGACGGCATGAAACTACGCTCCATAAATTAGGTCCGGGGTATCCCCGCACCTATTTATTAGGACATCGCGACCGACGGATTTCAACCTACGCGAATGGCTTTCGGGATATCCCAGACGCCGTTTCGGTGGTCAGTTAATTGGTGCGGGGATACCCCGGACACCATTTAGATTTCAACCATCATTGACACGGCATTGCCACCGCCGAGGCACAAGCTGCAGATGCCGCGCTTGCCGCCGGTGCGGTGTAGCTGGTGGATGAGCGTGACTAGCACGCGCGCGCCGCTTGCGCCGATCGGGTGACCAAGGGCCACGCCGCCGCCGCAGACGTTTAGCTTCTCGTGCGGGATCGCGAGTGGCGTGACATTCGCTAGCACTTGCGCTGCAAACGCCTCGTTCACTTCAAAGAGGTCAATGTCCGCGACCGTCTTGCCGGTCTTCTTTAGTAGTTGTTCGATGCCAACTTTCGGCGCGGTGAACAAGTCCTTCGGTGCCACGCCAGAGGTGCCGTAGCCAACAATCCGCGCCAGCACTTTCAGGCCAAGTTCCTTCGCCTTCGATTCGCTCATCACCAGCACTGCCGCGGCGCCGTCAGAAATCTGACTCGCATTACCAGCCGTCACCGTGCCGTCCTTCGTGAACGCGGCTCGCAACTTTGCAAGCCCGTCCGCGGTGGTGTCCGCGCGGAAACCTTCATCAACATCCAAGCCGGTCTTCGCCATGCACTGCTCGGCCGACAGCGGAACGATCTCCGCCTTGAACCAACCGTTCTTGGTTGCCTCGGCCGCGCGGCGATTACTCTCCGCGCTGAATGCATCTTGCGCGCCGCGGGTCACGCCGCAGCTTGAAGCGGTGTGCTCGGCGGCGTTACCCATCGGCCAGTTCTCGAACGCGCAGGTGAGACCATCGAACTGCATGTGGTCGATCAGCTTGCCCTCGCCGTACTTGATGCCGCCGCGCACCTGCGCCAGGTGCGGCGCCAAATCCATGTTCTCCATGCCGCCGGCCACCACGCAGTGCGCGTCGCCAAGGCGGATCATGTTCGCGGCTTGCATCACGGCTTCAAGGCCGGAGCCGCAGACCTTATTCACAGTGACCGCATTGACGGTCTCGCCGATACCAGCCTTGAGCGCCGCCTGGCGCGCCGGATTCTGACCAACGCCAGCCTGCAGCACGTTGCCCATGATGCACGCCTCCACATGGCCCTTGGCGGCCGGGGCGTCCTCAAGGAGTGCCTTGATGGCATAGCTGCCCAGAACTGGCGCCGGAACACGCGCGAGGCTGCCAAAGAACTTACCGATCGGGGTGCGGCGAGCGGCGACGATGACGGGCTGGTTCATGGGTGGATTCCTGATTCTCTGAAGTGTGGTCGGCGCGCACATGCAGCCGGGTCGCGAATGATATCGTTCACTTTATGCCGGATTCCACAGAGCAGCAGCCCCCGCGCCGGGTGGTCACCGACAACCTCGTCTCGCTCCAGTCGTTCATCCTGGAGGAGGAAACGCGCTACCCGGGCGCATCGGGCGATTTCAGTTGGATCATCAGCGCCATCAGCTTGGCGGCCAAGATCATCGCCCACAAGGTTCGCCACGTGCGATTGCAGAACGTGCTTGGCGAAGATGGCACCATCAATGTGCAGGGCGAGGATCAGTTGCAGATGGATGTGATCGCCAACGAGGTGATCATGCGCGTTCTCGGCGGTCGCGGATCGATCGCCGTGCTTGGTAGTGAGGAAGAAGAGCAGCCGACCATTCTGCGCCGCGGCCACGAGGGCGGCAAGTACTGCGTGTTGTTCGACCCGCTGGATGGCTCAAGCAATCTTGACACGGCGGTGGGTGTCGGCACCAGCTGCACGATTCTGCGCAACGATCCAAAGATCCACGGCGCGGTGGAGACGGTGTGCCAAGCTGGTCACCAGCAAGTGGCTGCGGGCTATGTGTTGTACGGATCGAGCACCGTGTTCGTGATCACCACGGGTCGCGGCGTGCACATGTTTGAACTCGATTCGTCGATCGGCAGCTTCATGTTGGTGCAGAGCAACATTCAGATGCCCGCGAGCAAGAAGATTTATTCCGTGAACGAGGCCAACGCCGAGGGCTTCCCGGAGGGCTTCCAGAAGTACCTGAAGTGGGCGCA
>JAPLMU010000134.1 GCA_026386795.1 Planctomycetota bacterium
GTGCGCTGGGTGCTTGCCACGTACCTGCCGATCGCGGCTGCATGGATGGCGTGGCCAGTGATCTCCCAGTGGATCGCCGGCGCGGCGCATTGAATCGTCGTCTCTTTGAGCGACACTCTCCTGGACAGGTTCATGACAATCTGCCACCGTGCCTGAGGCTAGACTCGCCGGTCAATGACCCGCGTATTACTTCTTGAGCCTGATCCCGCAACGCGCGACCGACTCGCGCTGGCACTCCGCAAGGCACGCTTTGAGGTGCGCTCCGCGAGCGATGCCGAGGGCGGCCTGAAACTCGTCACCGAAGAGCATCCAGAAATTGCAGTGCTCGCTGCGTTCGGCGCGGACATGGCGCTTGCTGAATTCTGCTCTGCCGCCCGAGCAGCCGCGGCTTCCGGCCATATGGAGATCATCGCGCTCCTGCCAACTTCGGCAACCGGAGCTTCTGATGTTCGCGCAGCACTGCTTGCGGGCGCCGATGATGCGCTCCCGAGTCCAGTTGACCCCGTTGTCCTCATTGAGGCCATCCGTGCGCGTGAACGACGAATCCCCGGTGCAGTTTCCACCACCATTACGAGTGTGGGCACCCACGCTGCCATCAAGTCCGCGCTGGCAGGCATGCCGCGCCCCGTGCTGGTTGCTACTTTGGAACTGGAAGACGCAGGTGCAGTCGCATCAATCGAAGGATGCGAGACCCTGCGCGCGCTCGACGAACTCTGGCGTGCGCGCATCCGCGCACTCATTCCGGAACAAGCATTTCTCTTTCCGGGAAGACCAGGTGAGGCGATCGTCTTACTGCCAGGCTCCACGCCACAACCAGAAATACTGCTTGCAGCGCTCGGCGGATCTGGCCAACCAGCAGAACGCATCGGTACGCTCGATATGCGCATCCGCGCATCTTTAGGCGTCCTGCAACTTGAACCGAATGAAGCGCTGCCGCCCATCGAACTCATACTGGCACGCAGCAAACAAGCGCTACGGATCGCGCGCCGCGGTCCGCAACCGCGCATCAATTTCTATACCGACGCAGACTCGAAGCGCGCGCTTGACGAACTCCAACTCGCCACCATGCTGCAGCACGCGCTTGAAGATGGAAACTTCCGACTCGTCTACCAACCAAAGGTGAGCATCGCCACCGGAGCCACTGTCGGCGCCGAAGCGCTGATTCGTTGGAAACTTCCAACCACTGGCGAAGCGATTGCACCAAGGCGCCTGCTTGCTATCGCCGAGGACGCGGGGCTACTCGATGAAATCGGCGGATGGGCGTTGCGTGAAGCGTGTCGGCAATGCGCGGCGTGGTCGCTCGTGGGATTGGATATTCCGGTCAGCGTGAACATCGCCGCAAGCCAATTTCGACGAGGCGATCTTGTCGATGCTGTTCGCCTTGCGTTGAGCGAAACTGCATTGCCGGGGCGCCTCCTGACACTTGAAATTCAAGAAGGCGTCTTAGTACAAGAAGGCGAACTGATCCGACCGCAATTGGAAGCGCTCCGCATCAACGGCGTCCGAGTTTCTGTTGACGATTTCGGAACGGGAATTGCAGGTATCTCCGTGCTGAGGCAATTTCCGATCGACGAACTCAAGATCGACCAGTCCGTCATCGCGCGCCTTCCTGGCTCGGCGGACGATCGCGCCATGGTGGACACCGCGCTCCGTCACGCGCGCCAGCTCAATATCGATTGCGTCGCCGAGGGCGTCGAAAGTGCTGCGCAGTGGGCATTCCTTGCAGAGCACAGTTGGCATGCAGCGCAGGGCTGGCATATCGCGCACCCGATTGCAGGCGATTCAATCCCTGGATTCGTGCGACGCGAGCCAGATGCGATCGCCGCAAGCATGCGCGCGGGCGCGTAGGGCAAACAGTGAGGGCGAACACCTAGTACGTCCAACGAAACGCACGACTACTACGTCCAACTAAACGCTCAACCAGTACGCCTAGTAAATACAGTCACCCGCAACCCGCGCGTTAGCGATCAACCCCCGCTAAATCCAAGAAGAATGCCTGCTCGCGCGCAGCCTGTTGCAGGCGCTCGAAGCGTCCGCTCTTGCCGCCGTGACCAGCTTCCATATTGATATGCAACAAGAACGGATTCGAATCCGTGCGCAGCCGACGCAGGCGCGCCACGAATTTGGCGGGCTCGTAGTACTGCACCTGTGAGTCCCACAGTCCAGTTGTCACCAACATGGCTGGGTAATCCTTTGCTGCCAAGTTGTCGTACGGCGAGTAGGACAAGATGTACTCGTACGCTTCCTTCGATTCCTTGGGATTGCCCCACTGCGTCCACTCATTCGTGGTGAGCGGAATCGTCTCGTCAAGCATGGTGGTGAGCGCGTCAACAAAGGGAACATGCAGCCCAATGCCTTTGTAATGACTGCCGGCCTGATTGGCAACGGCACCCATCAGCAGACCGCCAGCAGATCCGCCCGTTGCAAAGATGCGTGCGTCACACCAACCGTCGTGGCGCAGAAAGTCGGTGGCATCCACAAAGTCGTTGAACGAATTCTTCTTGTGCATCAACCGGCCGTCCTCGTACCAATCCTGACCCATGTCCGCGCCGCCGCGAATGTGCGCAACGGCAATCAAGAATCCGCGATCCATCAAACTGACCGCGGCGGAATCAAACTCTGCGTCCGTCGGTAGCCCGTATGCGCCGTATCCCTCAATGCGCATGGCATGCTTGCCATCGCGGGCATAAGCATCCTTTCGCCACGAAAGCGAGACAGGAATGCGCTTGCCATCGCGGCTCGGCGCCCACGCGCGTGCGGTTTCATACTTGGCGCGTTCGTAGCCAATCACGGGCTGCACCTTTCGAACGGTACGCGCCGCGGTCGCAAGATCAACGTCAATCGTGGTGCGCGGTGTGACCATCGATGTGTAACCGATGCGCACTGAAGTATTCGCGGCATCCATGTTCTCACCGAATGTCATGGCGTATGCGGACTCGTCAGCAGGCACAACCGTTCCATCGCCGCCAGACCATGGCATGATGCGAACCCGCGGATTTGCATCGACGCGCTCGAGTACGGCGATTCCAGAATTGAACGCGACAGCATCATCCACCGAGGCATCCGCTCGCTGCGGCAAAATGGTGACCCATCCTGCACGAACATCGGGCGCAGACTCGGGCGCTACTGCAAGCCGGAAGTTGCGCGCGCCTTCGTTGGTGCGAATGAGCCACTTGCCAGCACAATGATCCACGTAGTTGCGCACGTCGGGCCGACGCGGAAATACAACCGCTGCAGGAGCATCGGGACGATCCAGGGGAACCACGCGCAACTCGTTAGTGTCGTAGCCCTCCATGGTGATCAAGAGGTATTTATCGCTGCGACTTGTACTGATTTCCGTGAAGAGCGTCTTGTCGGGTTCGTCATAGACAAGCGTGTCTGACGCGACGGGTGTTCCGAGTACATGGCGATACACAGGGCCGCTCTGCAGCAACACCGGGTCCTGACGAATGTAGAACAGGGACTTGCCGTCTGCGGACCACTCCACCGATTCCAATGTTCCTTCCATGTGATCCGGAAGCATGGCACCAGTGCGCAGATCCTTGAAGTGGATGGTGTGCATACGGCGACCAGTGACATCCTGACTCCACGCCAAGATCATTCCATCAGGGCTCGCGGAAATCTCCGTCACGCGAAAGTAATCCTCGCCCTTCGCCATGGCGGGCACATCAAGCAGCAGTTCTGGCTTCGCTGATTCATCCTGCGCAGCAGGCGTCCCGCGCCGACGCATGTAGATTGGATACTCCGCACCGGTGTCGAAGCGCGTCCAGTACCAGTAGCCGTGATCAAACGCCGGCACGGTGGAGTCATCTTCCTTGATGCGCCCACGAATTTCCTTGACGAGCGTTTCCTGCAATGGCATGAGCCGCGCCATCATTGCCTCGGTGTACGCCTGCTCGGCGTTGAGGTACGCCATGATGGCGTCTGGCTTCTTCTCGGAGTTGTCATTGCGCAGCCAGTAGTACTCGTCGGTTCGGTCGCCGAACGGGCTCTTGATGACAAATGCTTCCTGGCGCGCCACTGGTGGTTTCAGCGCCGATGCGGCAGCAGACTTGTGCATGGCGGCCGGAGGTTCTGATGAATCAGCGGCTTTCCCTGGCTCGGCACTGGTCGCACTGACGGAACCGGCGTGTCCCGCTCCTGTTGGCGAACATGCCGTGGCTGCCAAGACGCTCAGTACAACGGCGACCGGCACGGCTGCATGACTCACGATGGCTCGAATGCGCATCCGTGAACGATAGCGAACCGCCCCGCATCCTGAGGAGGATGCGGGGCGGTCGGACAATTCGAATTCGCTGGCGGCAGTCGATTCAGCAAACGGACTGCAAAGCGAGAGTTATGCGCTAAAACTTGAGCCGCATCCACAGGTGGTGCTGGCATTGGGGTTCGTGAACACGAATCCGCGGCCCATGATCTCGTCCTTGAAGTCGATCGTGGTGCCGTTCAGATACAGGAAGCTCTTCGGATCGCAGACGACGCGCACCGTGAAGGTGCCGGCTTCGGCAACGGCGGTGGTTGCTCCACCAGCGCCACCTTCGACGCGGGTGACGTTCTTGCCGTCCTCAGCGGTGCGGTAGGTGAACTCCCAGAGTTCGTCGGAGTCCTTCTGCACTTCGGTGAGATCGAGGATGTAACTGAAGCCACTGCATCCACCGCCCTTGACGCCAACGCGCAGACGAATCTTGTCGGCGTCGAGACCTTGCTGGTGAATGATGTTGCTGATTTCGCGGGCTGCTGAGTCGCTAATGATGACGGACATAATGAAATCTCTCCGTAGGGTGCTTTGAAACTATCAGTGGGTAGCGGCATGCGCGGCTGAGTCAGCCGCCATGCCATTCTTCTTGCGGTAATCAGCGATGGCTGCGCGGATGGAATCCTCGGCAAGCACGCTGCAGTGAATCTTCACAGGTGGGAGGCTGAGCTCCTCCACAATCTGCGTGTTCTTGATGGTGAGCGCCTCGTCAACAGACTTGCCCTTCAACCATTCGGTAGCCAAGCTGCTTGAAGCGATCGCGCTGCCGCAACCAAAGCACTTGAACTTCGCGTCTTCAATAATGCCCTGCTCATTCACCTTGATGTGCAACTGCATGACATCGCCGCACTCGGGTGCGCCGACGATGCCGACGCCAACATCGGTGCGCTTGGCAACATCGGTGCTCGTGCCGAAACTGCCAACATTGCGCGGGTTCTGGAAATGGTCGACAACTTTATCTGAGTAAGCCATGATTTCTGTCCTGTGTCTCCGGCGCTGCGGCCGGTCAAGTGCGTGCGGGGGAATTGACTCGGCGCCTTAGTGCGCTTGCCACTGGATCTTCGAAATGTCGATGCCTTCCTTGTGAAGGTCGAACAACGGACTCATCAAACGCAAGTGCTGAACGGCGGCAACAATTTGCTCGATTGCATAATCAACTTCTTCTTCCGTGGTCCAACGACCCAGCGAAAGGCGCAATGATGAGTGCGCGAGTTCGTCGCCAACTCCGAGCGACTTGAGTACGTAGCTCGGCTCAAGGCTGGCGCTGGTGCACGCGCTGCCAGAACTGCAGGCGATGTCTTTCACGCCCATCATCAGGCTTTCGCCCTCAACAAATCCGAAGGAAATGTTGGTCAAGTGCGGAAGGCGCTTCTCAGGGTGACCATTCACCTGAGTGACTTCAATACGCCTGGAAAGCTCAGTTTCTAGCTTGCGACGGAACTTCACCAAGCGCTCGCGCTCGTGTTCCATCTCGTGCTGGCAGAGCTCGCACGCCTTGCCGAATCCGACGATGCCAGTGACGTTGAGCGTGCCGGAACGCATGCCGCGCTCGTGACCGCCGCCGTCAATCATGGCCTCGAGACGAATGCGTGGCTTGCGGCGTCGCACGAACAAAGCGCCGACACCCTTCGGGCCATAGATCTTGTGGCTGCTCCAAGTGAGGAGGTCGATGTGATCGCGCTCCACATCGGTTGGCATCTTGCCGACCCACTGCGTGGCGTCGGTGTGGAGGACGATTTCCTTATCGTGGCACAACTTGCCGATCTGCGGGATCTCATTGATCACGCCAATCTCATTGTTCGCCCACATGATGGTGACCAAGATCGTGTCCGGGCGAAGCGCTGCGGCAACCATGTCGGCAGTAATGACGCCGTCAGTGCCGGGTTCAAGGAAGGTGACATCAAAGCCCTCGCGCTGCAGACGCTTGCAGGGGTCGAGCACCGCCTTATGTTCGTGGACCGCAGAAATGATGTGGCCGCGACCGGTCTGCCCAGCGGCAGCCTTTGCGTACATCTCGGCGGCGCCCTTGATGGCAAGGTTGTTGCCCTCGGTGGCGCCGGACGTGAAGATGATTTCCTTCGGATTGGCACCAATCAGCGCGGCCGCCTGTTCGCGTGCGTGCTCGACGCCGTCCTCGGACTCCCAGCCAAACTTGTGGTTACGGCTCGAGGAGTTGCCGAACTTTTCGCTGAAATACGGAAGCATCGCCTCAACGACGCGGGGGTCGCAGCGGGTGGTGGAGGCATGATCGAAATAAATGGGGAGTTTGGTTGCCATGGTCAAGGAGCGAGGGATCACGAGAAGCACGATGCTAGGAAAGCCCGTGGCAGTTGAGATCCAGTCGCAACAACAGTCTAGGAAGAGCGGATCCAATTGAAAAGCAGTTCCGGAGAAGAAGTCTCTGAATTCTCGGAAATCTATTCCGGATTTACAAGTCGGAAGTTCCGGCACTATGGTGACGACCCCAGATGCAGGTCCTCCACGCCCCAGAACAGCTCCAGCCGTACTTTGGCTGCGCATTGGTCCCAACGATGGGGGCCTTGCACGACGGTCACGGAGCACTCATTCGCCGGATGTGCGACCGAGGCCTGCCAGTGGTGGCAACGATCTTCGTCAATCCCACCCAGTTTGCGCCGCGCGAGGACTTCGCCAAGTACCCCCGCACAATTGCACACGATGTGGAGTTAGCAGAGGCATGCGGTGCCGACGCCGTGTTTGCTCCAACTGCAGAGACTGTCTATCCGCTCGGTCTTGACGCTGCGCGCGCAGAAGCCGCAGCGTGGTTGCTTCCGACAGTTGCAAGCCAACCCGGTCTCGAAGACGCAAGCCGCCCCAATCACTTTGGTGGCGTTTGTCAGGTAGTTGCTCGACTGTTTGACCTGACGCGACCGGCGCTCGCAGTCTTTGGTGAGAAAGATTTCCAGCAGCTACGGGTCCTGACAGACATGGTCAGGGAATCACGCGGGCGCTGGGGTTCGCTGATGGTTGAAGCCGCTCCCACTGTGCGCGAGCATGATGGCTTGGCCATGAGTAGTCGCAACCGCTATCTGCTGCCAGAGCAGCGTGACCAGGCTCTTGGGCTTGTGCGCGCCTTGCACGCCGCAGCAACTGAAACCGACCCGCACAGCGCGGAAACCATGATGCGAAGCACCCTTGAGGCGCATGGTCTGACTGTCGATTACGCGGTCGTGCGCCATGCCGCCACCCTGCTGCCGGTGGATACTTGGGAGACCCCAACCCGCGCTCTGATCGCCGCGCACCTTGGCAATGTGCGGCTCATCGACAACATGTCGATGCCAATTCGCCGCGAGTTGGGGAATTCCTGAGTTCAGGGGTAGGATTCGCGTCATGACTCAGGCTTCGCTCTCCACCGCGCTGCTCGTGATGTTGACGACGATTTCCGTTGCAACCACGACCGCAACGGCAGCACCGCAATATCCGTCCAAGCCCAGGACGGGAAATACTGCTCCGCCGAGCGCGCCGCCAGTGAAGGACGCCGATGGAGATGGCAAGGCTGACGGACCTGCGGTGCCGACCGCTGAGGCGAAGTTCTACGCCCCGCTCGAGAAGGCCGACCGCGCTGCACTCAAAGAGAATGAAGGTTGGATAATCCCCAAGCCCACCGCTGATCTCAAGTGGGTTGGTGGTGACGCAATGGACCGCGCGGCATTCCGCGACAAGGTCACCGTGATTCAGTCCGTCGGCGGGAAATCCAGCCCACGTGCTGCCCTCGACAAGGTGAAGCGCTCGCTTCCTGAAGGCGTCATCCTTTTGGGTCTGCATACGCCGGACCAAGCAGACCGCGCCGATGACATCCTCGCCAAAGATTCACCATGCCTCGTTGCCATTGATGCATCGGGGGACTGGTGCGATGCGCTCGGCGTGTGGAAAAAGCCAGTGAACATTGTGATCGATAAGACTGGCGCAGTTCGCTATGTCGGACTCAGCGATGCAGGACTCAAGGCTAAGTTGCCGGCGCTGCTTGCAGAAGAAGTGGACGAAAGTATTGAAGCGAAAGAGAAGCCAGACGCCATGGGCGCCGCTGGTGCCGCTGATGCAAAGCCAGCAGCCGAGGTGAAGTGGCCGGAATTCTTGGCGCCTATCGATCCAAAGTCTGCTGGCGACATGCGCGGCAAGAAGATCCCCGGGTTCACTGTTGCCAAGTGGCTTGGTCAGCACCCCGACCCAGGAACTCGGTTGGTAGCGATCGATTTCTGGGCAACCTGGTGTGGACCATGCCGCGCCGCGATTCCGCACGTCAATGAATTGACCCAGAAATACGGGCAAGACATCCTCTTTGTGGGAATCAGTGACGAGAAGGAAGCCGACTTCAACACCGGCATGAAGAAGCAGAAACTCAAGCCTGCGGACTTCAAGTATCCGCTCGCCATCGACCCGGCGGGAACGCTCAAAGAAAAGTTCTTCGCAATCCGCGGCATCCCGCACATGGCGATCTTCTCGGCGGATGGAATCGTCCGTTGGCAGGGCCACCCCATGACGCTGCAGGAAGAAGATATTGACAAGTTGATCGCTGCCAATCGCGCCAATACCAAACCATCCGCGGCGGTAGCCAAGGGCGGCCGCGGTTGGGCAGGCGCAGCAGCTGGTCAGAAGTCTCGGTGAACGATCGCGAGCGCCGCGGCGTCGAGCGCGTCACGCGGCGCACCTGCTGGGACCTTCGCTAGTTCTGCACGAGCGGCTGCAACCATCGCCTCAGCACGACTCCGCGCGTCAGCGAGCGCGCCGCCGGCCGTGAGTTCATCCATCAACGTAACGCCATCGCGGGCCCGGATCGCAGCGATTGTGCGTTCACGACTTGCGCCTGCACAACGCGCGAGGTGAATGATGACGGGAAGCGTCAGCTTGCCCTTCTCAAGGTCGCGACCCAGACTCTTGCCGACCACATCTTCCCGACCCTCAAGGTCGAGTAGGTCATCTTGAATCTGGAATGCAACGCCAAGACCCTCGCCAAATCGACCAAGCGCGGCGACTGATTCTTCTGGTGCTCCGGAGAGACGCGCTCCCAATTCGCAGCACGCTCCAATCAGAACCGCCGTCTTGCGGCGCACAATCTCGAAGTAGGTGTGCTCGTCAAGCGACAAGTCATCGCGATGACTGAGCTGCACCAATTCACCTTCGCACAGCGTGTTCGTGATTTCGCCAAGACGAAGATTCAAAGCAGGATCGCCAGCCCGACTGCACAGGTGAAATGCGTTGGAAATCAGGTAGTCGCCGAGCATCACCGCCACTTCATTGCCGCGCAGATGATTGATGGTGTTGCCCTTGCGGCGCACTTCGGCTTCGTCCAATACATCGTCATGTACCAGCGTGGCCATGTGGATCATTTCGCAGGTGGCCGCGACGATGACATGTCGCTCCCCGACATTTCCAAATGCCTGGCCACAGAGAAACACCATTGTGGGGCGCAGCATCTTGCCGCGGTACCGCTCCACGTGCCGACACAGTGTGTTCACTGGCGGCAAGTCGCTGGCAAGTTGTCGCTCGAACGCTTTGCTCACTTCAGCCAAGAGCGGCGCGAGCGACGCAATGCCGAGGCCTTCGCTGTTGGTGGAAAATGGCATGGCGATACTCGATCCTCTATGAATGATTCAGCGCGCCGAACGACGAGCGGGACGCTTGGCTGTAGACTTCGCCTGACCAGCCGCTGGCTTCTCTGCGACGATGTATGCAATCCATCCGCCGCATGCCTCACCAACGGTCTTGCGGCGGAACACGCCGTCACCCTCGCCGGTCTTCTTGACGGTGCCTTCCCAATAGACGGCCGGGCGCACAAATCCCGCTTCAATCAGCGTTTCCTGAATCTCCGCCAGCGTCCACAGGCGCCAGTCGTAGGTGAATGCTTTGCGAAGCTCGGTGCCGTCAGGGAACTTGAAGTGAATATGGTTCAGCACTTCGCCGGTGATTGGGTTGTACTTCTCGGTGTCCCACAAATATGTGAAACCATCAAGATTGCGCGACTCGGTGATGACCGAGAAACTCTCGTATCCACCGTACGCATCAAGAACGAACAAGCCGCCCTGCTTCAGGTTGCTGAACGCTGCGCGGAAATACTCCAGCAAACCTGCGCGTGTCTTGAAGAGGAAGTAGCTGAAGTTGAGTGCCGCCAGTACATCCGCAGGCTCGGTGGGCGTACTGCGAACATCGCCCTTGATCCACTGCATGCGCTTGCACTCATCAGTGGTGAGCGCGGTGCCGTGTCGACCCTTGCCCCACGCCATGGTCTTTGAGCACAAATCGATTCCATACGCGCGATTGTTTCGACGATGTTGCACCCACGCGCAACTTGCAAAGCCTGTTCCGCAGAAGTCTTCGCGCAACACAGTCGGAACGCGGCCGAAGCGCTCGCGGAACGCTCGCTCCATGAATGCGATTTCCGCTGATGGCTCTTGAACCGAAAGTTCATAGAGCTCGTGGCGGTCGCTGGTACGGGCCGTGCGCCAGCCCTTTGCCTTGGCGGCGGGCTTCTTCTTGCGCTTGGTGGCGGTCTTGACGGAGGTCTTGACGAGGGTCTTGCTGCGGGTCTGAGTAGTTGCCATGTGAGGGGACGAATCCTACTCCGCACCGCGTTGTGCCGCAGCATGATGAATCGCCATGAGGACCAACAACACGCTCAGCGCCGAGGCGCGCCATCGTTGGTTCGGTACCACTGCGCGGCCGCCTGCGCGAGCGCCGGAGCGGCCATCCCAAAGTCTTCCGCTAGCGCTTTCTGCCAAGGTTTCCCGCCCTTTATTGCCTTGACCCACGAGCCAAACTTCTGCTGGCGGTCGGCAATCATCAGGTCAACCAATATGTACCCCACTGAGTACCCGATGGCATTGTCACCCGGCCAGGTGCCGTCTTTACCGCTGAGCGCCATGATCTTGGTGGCATCACCGCCCTGCCGAAAGAATGACAACCCTTGCGGGCGTCGCGAAGCATCCACCTTCGAACGCGGCACGCACGTGCGAGCGACCCATTCGGAAAATCCCTCGTTTGCCCAGTCGGGCATCTGAATCGGTGTCGCATAGCGATAGACAATGCCGTGCGTGGTTTCGTGGACAAGGGTGCTTGCAAATTCAAGTTCGTCGTTGCCGCGATAGATAGAGATAAACACCTGCGGCCCCTTCATGTGACACACCCCGCGCAACATCGCGGGCGCCTTGTGATTGAAGATCGCCGCTTCCGCCAAGCGGAATGTGTCTTGCTTGTCAAAGGCAAGCACGACCGCCTTGCCCCAGAACAGTTTGACGCCCTTCGGCACCGCAAGAATGTCGCAGACGCGCGTGTACAGACCGTCGAGTTCGCGCGACCAACGCTGCAATTCCAAGCGAGAAATATCACCGTAGACCAGAAAGTTGTCCGTCTCCACGGACTCGTACTTCACTCCGGCGACGGTCATGGCTGCAATTGCCTGTTGCCGCATCGCGTCGATCGCGCTGCTTTGCTCGGCGTCGGTGAGCACCGGCCATGGCTTTGCGGTTGCGTCATCAGGGAGCACGGTTTCCTGCAGGCGGCGCTCGCCGTCCATGCGTTCGCGTTCCTTGCGTGCAATCGCAGCGGCTTGGCCGCGCACGCGTGCGCTATCGATGGTCGCTGGCGTTGCCCCTAATCGCTTGGCCTGCGCGAATGCGTCATCTGAGAACTGTGTTCCATCACGCGCACTTGCGAGCAACTCACCGAGGCGAGTCCACTGATCCGCGTTCTTGCGGTCCATCAACTGCATGTAGACGCGGCGCATGTCTGCAGCAACGAGGTCCGTCCATGCATGATTTCCAAATGATCCGCTGATGCCATCCACGGACCACGCACTGACCTTTCCAACGAACGCCGCACCACTGATGAGACGCGCGCGAATTTCAACAGGGCGATCAAGTGTGTCAGATAGCGATGGCGCGGTCGGCGCATCCGATGCCGACGGCGCGGATGCGGGTGCGGCGACCGGTGGAGCGACTGGTGGAGCGACCGGTGGAGCGACGGGTGGAGCGCCTGACACTGCGTGAACACCCATCATGTACAGCGTCCCACCTGCCATCATGGCAGCGAGGCGGCACAGGCGATGCGGAGAGGCAGACATCCTGCCAAAGCGTAGCGCCTGGGAGCCCCGATATAACGGCCGTTCGGCACAACCCCATGACTCGCCGTGTCTTACGGCAATGGCAACTCAAAAGGCAGTCCAAATATGACCCTGAAATCCGCCGAAATTGCCCGAATATCGCACGGATGGCTCACCAATCACCTGCCGTGAACCGATGCCTCCGTCGGTGCAAATGATGTGGCAAGCCAATTGCATCAATATCTACACGAACCGCGCGGTCAATTCCTAGCATTGCCCGAGAACAATTCGTACGGTTGAAGCGAAGCATGATCCGCAGAAACGGATCAACCCCCACGAAGGAGGCTGGAGATGTTTGAACGACTCACTGATCGCGCCCGCAAAGTCATGGCCCTGGCTAACCAGGAAGCACAACGCTTTAACCACGAGTACATCGGTACCGAGCACATCCTGCTCGGTCTGGTGAAAGAGGGCTCGGGCGTTGGCGCCAATGTCCTGAAGAACCTCGATATCGACTTGCGCAAGGTTCGCCTCGAAGTGGAGAAGCTCGTCAAGAGCGGCCCTGAGATGGTGACCATGGGCAAGTTGCCGCAAACGCCGCGCGCCAAGAAGGTCGTTGAGTACGCGATCGAAGAAGCGCGCAATCTCAACCACAACTACGTCGGCACCGAGCATTTGCTGCTCGGTCTCTTGCGTGAGCACGACGGTGTTGCTGCACAGGTCTTGATGAACCTGGGTCTCAAGCTTGAAGAAGTCCGCGAGGAAGTCCTCCAACTGCTCGGCGCGAGTGCAGACCAAGACCGCGACGAGGCCCCACAGGCTCCGTCCGAGCCGCAAGCACAAGAGCCCGGCCCAACTGAAGGCGGCTCCACTGCACGCCGTGGCAAGAGCAAGACTCCCGCGCTGGATTCATTCGGCCGCGATCTCACCGAACTCGCCAAGAGCGGCGAGCTTGACCCGGTCATCGGGCGTGAGCCGGAAATTGAGCGTTTGATTCAAATTCTCAGCCGTCGCACCAAGAACAACCCCGTGCTGTTGGGCGAAGCTGGCGTCGGCAAGACTGCCATCGTTGAAGGTCTTGCGCAACGCATCTTGGCGCAGGAGGTCCCGGATCTTCTGTTTGACAAGCGCCTGGTGGTGCTTGACTTGGCCAGCATGGTTGCCGGCACCAAGTACCGCGGTCAGTTTGAAGAGCGCATCAAGGCCGTGATGAACGAAGTTCGTCGCGCCAAGAACATCATCCTCTTCATCGATGAATTGCACACCTTGGTTGGTGCCGGCGGAGCAGAAGGCGCCATTGACGCGTCCAACGTGCTCAAACCCGCCCTGGCCCGTGGTGAAATTCAGTGCGTCGGCGCAACTACTTTCGATGAGTACCGCAAGTACATCGAAAAGGACTCTGCGCTGGAGCGTCGATTCCAGTCCATCGTGGTTGAGCCACCAAACGCTGACCAGACTTTCCTGATTCTTCAGGGTCTGCGCGAGCGCTATGAGAAGCACCACAAGGTTCGCATCACTGACGGCGCACTCCGCGCTGCCGTTGATCTCTCCGGTCGGTACATCACCGGTCGAGTGCAGCCAGACAAGTCGATCGATGTGATCGATGAATCCGGTGCACGCTTGCGCCTCAAGAGCATGACCAAGCCGCCTGATCTGGCGGACATGGAATCGCGCATCGAGCGCCTCTCCATTGAGAAGGACGATGCCGTCAAGAACGCCGACTACGAGAAGGCAGCCGAGCTGCGCGATCAGGCCGAGAAGCTCCGCAAGGAGAAGGAGCGCATGCAGCAGACTTGGCGCGACCGCATGAATGAAGTCGATGCCGTGGTCGATGAGAATGTCATCGCCGAAGTCGTCAGCAAGATGACCGGCGTGCCGCTCACTCGCCTGGAGAAGGCAGAGAGTTCACGTCTCCTGCAGCTGGAAGCGGAACTGCACAAGTCCGTCATCAGCCAGGACGAGGCCGTCAAGCAGGTTTCCCGCGCGATCCGCAAGGCGCGCTCGGGACTCAAGGATCCGAAGCGGCCGATGGGCTCCTTCATGTTCCTTGGACCAACCGGCGTCGGCAAGACACTCTTGGCCAAGGCACTCGCTGAGTTCATGTTCGGCGACCCAGACGCCATGATCCGCCTCGACATGTCTGAGTACATGGAGAAGCACAATGTGTCGCGTTTGGTTGGCGCTCCTCCCGGATACGTCGGATACGAAGAAGGCGGTCAGCTCACTGAACGCGTCCGTCGTCGTCCGTACTCGGTGATCTTGTTCGACGAAGTCGAGAAGGCGCACCCCGATGTGTTCAACATGTTGCTGCAGGTGATGGATGACGGGCACTTGACCGACTCGTTCGGTCGGCGCATCGACTTCCGCAACGCCATCATCATCATGACTTCGAACATCGGTTCGGACATCATCAAGGGCGGCGCCAACTTCGGCTTCACCAAGCGTGAAGAGGTCCAGGACTACGAGAGGATCAAGAAAGCCTTGTTCAGCGAGGCGGAGAAGTTCTTCCGTCCCGAGTTCATCAACCGTCTCGACGACATGATCGTGTTCCGACCGCTCATCAAGGCGGATCTGACCTACATCATTGATCTTGAGTTGGCCAAGCTGAAGGAACGCCTCACTGGGCGCCGCATCACCCTCGAAGTCAGCGACCCCGCAAAGGACTTCCTCATTGAGAAGGGCTACAACCCTGACTTCGGTGCCCGTCCGCTGCGTCGCGCGTTGGCGCAGTTCATTGAGGATCCGCTCGCAGAGCGGCTACTCAGTGGTGAGTTCGGCGAAGGCACCGCAATTGTTGCGGTGCACGAGACCGGCAAGGACTACCTGACCTTCACCGGTACTGGTACCGAGAGCACTGACGAGACTCGCAAGAGCGAGGCGCAGCCGACCTGAGTCGGAGAGATTGATACAGATTCCAGCTTCCACCGGCCGGTCGTATGTTGCGACCGGCCGGTGTGTTTTTGTAACTCGTATAGTTCCAACGCGATGACTTCTGCCATCCCAACACCCACGAGCGGAACAAACCATCTTGTGGTGGATTCACTGCACGTCTATCCACTCAAGGGCGCGGCGGGGTTTTCCCCGCGCAGTTGGCACGTTGATGAGCGCGGCCTTCGCCATGACCGTCGCTTCATGGTTGTTGATGAGGACGGGCTATTCATTTCGCAACGAACGAACCCGCGGATGGCACTGATTCGCGCAGCGATTTCTGACGCTGGGCTGCGCATTACCAGTGCCGCGGGAACGCTGGATGTTGCCTTCCCATCCAGCAGCGCTCCCACACTCCGCGCCACCGTTTGGGACGACTGCGTTGACGTTCGCGTCGCCGATCCAAACGCAAGTCGCATGCTGAGTGAAGTACTTGGTGCGCCCGCACAGCTGGTGTGGATGGATGATGATTGCAAGCGATTGACAAGCGTTAAGCGCGGAGAGCCACGGCGGCAACTCAGCTTTGCAGACGCCGCTCCGCTGCTCCTCACAACGACTGCGGCACTGGAGGAGTTGAACACGCGACTGCAGCGCAGCGGATCGTCGGCCATACCAATGGATCGTTTCCGCCCGAATGTGGTGGTGCGTGGTGCGACAGTCGGCGCCGATGATCACTGGCGCACCCTGCGTATTGGCAACGCAGCATTTCGCGTCAGTAACGCCTGCAAACGCTGCAAAGTCATCACCATCGATCAATCAACCGGCGAGTTCGCGGGAAACGATCCGCTCGCCACCCTTGCCACCTACCGCGCCGAAGGACCAAGCGTGACATTTGGGCAGCACATGATGGCGGAGGCTTCCGGTTCGATCAGTGTTGGTGATTGGGTGGCCATTGATGCAACGCATGAGCGATTGCAATAGCCTCCCCGTCATGAATACTCAAACGCAACGCATGAAACTAGCAACGATCGCCGCACTTGTCGCCCTGACTGGCATCGCCGCATCCTGCCGTTCGCTGGTTGCAACCGGGACCGCCGATCAAGCGCACGCGCTGGCTCAACTTGCTCCGCTCTATGCGGTGCCGAAGTTTGTTGCGCCGGGACCAGCCTTCGATGCGAAGAAAGTCATGGCTGGCAAGTCGATCCTCAGTATTCCAGGACCAACAAGCAACCCGTGGTACGAGCAGGGCCTGACCGCGATGAAGAGTGTGGCATCGATTGTTGGATACTCGTACTCCTTCGTTCCCAACAGTGGTGCGCTCGCTCAATATCAGAAAGGCATGGAGACTGGCATTGCATCGAAGGTCTCGCTGATCGACCTCTTCGCTGGTCCAAATCCAAGTGACCTGACGAAGGAAATCGCTGCCGCGAAGGCGGCCGGGACGATCGTCGCGGTGTCGCACAACTTTGGCGTCGGTGCCGCGGTGCCCAAGGATGTTGCCAACCTACCCGTCGACTTCGCGCGCGCCGGTCGCCTGTTGGCGGACTGGGTGATCTCCAAGGACACAGCAGCTCATGTACTGGTGCTTGTATCCGACGAGTTGCCGTCAACGGCTTCGCTCCGCAGTGGGATTGCTTCGGAGTTCGAGCAATACGGCGGCCCGAACATCAAATTTACATTTACGAATGTCGCAATCGCCAATTGGAGCACGGGTCTGAAGCCCGCTGTTGAGGATGCATTCAAGGCCGATCCAAAGATCTCCTACGTCATCTGCATTTACGACAGCATGTCGGAGTTCGTTGTGCCTGCCGTCGCTGCTGCCAAGATGGAGGGCAAGGCGAAGATCATCGGATTCAACGGCACCCCATTCGTCCTTGACATGATCCGTGCTGGCAAGGTGGAGATGGCTGTCGGCGAATGCCTCGGATGGACTGGTTACGCGATCGCCGATGCTGAAATGCGCCTCATTGGCGGCATGGGCACGGTGAAAGACATGAATATTCCACTGCGCATCTTCACCAAGGACAACGCAGCAGAAGCTGGAACTCCCGCCACCTTCTCCAAGGGCTACGGCGACTCGTTCAAGTCGGACTACCGGAAGCTTTGGGGATTCTGAGCGGTCCTGTTACCACACGAAACACAACGCGCACTCCATCAGGAGTGCGCGTTGTCATGTGTGAATGTTGATTTCTAAACCAGACTCAGCGGCGACGGCGCACCCCACCGGTGATCCCGGCGGCGGCGAGCAGGGCTAGCGCTCCTGGTGCCGGAACGACCGCGGTGCCGAGGTACATGGTCTCCGCTCCGACGAAGAAGGCCGCACCGGTACCCATTGGCTGGACCTTGAAAGAAGTGATCACCTGTGTCGGATCGGCAACCCAGAATCCCATGAATGAGTTGGCAGAGCTGATGGTGCGGAAGATCGATGCGCCGCTTGAGAGCCTCAGCCAAATCTTGCCGGCAACGGCCTGGCCCTGTGCGTTCACGAGTTGGAATCCGCCACCGATGCCGCGCACTCCACCCATCGGCATGTCATACTGTGCAGTGAAGTCCATAGTCAAGGATGCGCCCGCTTGCGCGGCGTACAGACCTGTTGGGGTGGCGTTCAGTAAACCGGTGGATGCAGTTGCGGTCCATGATGCCCAGCCTGCACCCGGTGTAGAACTCAGCTGAGTAGCCGGCGGGAAAGAGATTGAGTTCAGGATCACTCGGCGCATTCTGCCACTCCACCAGGTCGGTGAAGGAGATGACTTCCGAGGTTTAGCCAGCGTTGGCCGAGGCGATGAGCGAGCATGCAGCGACAGTTGCGAATGCGAAGTTCTTCAAGTGTTTACCCTTTTCCCTGTGATCGAATTTTTGTGACGTTTTAGACAACTGAACTACCTCACCAAGGCTGGCCGCTCCCTGCGACCTGCTCCGATGGGGTCTCCCATACACCTAGAGGCGGGAAACTTGGCAGACATGGATCATGACGATTCGAAGAATTCTGAAAGTCGCAATTTCAAGTTGATAACATCGCTCGGACGTTCGGGGGCACGACCGAGCGCACCGATAGGATCGCCGCCATGGAACTTCTTGTCCTCGGCGGCACGGCATTCCTTGGTCCAGAAATAGTCGAGGCTGCACAGCGCCGCGGTTGGAAGCTCACCCTCTTCAACCGCGGCAAGACGCGCGCTGATCTGTTCCCCGATCTTGAGAAGATCCAGGGCGACCGCGACCCTGCCACGGGCGAAGGTCTCAAGGCCCTCGAGAAAGCGATTGCCGCTGGCTGGGAGACGTTAAAGAAATGACTCCGGAAGAATTCCCTGTTGGTCCACACGCCGCGCCCGAGCAATTAATGCTCGCCGGTCCACGACCACGACTTGAGGAACTGTGGCGAGTCATTCGAATTGCCGTGGAATTCATTCGTGGGTTTCGAAAGCTGCACTTTGTTGGTCCATGCGTGACGGTGTTTGGCAGTGCGCGCTTCCCCGAAGACCATCGGTGGTACGCCATGGCGCAACAGGTGGGCGCAGAACTTGGTCGGCGCGGGTTTACCGTGATGACTGGCGGTGGGCCCGGGATCATGGAAGCTGCCAATCGCGGCGCGCGCGGGGTGGGCGCACCCAGCATCGGTTGCAACATCGCCCTACCGCATGAGCAGAAACCGAATCCATGGTGCGATCGAACCGTGGAATTCCGCTACTTCTTCATTCGCAAAGTGATGCTGTTGAAGTATTCGTATGGATTCGTGGTGCTGCCGGGCGGATACGGCACCATGGATGAATTGTTTGAAACGCTCACCCTCATGCAAACCGGGAAAATCGCTGACTTTCCAGTGGTCATCATGGGTAAGGGCTACTGGGACGAACTGGACGACTTCATTCAGAAGCGCATGATTCCAGACGGGACGATCGCAAAGGAAGATCGCGGCCTTGTAAAGGTCACCGATGATCCGGTAGAAGCGGCAGAGTTCATCGCTGAAGTTACCAAACGGCGATTCGGGCTACGCATCGGCGCGCGCGCAAGCAAGCGTTGGTGGTCGGCGTCGCTTGGGCTGGATGAACATAACGAGTATCACTCACCTCTATGACACAAGCGTTCCGAATCACGATGGTTGATGGTCCCCCCGGCACCGCTGGTGAGTTCGCGGTCCACTCCGACCGCCCCACTGTCATCGGTCGAGCGGACGACTGCCACGTCCAGCTACCAACGTTAACGATCGGCCGTCGACATGCGGCGCTGGTCTGGAGCACCGACCAAGGCACCGGCGAAGGGCACGTGCGGCTGCGCGACCTTGATAGTCGGACCGGCACCATGCTGAACGGCACCCGCCTCGCACGAAGCGCAGAAATTCGGATCGAATCGGGCGACCTGATTGGCGTGGGCCCCTTCCAATTCCGGCTCGATGGCGCGGACAACACGCAGTCCCCCATGCACTCGATTCGACTTGGCGAAGAGGATGTCAGCAGCGGAATGCTGGCGGAAGCCATTCTGCTGGAGCATCCAAATGCGCTTGCTGCCGATTACTTGGTGCATCTCCTGAACGCAACCGAATCGATGTCGCACGCAACAGACCTCGCCAGTGTGGCGGATGCCGCGGTGCGTTCGCTGGTTGCAGCCACTAGTTTTTCAAATGTTGCCTTCTTGCTGCAAGGCAATACTGTTGATCGCATTGACGCACTCGCATGTGCTGGGCGCATCCAAGATTCCACCGGTGCCGTCTTAGTCAGCCGGACCATGCTGCGCAACGCACGAGACCGTGCGTATGTCTATCACCGCGAAAGCAAGAATGCGCCCATACTTGCCAGCGAAAGCGTGCTGCGCATGGACATTCAAGAGGCCGCGTGCATTCCAGTGAAGACTGGCGCTACGTTCCATGGGTGGCTCTATCTCGACCGTCGCGGCGCGTCATCAAGCACAAACATTCATGAGGCCGTGAACTTTGCTGCTGCTATCGGCCACTTTGTGGGGTTGGCTCTTTCCAATGTGGCGCGCATGCAACTCCAAGAGCGCATGGATCGTGAGCAACGCGAACTCTTCAGCGGAACCATGCGCACGCTCATTGAAGCGATTGATGCCAAGGATCCCTACACGCGCGGTCATAGCGATCGTGTGAGTCGATTTGCAGCGCTGCTTGCCGAACGCGCCGGACTCGGAACTCCGTTCGTTGAGCAAGCGCGCTTGTGCGGGCTGGTGCACGACATTGGAAAGATCGGCGTGCCTGAGGAGATTCTGCGCAAGCCGACCAAGCTGGAAGTCCACGAGTTCGCATTCATTAAGCAACACCCGGAGCGGGGGTTGTCCATGCTGCGTGACATTCCGCAACTGCGCGAGATCCTTCCCGGAGTGCTTGATCACCACGAGCGCTGGGACGGCCAGGGTTACCCCAACCAAAGCGCCGGCATGGATATCAGCTCCCTCGGCCGCGTGGTTGGCATCGCCGACGCGTTCGATGCGATGACAAGTTCACGGTTGTACCGCCCCGCGCGGAATACTGCGGCGGCACTGGATGAGATTCGTGGATGTGCGGGTACGCAATTCGACCCGACTTTGGCTGAGGTCTTTGCCAGCATCTCGCCTGAAGAGCTGGAGCCGATTATGTCACATCGAAGACCGGTGATGCCGGCGACCGATGCGCTGGGGACGTAACTGACACCGCGAGCATGCATGCTGCGCATCCTGCGCGGTCACTTCTTCGCCGCAGTCCCAGCCTTGACCTCAACCTCCAAGGTGAGGACCTGCTTCGCCGCAATGTTCTTGTCGGTGAGGCTCACCTGAGCAAATTCAATCTTGGTCTTGCCGACCTTGCGGGCGTGCAGGTGGTAGATGGTTTGCATGTCCGTGCCCGCCGCGAGCTTGCCGTCCGGCTCGATATCAAACGATGCATCCACCAACAGATACGCATCGTTGGGAGTACGGCATTGCCACTCGTATCCATCGCCGGACTTGGAAGCGAGGGAAACCTTGAAGTCTTCGCCATCGGTGGCAGTGCCGTCCGTGGACTTCGTCAGTTTCAAGACGTCACCCTGTGCGATCGGACCGCCGTTGTGATCCTTA
>JAPLMU010000109.1 GCA_026386795.1 Planctomycetota bacterium
CCGCAGGCGGAAATCGATTTGTTCTTGAAGCGGAGCCGCAATTACCGCAATGTGTTTGACCCGGAAACCAAGTTGATGCGCGGGAAGAACCAGGACGGGACTTTCCAGACACCATTCAATCCCTTCAAGTGGGGCGATGCGTTCACTGAGGGAAACAGCTGGCACTACACCTGGTCCGTGCTGCATGACATTCAGGGGTTAGTGGATCTGATGGGCGGCAAGGAAGAGTTTGCGCGCATGCTTGATACGGTCTTTGTGGTTCCGCCCATCTTTGATGATTCGTATTACGGACAAGTGATTCACGAAATCCGCGAAATGCAGATCATGAACATGGGCAATTACGCGCATGGAAATCAGCCCATTCAGCACATGATTTACCTGTACAACTACGCCGGGCAGCCATGGAAGGCGCAGAAGTGGGTTCGCGAAGTGATGAACCGGTTGTATGCCCCAACACCGGACGGCTATTGCGGCGACGAAGACAACGGACAGACCTCGGCCTGGTATGTCTTCTCTGCCATGGGCTTCTATCCGGTCACTCCTGGGGCAGATCAGTATGTCCTTGGTGCGCCGCTCTTCAAGAAAGTGACCGTGAAGCTCCAAAATGGCAAGCAAGTGACTTTGAACGCTCCTGACAATAGTGCCGACAACAAGTACATTCAGTCAATGACCGTGAACGGAGCCGAATACAGCAAGAACTGGCTGAGCTTTTCTGACTTGATGAAGGGCGCCACCATCGACTTCAAGATGGGCGATCAGCCAAACATGAAACGCGGAATTGACGAGCGGAATTGACGACAAGGACGCCCCTTATTCGTTGACCAATGAGGTCACGGAGTAGGGACCCAATCGCACTTAGAAGTTGCGCTCGAATTTTCTTATAGACAGGAATCACCGTAATGATGAATGCCCCCGCCCGCACTGACAATCGTTTCGCCTTCATGACCGTCACTGCGCTGTTCTTCATGTGGGGGTTCATTTCCTGCATGAACGATCTGCTGATCCCGAAGTTCAAGGCAGACTTCAACCTCACGCAGTTTCAGGCGAATCTTGTTCAGTTTGCATTCTTTGGCGCCTACTTCCTGGTGTCCCTTGCCTACTTCCTGATCTCTGCAGCCAAGGGTGATCCCATCAATAAGATCGGTTACAAGAACGGTCTTGTGCTTGGACTCGTCATCGCTGGCATCGGTTGCTTGCTCTTCTATCCAGCGGCGGAGACCAAGCAGTATGTGTTGTTCCTTGGAGCACTCATCGTGCTCGGCTCTGGAATCACCATCATTCAGATCGCGGCGAATCCCTACGTCACCATTCTCGGCCCGGAGGCAACCGCTCCATCGCGGCTCAATCTCTCGCAAGGCCTGAACTCGCTTGGCTACGTGATTACGCCGCTCGTTGGCGGCGTCCTTCTCTTTGGATCGAAGGAGCTTTACACGAGCGCTGGCGGCGTCGATGCGGTCAAGGTCCCCTATGTTGGTCTGGGCATCGCATTCATCCTGCTTGCGGTGGTGTTCAAACTGATCTCGCTGCCTAACTTCCGCCAAGAAGGCAAGGTTGAGGCAGGCGTGAAGGTGTTCCGCCACAAGCACTTCGTTTGGGGATGGCTCGCCATCTTCTTCTACGTTGGCAGCGAAGTGACCGTTGGCAGCATCCTGATCAACTACCTGAACGACCCGAGTGTGATGGGCATGCCAGAGGAGACTTCGGCAAAGTACCTCTCGTTCTACTGGGGCGGCACGATGATCGGTCGCCTCATGGGTGCCATCTCGCTGAGCGGCATCCAACAGTCCCGCAAGTACGTGTTCATGGTGCTCGCAGCAGTCGGCGCGACGGCCGTGATCTTTGCCAACGCAACCTTCAAGGAAAGCCTGACCCACGGTCATTACATTGATCCGGCGACGATCCTTCCCTACGTCGGAATGGTTGCTCTCAGCTTCGCCTTCTTCGTTCTTGGCAAATCCAACCCAGGCAAGATGGTGGGACTGTTCGCCTTGGTTGCGATGGGTCTCACGGCACTCTCCATGGGCGCGAAGGGTGAATTTGCCCTCTGGTCCATCATTGGCATCGGCTTGTTCAATTCGATCATGTGGTCGAACATCTTCAGTCTCTCGATCCGTGGTCTTGGTAAAGACACCAGCCAAGGCAGTTCACTGTTGGTGATGATGATCGTTGGAGGTGCCATCATGCCACTCATCCAAGGCGCCTTGATGGATGCCTTTGGTGTGCGAACGTCACTTGCAATCGTGTTGGTGGGCTATGCCTACCTCGTGTTCTTCGGCTTCTATGGAGCCCGAGCGGACGAGCCAACTGGCGATACAGCAAAGTCGTTGAGCGCTGGCACCTGATCATGCGTATCTGAACACCGACTCACCACTGTAAAAGTTCTATGGACCTCGCTTCGGATTCCAGAATCGTCATGACGCTCGATGCGGGCGGCACGAACCTGCGCTTTTCTGCGCTGCGCGGGGGCAAGCCCGTTTCGGAGACGGTATCGCTGCCATCGAATGGCGATGATTTAGAGCGATGCCTCGCCAATATTGTGGACGGCTTCAACCGAGTGAAGGCACTCTGCCCGCAGCCACCGTCTGCGATCAGTTTCGCCTTCCCCGGACCGGCTGACTATCCGAACGGCATCATTGGCGATCTTGGCAACCTCCCCGGATTCCGGGGCGGGGTGGCGCTCGGGCCGATGCTTGAGGAGAAGTTCGGCATCCCGGTGTTCATGAATAACGATGGCGACCTGTTTGTCTACGGCGAGGCGATCGGTGGTCTGCTTCCTCATGTCAACGGATTGCTTGAGAAAGCCGGCAGTCCAAAGCGTTACAAGAATCTCTTTGGGGTGACCCTCGGCACTGGCTTCGGCGGCGGCATCGTTCGTAACGGTGAAATCTTGCTCGGCGATAATTCGGTTGCGGGCGAAGTGTGGCTACTGCGAAACAAGTTCCATCCGACCGTGAATGCGGAAGAGGGCGCCTGCATCCGCGCCGTGCGCCGCGTCTATTCAGAGCTCACCGGCACTGCCTTCGATCAAGTTCCTGAGCCGAAAGACCTCTTTGAAATCGCCAACGGCAACCTGGTTGGTAACCAAGCCGCCGCCCGCGAAGCATTCCGCCGCCTCGGCGAATCCGCGGGCGATGCAGTGGGCAGCGCGCTCACGCTGATCGATGGCCTTGCGGTGATCGGTGGTGGTGTTTCCGGTGCATGGCCGCTGTTCCTGCCAGCACTCGTCGAAGAACTCAATAGCACCTACACCAGCCCCGCCGGAAACACATTCCGTCGCCTGATTCCCGCCGCCTTCAATCTCGAAGACCCGATTCAGTTGGAAACATTTCTCAAGGGTGAAACCCGCACCATCAAAGTGCCCGGTAGCGGCCGAAGCCTCGCGTACGACCCGCTCTTGCGCGTCGGCGTCGGCATGTCACGCCTTGGAACGAGTCAGGCTGTCGCCATCGGCGCCTATGCCTTCGCCTTGCAGAAACTTGGACCCAGTTAGCGCCACGGGCAATCGACATCTCAGTGCGTGGGGCGATCTCTCTACTTCGCCGGCACCGCGGTAGTGATCGACGACTCCGCACGCTGCAGGACCATCTGCAGTTGGTCGGGCCGATACGCAAGCGCGCCCACAAAGGGGCGGGCGTTCACCAGCATCACCATCATGCAGACGGAGATGGCCAGGGTCACGATGGTCAGCGCCAAGAGACGCGCGCGCGCGGATTCCGCATGCAGCACGCCGAACGTGAACATGGCGAGCATGCCCAAGAAGATCAGCACAGTCCAACGTGTGGGCGCCATGTGGGCGAGCCCGGTATTGATGCGAAGATCGCGAGACTCCTCGGCGCGGCGCAGGGCACCGCTCATGTCAACGTCGCCGGATGCGCGCACCAAGACCCGCAGTTGATCCAACTCGTCGGGCCGGGAACTGCTGGCGGTCCAGTGCGCAAGCTCGGGCCATTCGACTTTGATGAGGTTGGATGCGTAGTTCGCCACGGCCAAGCGCAGCGGGTCCCCGGAGGCAGGGGCAAGCCCGTCCGCATCGTCCAAGATGGCAGTCAGCGCAGTGGCCTCGTCGATGATCGCCTTACCCACGCGCTCATGGCGTTCCCAGATCCACACCGCGTTGAAGGAGACGAACAGACCCAGCGCCAGCGCCACTAGCGCCGGGACCTCGGAATGGATGACGCCGAAGCGACGCCCGTCGCGTCCGCACAGGCGCGGAATCACCACCACATGGATCACGATGGCGAGCGTCCCCCAGAAACTCAGCAGCAACGCAGCAACGGCGATGATTGGGAGCGGGAGCACGTAGTCGTTAAAGAAGTGCAGCGCAGGCATGGTTTGACGATACCGCCAGTAAGGTCGATAAATGCTCCAAGCGCTACCCGGCAAACACCGACTTCCCGCAGACCGCCGCCCTAAGCGCAAGCCCGTATGAGCGTTCGGCGACCGTCTACCTCAATAAAGCCGATACTTATGACTCCGAAATACACGGAATCCACATATTGACCCCACGTCATCCGCGGGCATAATGTCGCCTATGTGCAACAGTAGTTTTTCCCGGCAGTCGCATTCGATTTCTCACTTCGCCTCCGGGGCAGCCGCGCTGCTGTTCGCCCTGCAAGTCACGGCCGGTACCGGGGTCTCCTCTGTCGTGCGTCCCGCGCCGTCAGCGCAGGCAACGCCATTAGTCAAGCCCTCGCAAGCAGCCCAGCCCGACCTCGGCGCCCCTGCGATCCCAGGGCAGGCCATCGACGAAGCAACTGGCCTGCCGTCGTACCTGGTGCAACTCCGCGCTCGCGCGCGCAACACCACTCCCGCCGCCGCAGCTGAACTGATCGACCGCGTGCTCGCCGACACCATCGGCGCCGCCCGCGCTCGCTTCCGTTACGAACACGCCGTCATCGGCTTCGCAGCATCCATGACCGCGGCCGATGCGGCCACGCTGCGCGCGCACCCGTTGGTGGCACGCGTGGAGCCAGACATGATGGGCGCCGTCGTCAGCATGCCGGAAGGCGCGCCCGCCGATCCCAACACTCCCAATCCATGGGGACTGCGCCGCATCTCCCAAGCAAACGGACTTGCACCCGCCTTCGCCCCGTGCGGTGCCGACGGTACTGGCGTCACCATGGTGATCATCGATAGCGGCATCAACCCGGATCACACGGAGTTTGCCGGACGCGTCCAGCAGGTCAAGAACTTCTATCCCGGTACCGGCTCAAACGGCGGGCGCGACATTCAGGGTCACGGCACGCACGTCGCCGGTTGCGCGGCGGGCACAACCACTGGTCCGGCCCCGGGCGCCGGCATCATTTCGCTGGCGGTCACGGATGCGAACGGCAGGTTTCAATTCTCCACCGCAGTGGCGGCACTCAACTGGGTTGTCATCCCCGGCAATGTGCAACTTCCGGCAGTGGTCAACATGTCACTGAGCGGCGAACACCGCGGCGCAGCGGCAGCGGTGTTTGAAGAGGCAATCTCCTCGGTGATGTTGCAGGGCATCCCCGTGGTGGTGGCGGCGGGCAATGAGTCATGGCCAGCTTCGTGGATGTATCCGGCCGCATCGGCGTTTGCACTGACGGTTGGTGCCGCGGACGCGGACGATCATCCCGCGGTCTTCTCAAACTATGGACCAGACGTGAGCATCTGGGCTCCGGGTACGGGCATCTTGGCTGCTGACTGGATGCGCCCAACGTCCGGACTCAAATTGGATCGCGGCACTTCCATGGCGTCGCCGATGGTTGCCGGCGTGGCCGCGCTCTATCTGCAGCGCCACCCGCCCACCACTGAGGAACGCAGTGCGCCATTGACGATCGCATCGCGCACCTACCTCGCCCTCATGTCCGCTGCGGCGCGCGGCAAACTCACGGACCTCACCGACCCCGCCCGCGTGGCGCCCGGTGGCAACGCCACACTCGCCGGTTCCGCCAACCGCTTGCTGCAAGCATGTGACCGCGTGGCGCCGATCGCCTGCGCCGATGACGAACAATGGATCGGTGACTCAAAGTCGATCATCCTGGGCGACGGCATCACGCCGATTGATGCAGCCTTTACGTGCATACGCAACGTGCGTCATCCGTCTGGTCCGGTGTCCATCACAGTGAACGCTGCGAGCATTGGGATTGCATTCCAGAACGGCTCGCCGGTTGGCGCCAAGGCGCGCCTCGGCATCATCGATGCAGCCACTGGCGCGGTGCTTTGGAACAGCGACGTTGTGTTGATGCAAGACGCCATCGATGTGATGGCAGCACGCACGGTCCGCTCAAGCAGCGTGGCGGGCGTGTACGTGATGTGGCAACCGGTGGCAAC
>JAPLMU010000092.1 GCA_026386795.1 Planctomycetota bacterium
ATGCGCGCGCAACCAAGCGTGTCCGCGGATCGGAGAGCGTCGTACAGGGTGCTCCCGTAGAGACGCGCGTCGCGTGGCATGGTGATGCCCGTGTGCGGACTCGGAACGTGCGATGGATCGAAACACAACACCGCACAGGGGCGCGGCTCAAGCTTGAGGGCCGCGCGGATGCCGTTGATCTGAACCAATGCTGCAGGCGTGCGCGGCGCATAGTGACGCGGCGCAGTACCCGGACTTGCACCCTGCTCAATCAACTCCGGCGCGTCGACATCACCCAAAATCTGTCGCAGCGATTCAAGCGTCACCGTGCCGGGGCGCAAGAGTGTTGGTCGGGCCGTGGTTAAATCAAGAACCGTGCTCTCAAGACCAAATTCGCTGCGCCCACCGTTCAGAATCATGAGGTCGGGCTCGGTTGCAAAGTCTTCGGCGACATGACTCGCGAGCGTTGGACTGACATGCCCCGATCGATTCGCACTCGGTGCACTGATCGATTCGCCGCCAAGCTCCTGAAGCAATCGCCGCGCCACTGGATGACTTGGTGACCGAACTGCAACAGTGCTGCGGCCGCCACACGCCTCGACAGGAACACACGACCGACGCGGCAATACCAGGGTCAATGGCCCCGGCCATAGCCGAGATGTCAGCTCATCGCAGCGCGGATCCCAACCTTCAACAACCTGCTTCGCACCGCGCGCGTCCAGTACATGCGCAATGAGTGGGTTGTTCGTCGGTCGCCATTTCATGCGATAGACCTCTGCAATCCCGCGCGGGTCAAGGGTCAGTGCGCCCAGTCCGTAGACCGTCTCGGTTGGAAACGCAACTGCTCGCCCGGCACGCATGGCCTCGGCGGCGCGCTGGATGGAAAGATCGGTTGGTTCAAGAATGATGGGCATGAAATAATCGGAGCAATCGCGCCGGTCAATTGGAGGGAACAACATCCACAAGTGATAGTTCAATGCGATTGCGCTCAAGAGCCGTTCCCATGACCGCGTAGAGATTTGCGATCGCTACGTTGTAATCGGCGAGTGCGGTCGCTTCGGAGATCTGCGTTGCCGACAATCCATCCTGACGGAAGAATTTCAGCGCTAGAAACTCCGGCGTCAGCTGAGCAATGTTTTCTTCGTCCAAAGCAAGGGCGCGCATGTTCTCTGCCGCCGCCAATCGCTGCGCACGGGTTTGTGCAATCAATCGATATGCAGCGAACGCGTCCTGCAACGCATTGCGCACATCAAGTACCGCCGACTGCACGGCCGTCTTGTAGATGATCACAGAGCGCGAACGCGCCAACCGCGCCTGGCGATATTCAGCTTCCGCGGCTCGATTTCCGATGGGCTGGCGGAATGTTGCGCCCACGGCCCACTCCAGCCAGTCGTTGTCACCCAGCTGCTGCCAGGAGTCCCCGAATCCGCTCGTAAGTCCGTACAGCGCTCCGCTTGTCTCAAGATCAAGCTGCGGCAGACGGCCGTTGTCAGCAACATCAATACCAATGGACGCATCATCGATAGAGAGAAGCGCCATCGCTACTCCAGGATTCTGCGCAAGCGTGGTGGTCATTGCGTCGGCAACGCTGCAACGGATCGGCTGGTCGACAGGCACATCAACCACCACAATGGTTTCGCTGCCACCGACAGGCAAGCGCGGATCATTCATGGCGCGCTTCAACTCATTCACTGCGCGCTGCAGATCACGCTCGGCACGAATCACCGATGCCCGGCGATCCTCAACCTTGGACACCGCATCGGCGTACTGAGCGAGCGATGTGTCGTACTCGCGCCGACGCTCAAGAAGTGCGCGAACATCCTCGCCAACGGAAAGCAGCCAGCGCGCACTCACCAACCGAGCGCGCGCCACATAGACCTGCCAGTAGAGCGCCTCAGTTCGCGCAACCGTATCTAAGAGCGAGCGACGTAAACCCTGCAGCGCGCGGCGATCTTGATTACGGGAGATCCGCAAACTGGCAAGGTTGACATCCGTGCCAAAGTTACGGAGAAGCGGCTGGCTCAGCGTCAAATTCACCGAGTTCAGGTACGAGGGATTGGGCGAAATGCTGTCGCTATTGGTTGGCTCACCAAACTCCTGGCGCTGCATCTTTGTGGACACTGCAAGGTTGCCGCCGGTGGCAAAGCGCTGCTCAAACCCAGATTCGAGCGTTGCGATCCGCTTATCTGCCGCCGGGTTCAGCAGGAACCCCGAGCCCCCGCCGCCAAGGTCAACCGTCGGCTGGGGGATGTTGGAACGCTGGTAGCCGCCCTTGGCGAACAGAACGGTGTCGAAGACCGCCTCCGCCTTAATGATCTCCGCCTGACTCATTGCTTCCTCGAGGCGCGCCTGCTGGACGCCGAGGTTGTTCTGGACGCACGAGGACACCGCCTGCTGCAAGGTCAGGATCACCTCTCGCGGCGCCTTGCCGTCAAGATCCGGGCCGACGTTCAGACCGACGCCCGCGTTTGCAGCCTGCGGACCCATGGCATCGAGTTGTGAACGGTGACCCTTCAGACTCTCAAATACAGAACTGGTCTCGGCGGCTGCCTGGAAACCAGAGCCCGGAGTCAGGGCCGAACCAGACTCACGAGCGATCGTGGCATCGAGACTTCGCTGCAGTTCGGCATCGGCATCTTGACGGAGGGCATTCTTGCACCCAGCGGCAAACGGCAACCCGAGCACGGATCCCCCCAAAGCGATCGCCACCATCACCGCCCGCAAAGGCGGGGCAACAATGAATGTGAAATTCGTGCGTGTGTGGGGCGAATGCATCTAGCAAAGTGTAGTACGCATCGGTATCCTATTTACATGCTGCAAGGATGCACACCCGCACGGATGCGGGGCGCCGCTGGCACGATGCTAGCTTCGGCGACCCTGCTTACCCTCTCGCCTTCGCTTTTCGCCGCCCCGCAGTCCGGGACGACGGCAGTGACCACTGTGCCGGATGGCACCGCCTATTGGGCGGTCGTCACCGGAACAGCAGTCAATGTCCGTTCTGGACCAAGCGCGCAAAGCGCCTATGCCTTCGGGAAACTGAAGCAAGGAGACCTCGTCCGAGTCCTCAAGGAGGAATACGGATGGGTACGCGTACAGACTGAAGGCAATGCCTTTGGTGATGTATTCGCGTTTGTCCCCGCTGATCGGCGCGTCACACTTTCGGCCGACGGAACGACCGCCACGGTGAGTGCACGCACGGAAGTGCGCGCGCCCAATCTGGAGGCTGGAAGTTCGCCGGACAAAAGTTGGAAGCAAATCGGTAGCGCGGAAGCTGGCACGACGCTCAGCGTCCTCGGCACTGCTGCTGGCGAGAAAGAGTCCGTCTACAAAGTCAAGGTGCCTGCCACCTCAGAAGCATGGATCAACATGCAGTTCATTCGCAAGGCGAATGCTGCTGAATCGGCAAGTGCAATCACCACTGTTACTGCTCCCGCAGTGACGACCCCAGTTGCAAGCACCGCGACCACAGAACAAACGACTACGACCGTGAATTCGGGCGTGGCAGTTCCGGTGAATGCTCCCGATGCTGGCGCGCCAGCACCGACGCCAATCGCTGCAGATTTCGGCAGTTCGCCGGTCATTCCACCGCTTCTTGGCCAACAGCCAGTGAATGCGTCGGTGGAGACTCCGGCGGCAGAAACCGTCACCGTGGAAACCGTCACGACCACCACGCGCACTACCAAGCCAAAGTTTGTGTCGCGCCGCGGCACGCTTGATGATCTTGAGGCTCAATTCAAGGCAGTGCGTAGTCAGCCCGAGGCGAGTGCTGAGTTTGAAGCACTGCTGCCCAAGTACGACGAACTTGCCACTGCACATGATGCAGCAAGCGGCGTTCAGGGCGTTGCAGGAGCGCGCGCGAAGCAGCTCTCGCTTCTCATTGAAACCCAGAAGGGCTCGCAGGAAATTCGCCGGATCGATGCCAAGCGCAATACCAACAAGCAGGACATTGCCGACCTGGTTCTCAATATCCAGCGCCGCTCTGACTTCACTGCGATTGGTGTTCTGAACGCCAGCGCTGTGTATGACGGCGAGCGTCTGCCAGAGATGTACCGCGTCTGCGATCCAATCACTGGCGCAACAATTGCGTATGTCGAGCCGAATGCTGACATCGCCATGGCACCAATGATCGGGACACTTGTTGGCGTGAAGGG
>JAPLMU010000003.1 GCA_026386795.1 Planctomycetota bacterium
GAATGACCACGAAGTCCGCTACGCGGACATCGGTTCCGTCGCGTTCAAGGCGAACCGCCTTAATTGCGGCGCTTCCGACCTCGATGCCCCATGCTGCCTTTGCCTTTGCCATGTGACGAGTGGCTCCTGCCTGCGGTGACCAGTGACTCCTTTCACCCTGCCCGCCGGAGGTCGGCGGTCTATGGGCGAAAGCCCTGCGATAATACCGGGTCAGATGATCCTGTCCCGGACGGACCGGGAACCAAGCCATCGAACCGGTCTGAGAGATGATTCGGACGAGGTCCCCGGTGGGTTGCTGCTCAAGATCGGGTACTCTAAAGCGTTCTCCGGCATCACCCCGCGCTCTGCCACGCGCACTCCCTCCGCAGGCCCCTCAAAAATGGACCAGATGAACTCGACGAACCCCATGGATAACAACAATCCCACTCCCGCGCTTTCTCCTTCTGGATCACCTGAACGCATCTCTGCTGATGCTGAATTGATGCAGGAAATTGCAGATGCGCTGGGAGATATGCGGCTTGAAGACATGGTGGATGACCGCACTGCGACACATCGCGGCGCGCAAGTCAACGGCGAGCGCCAACTGCGCGTTGGCACCGTGTTCCGCGTCCACGATGGCGAGGTGTTCATCGAATTCGACGCCAAGCGCCAGGGCGTTTGCCCGGTTGCTCAGTTCGAAGCAGAGCCAAAGGCTGGAGAAAAATACGAATTCTTCGAGGAACGCTTTGACCCATTTGAGGGTCTTTGGGTGGTCAGCCGCCCGGGAGCGACGCATAAAGGCGAATTGAACAACCTTTCCGCCGGCATGATCGTCGAAGCCCGCTGCGTTGGCATGAATAAGGGCGGCCTCGACATGGAGGTCTCGCACCACAAGGCATTTATGCCAGCCGGGCAAGTTGACATTCGCCACATTGAGGACATTTCGGTGTTCTTGGGCGAGAAGTTCCCATGCAAAATCATCGAATTGCGCCGAGAAAAGGGCCGTATGGTGCTCAGTCGCAAGGCGGTGCTCCTTGAGGAGCGCGCCCGCATGCGCGATCAGGTTCTCGCCGAGGTGGAGGTTGGGCAGACCCGCACCGCCACCATCACGAGCATTCAGCAATACGGGGCATTTGCAGACATCGGCGGAGTGGACGGACTGATCCACGTTGGCGATATCTCGCACGAGCGAATCAAGGATCCGTCTGAGGTACTCAAGGCCGGTCAAGTGGTGCAGGTAAAGGTTCTGCGCATTGATCGCGACGCCAAGCCGATGAAGATCGCCCTTGGATTGAAGCAGACGATGTCCGACCCGACATTGAACGCACTCGGTGAGATCGAGGCAGGAGCCTCGGTCACCGGTCGAGTCACCAAACTCATGGATTTCGGTGCGTTTGTTGAAATCGCCCCGGGCGTCGAAGGCTTGATCCATGTGAGCGAAGTTGCTCACCAACGTATCGACACACCCGGTCAAGTTCTCTCTGTTGGTGAGATTCTGCAAGTGAAGGTGCTTTCGGTCGACATGGATCGCAAGCGAATTTCGCTGAGCCGCAAAGCCCTGCTTGAAAGGCCTGCAATGCCTGCCGCGCCGAGTCGCCCCGTTCGTCCGGGCGAGAAGCGTGAAGAACGCGCCGCGCTGCCAGCGCGTGCGGATGATCCGGCCATGCGAAAACTGCGCGCGAAGTTTGCGGGCGCACGCGATCTCAAGGGCGGATTGAGCTAAGAACTGAGCGCTAGGCGCTGTGGTTGTGATTTGCGCTGTGGTTGTGATTCGCGCTGCGCTCTTGCTACGCGCTGCTCATTCTTTCTACGCGCCGGGATCATCGTGGCGCAAGGACTTCAGCGTTCGCGTGGCGGCGGGGCGACCAGTGACGAGATCATGTTCGTGGTCACTCCACCACTCTGGCAGGCATCGAACTACAACGAGCGTGACTCCGTCCATTGACGTGCGCACCCGGTTGGCTCGTCCATGCTTGGTCTCGATGGTTTCAAATGATGGCTCCTCAAACCCAACATCGACGAGGAGCTGCGCGATGTCGGACAGTTCTGCATGCGCGTACAGCCGAATGTGAATCTCCGCGCCGCCATCAAAGTGGCCGCGGGCACCCCGCCCCGCCAACAGCGTCAGACCAGAAAAACCGCGTTCGAGAAGGTCCATCATCTCGGCAGCGAGTGCCATCGTGCCCTGCACGCGGTCGCGGTATTCCGCATCCCCGAGCGACTCTTGTGCCATTCCTTGCAGATGCTTTCGCACCTCGGATTCGTTGGGAATGGGCGCCCCACGAGAGAATCCAAGCGTAAATGCTGCATTCTTGATGGCGTGATGGATGTCCGGCTCCGCGCCAGCAGCGAGCAACGCAGCGGCGCGCCGAGCAATGCGATCTCGAAGGACATTCATGCGTTGCGTCGTGCGGCGGGCGGCACTTCGGAGACATCAAGCGGCGTCTCGAACGGCCACACTGCGTCGGTCGGCTGACCATCGCATGCTTCACGCAGCAAGAGGTAGCCGCGAGTCAATGTTCCGACGAGCAATGAAATCGCGGCGCCAGCAACGGCGATGGCGATCAACAGTACCCATGCCCAAATGAAGAGCGCGCGACCGTCGAGCGGTATCGCCCAGTGCTGCGGCGAAATGGCGAGTGCATGGACTGGGGCTGCGCCATTCGCTCCGATATCAACCATCGCTGCGGGGAACGCGGTGATCGCCCATCCAATGATGCGCAGAATGGCAAATCCGACCGTGACAACAGCCAGTGTTGTGCCAAGGACAACCGTCCACAACATCGGTCGCGCAAGGAAGTAAATGGCGCCGCGCTGCGAAGCATCGAGCGCGCTGAGACCGTCGCATGCAATGGCCGATGGCGCGTGGAATGCGCCGAGTGCGGCGATCAAGAGCGCGATGCCAGCGATGGCACCAACGAAGAGCGGAACGATGTACAGCGCTGCGCCGATCCATCCGCCGACATTCGATCGGAAGAGAAATCCCCATGCAACGCAGGTGATTCCAACCACGGCGGCGATTGCCACCGGAGCAAGCCACGACAATAGAAATGTTGTCCAACGCTCCACCGCGTAGGCAACGGCGGCTCCTGGGCGCAACAGCCCGCGCCCGGAAATTTGTACCGCTTCCATGCGCGCCAGCGCCCCGGCACCGACGGCGAGCACAAGCATCGCCCATGCTCCGAAGACACACGCAAAGATCGTCGAACGCGAGGCGCACGCGGCGGGAACATCAATCACTGTTGCGCGGAATCCCGCTGCAATGGGGCGCACGTCAAGAGCGAGCGCGCCATCGATAACAGCCGCACACGCGTCTGCTTGTGCAGCAGCGAGTGCTTGAAAGTTCCCGAGTGGGGCAAGCGAGGCCGCACGACGAGCGGCAGCGGCAACGCGCTCAGCCTGCTGGTCGCTTCCATCACTTACAAGTTCAGCCGCTCGGAGGGCGAGCGCTGCAGCGAGCTCAGCTGCCGGAATACGGGCGCCTTCAAAGTTGCGATCCGGGACATGCTGGACAGCCAAACGACGAAGCGTGCGCTGCGCATCGTCCTGCTCAATGTCGTCCCATGGCTCGGCGAGCAGTCCGGGCGGATCGATGGTGGCGCCGACCGAGGCATCCCAGGCAAGCCCGGGCACCCAAAGGAGAAGGGCCAGCAGGAACCCAACTACGAGGCGATGGGGTTGCGCTGCAGTTCCAAGCGCGCCTGCAATCCAAGCGAGGCGGGAAAAGGGCACTGCGTCCGACGCGGCGAGTTGAGCGGATCGATCCACGCTCAGAATCGTAAGGGAAATGAAGGGCACCCGGGCGTATCTCATAACTGAGGAATATTGCTCTCAGAGGAATTGGAAGGGATGGCGTAGTGTGAAATCGGAGGTAAATCACTAGGCGTTGCGTCTAACTCGGGCTATTGTGAATCACATGGCCATTGATCCCAATGCCCCAACACTCGAACGCCGCCATCTGCGGCGGCGTTGTGTGCAGTGCGGTCTTGCGGCGGATGCCATCAGTTCGAACAATAAGGAATTGTGTCCGCGCTGCGGGTGCAACTTATCCGCTCGTCCGCCCCGCAGTTACGCGGAGATGGAGGGCCTCTTTGATTTACCGCCGGACGCTGTGGTGGTCGATGCCCGGATCCGCGCCCGAGCGGACGCCGCTTCGGCACGCTGGCTGCTGGTGGTGGCCGCGGTGGGTCTTGCAGCCATCGCAACGCTTGCGGCAACCATGATGATGGTCGGCACGCGGGGATGACGCCTCGCACCCGGGGATGAAGGCCGATACGCGGGGATGACGCCACGTACGCGGGAATGACGACTAGCACCGTTCGAAGCCGCTGAATCGGTTCCCCCTTAGGCGCCGAAGAAACCTACCCTGCGCGGATGAAGTCACATATTGATTCCATCCTGAAGCGGATCGCCTCTGATGAGAGCGGGGCAATTCAACGCCTCTGCGATTTCCTTCGCATACCAAGCGTCTCGACCGATCCCGCACACACTGCCGATGTCGCACACGCGGCTGAGTGGCTCGTGCGCGAACTACGCACGATGGGCTTCAATGCAGCGAGCGTCAAGACCATCGGTCACCCGATGGTGCTCGCAACGCATCCCGGCACTGGCGGCAGCGGCGCACCCCGCGTCCTCTACTACGGACATTACGACGTGCAGCCCGCCGACCCAATCGAACTGTGGGATAGCCCACCGTTTGAACCGCAGTTAGTTGATGGACCGCACGGGAAGCGGATCGTTGCGCGCGGCGCAGTGGATGACAAGGGGCAAGTGATGATGTTCATCGAAGCGCTCCGTGCTTGGCACGAAGTGGCTGGCGGACCGCCCTGCCCCGTGACCCTCATGATTGAGGGCGAAGAGGAATCAGGCAGCGTGAGCCTGGAGCCATTCATGAATGCGCACCGCAAAGAATTGAAGTGCGATGTGGCTGTGGTCAGTGACACGGGAATGTGGGACATCAACACTCCGGCGATCACTACAAGTCTGCGCGGACTGTGCTACTTGGAAGCCACTCTCACCGGACCATCGCATGACCTGCACAGCGGGATGTACGGCGGAAGCCTCCGCAATCCGATCAATGCACTCGCAGCGATAATCGCTTCAATGCATGACGAATCCGGTCGCGTGGCCGTGGCTGGTTTCTATGACGGCGTACTGGAACCGTCTGCGGAAGTGCTTGCAAGTTGGTCAAAGTTGGGTTTCGATGAAGCGGAATTCCTAGGCGAAGCTGGGGTTCGCTTCGGCTGGGGCGAACCGGGACGGTCATGCCTTGAACGCACATGGAGCCGACCGACATTCGATTGCAACGGCATCTTTGGCGGCTACACAGGCGTGGGAGCCAAGACCGTCATTCCATCAAAGGCAACCGTGAAATTCAGTTGCCGATTGGTGGCAGGTCAAGATCCCGAGCGAATCAAGTCACTGGTGGAGGCGCATCTGCAAGCGCTGGTGCCGCCCGGATACACGCTCGAGATTCACTCACACGGCGTTAACCCCGCGATCCATGTGCGCACCGATTCACCGTTTGTTGCCTGCGCCGCGCGCGCGTTGAAGAGCGTGTTCGGGCGCGATGCTGCGTTGATCGGCACGGGCGGATCCATTCCAGCTGTAGGCAGCATTCAGCGCATTCTTGGTGTTGACAGTCTGTTGGTTGGATTCGGTCTTGACGACGACCGAGTTCATAGCCCAAATGAGAAGTTCGAGGTCACTTGCTTCATGAATGGAACGCGCAGTCATGCGGCGATGCTCGCGGAATTTGGGGCAATGACTACATGATGGTAAAGGCGCACTTGGAACAACGGCCTTGGACACGGCGCGGAGCGCTCGTGCTGGCTGCCTGCGTTCTGTTGTGTGCGGCGGTCGCACGTGGAGCGGATGTTGACATTGCACTTGTGCGTATGGGGGTCGGCAACCACGTGCGCCCGGGCGATCCGACCGCCATCTTGGTGCGCGCAACGAGTGGCTTGCAAGCTCCGGTGCAGGCTCGTATCGAATGGGCGGTTATCAATGCGGATGGCGACACGGCCCGCTACGCGCGTGATGTGGCACTCGCCCCCGGCGCGCCGGTGGAGCGGTGGCTGTACGGCGTAACGCCGATCATCAGTTCAAGCGCGCAAACTGCGGTGGACAAAGTGACCATCGTGCGCGTGTTAGAGATGAAGGATGGACGCGTGCAACGCGTACTCGGCGAGAAGCGCATTGACGGAAGTACTGGCGAAGAACCCGCCGTGCCGGTTGAGACCACTGAGAGCCTGATCGGGGTGATTGGTGATGGCCGTGCTGGGCTTGCCACATTTGCAACTCCGACGCCAAATCTAGGCTTCATTGCTTCGATGAATGAAATGACGAAGATCGCGCGCGGCATCTCCGCTGGCGACCTGCCGGACCGCTGGGAAGGTCTTGCGAGTTACGAGTCAATCATCTGGACGAACGCACCGTTGCAGAGCGTTGGGATTGATCAAGCGCGCGCGCTCCTTGACTGGACTCGGCGCGGCGGCAACTTTGTGATCGTGCTTCCAGAAGCGGGCGATCCGTGGGGCTTGGCTGGGAAGCGAAACAGAACGCCGTTTGCGGAAGCACTTCCAGAGCACGCGGAGAGACGCGATGCGGTGCCAGTTGCAGAGTTGCTTCCGGTACTCACGCGCAGCGGCGAGTTGCGCAATCCAACGGCACGCACAAGCATCTGGACATTTCCGAATGATCCGGGCAACGGATTTTCGCCTCTGCTGCTTGCGCCCGCTGTTGTTGATCAGCGCACTGGCAACCTGGTGACGGATGACAGCATCGCTGGGCGCGCGTTGGTGGTACGGCGGCCATTTGGATTTGGGTTTGTCACAGTGATCGGAGTAGATGTTGACGGACTTGATCGCCGCGCGCTTTCCGCCGATGGCATTCCGCAAGCGGACCAATTTTGGAACCGAATCCTCGGAAGGCGCGCCGATACTCCGGGACCGACCGAGTGGTCAGCACTCGTTACGGCAAAGCGACTTGAGACTCGCGGCGGGCTGGTGGTTCCAGCCGATGGCGGCGCGCTGGTCAACCAATTCATTGGGTTGCGCAGCCAAGCAGCGATCGGCATCCTTGGACTCCTTGGAGCATTTGCGATTTATTGGATGATCGCTGGTCCCATTTCTCACTGGGTGCTTCGCGGTGCAAAGCGACCGCAATATGCGTGGCTTGCATTCGTGACTGTTGCCGCAGTCGCAACTGCAATCGCGTGGGCTGTCACCGGATCGTTCGAATTGAAGTCCGGCCGTGTGCAGCACATGTCCTTCGTTGATCGCATCGAGCGCCCAGGAGCAACCAGCGAAGAGCGCGCACTGATGCGCGTGCAGTCGTGGTTTAGTGCTGAGTTACCCGGATACGGCACTGCGAAGATCGCGCTGCAACATGGCGACGGCGCTGCAGGCAGCGACCTCCTGACAAGTTGGTTCCCACCGCCTGCGGGAAATCTGAGCGGGTTCCCGGATTCTGAAACCTACGAAATTCCCGCCACTTCACCAGCTGCATACACGCTGCCATCACGCGCGACATCGACTGTGCTCAGCGCAACGTGGATGGGCGTTGCGCTCCCCGCTTGGCACGGAACGCCGCGCGAAGTGAGTCAGCGCCAGTTGCGGCAAGACATCACATGGGGCGCTAATCCGCGCATCGTTCTGAGTGGCGCGCTGCTCCATTCGCTTCCAGCGCCGCTTCACGATGTGATGCTCATTCATGTCACGCCGTTTCACGGACCAACGCGCGCGATGACGGGGAAAAATCCGCCATTGATCACGCCGAGCGATGACATGCCGTCGTACGCGCGGGTGGCTCGTCTTGCGCAGTGGGATCCGGAAGTTCCTCTTGATGTTGGCCTTTCGCTCTATGGAATTGCGAATGAATCAGGGAACGCGAAGCGGAGCATTGCGCCAGCACTCGCCCGTGACACCGGAGTAACGAGCGCCGCTACGACTTTCCGGGCGCTCTGGTATGAGCCGGTACTGGCGAGCAACCTTGCAACCATTGACCCGGCAGCGGCGCTCAACAAACAACAGCGCCTGGACATGCTGCAGCTCTACGCAATGCTGCAGCCACCGAGCTACCTCATTGACCCCGATCGCCCGCCCGCTGGCTGGCGCGGCGAAGGGGTACGCGTGGAGCGCGACTTTGCGCGCGGCGTCGATATGTCGCGGTGGTGCGCTGCGCCATGCCTGATCGTCATCGGAAAGATCGAAGACAGCGGTGGAAGCGGGACGCGCATTGACCTTCCATTTCCGTTCACTATTGATGGCGACGAGCCACGCGCCGATGGCGTGACGTACGTCCGCGTGGTGTTCCCACTGCCAGCGGTTCCGGGCGCAATGATTGCCCCGGCTGCTGCCGCGCGGGCAAACGCCAGCAAATGACTTCCCGGGTTTCGCCCCAGTTCGCACACTCTCTTAGAATGACCGCACCATGCCGATGATCGAGACGATCAACCTCACCAAGAAGTACGGTGACCTGATCGCACTGAACAACCTCAACCTGCAGATCGATGAAGGCGCGTGTTGCGGGTTCATCGGTCCCAACGGCGCCGGCAAGACCACCACCATCAAGATTCTGGCGACGCTTCTGAAGCCAACGTGGGGCGAGGCGCGGATTGATGGAAAGACCGTCGGCTACCAGAACCCACTGATTCGTCCGGTCATCGGATTTGTACCGGACTTCATGGGCGCGTACGACGACATGTTGGTCAACGAGTACCTGCAGTTCTTTGCCGCGTGCTACGGCATTCACGGCGACAAGCGCGAACGCGCCATCCGCGATGTGCTTGATCTCACCGATCTCAACTACAAGGCCGACGCAGAGGTGAACGGCCTGAGCCGCGGGATGCAACAGCGCCTCAGCGTGGCTCGCGTGCTGCTGCACGATCCGAAGGTGCTCTTGATGGACGAGCCCGCATCGGGTCTCGATCCGCGCGCGCGCATTGAGATGCGTGAACTGCTCAAGGAGCTACGGCGCATGGGGAAGACCATCATCATCTCCAGCCACATCCTCCATGAACTTGCAGACATCTGCAATATGGTGGCGATCATTGAGCGCGGCGAACTCATTTACGCCGGCGCAGTGCGCGACATCATGCAGAAGGTTGGCAGTGGCACCGTTGTGCAGATTGCGGTGGAAGATCGGCACGCAGAGGCGGCTGCACTGCTTGGAGCGGTC
>JAPLMU010000135.1 GCA_026386795.1 Planctomycetota bacterium
CACCGACTGCAACGATGCAGTTGCAGCTATCCACCCAGGAGCCACTGAAGTCTGCAATGAAGTGGATGACAACTGTGTCGGCGGCATCGACGAAGGCGTGAAGACCACCTTCTACGGTGACTCCGATGGCGACGGCGCGGGCGATGCAAGCTCAACCACCGACGCATGCTCCGCACCAGCGGGATATGTGGCGAATTCGAACGACCAGTGCCCGTCGAACAGCGCGCTGGTGAAGCAAGCCACCTATTACCTGGATGCTGACAGCGACGGTACCGGTGATGCCAGTAGCACTACTTCGTCCTGCTCGTCCACGGCGCCATCCGGCTACGTGGCAAGCTCCGGCGACAGTTGTCCGAACGACGCCACCAAGCTCGCTCCCGGCGCTTGCGGCTGCGGCACTGCCGAAACCGACAGCGACGGCGACTCCACCCCGAACTGCATCGATAGTTGCCCGAACGACGCCAGCAAGACGGCCCCCGGCGCCTGCGGCTGCGGCTCACCGGACACGGATGCCAACCATGACGGCACAGCCGACTGCACCACGATCACGCCGGCGATGGGCATGGCGGTGGTGATCGATTCCGATCTACCTCCGTTCTCCCCAGGTGAAATGTTCAGGGTGCGCGTCTCGCACACAAACCCTGGTCGTGTGATTTCTCAGGCTCGCCTCTCCCTCGCCTATGACAAGACTGCGGTCATGCCGCTGGCGATCACTCCAGTGGCGGGGTCTCCGTTCTCGACTGAAATCACGGAGACCATCAACGCCACCACTGGCACCATCCGCTACGTGGTCGGCAGCACCTACGGAAGTGGTTCGACTGCAGCGACTGCTGACATCACCTTTGTGGCAATCGATGGCGCAGCACTCTGCGGCGATGTCGGCAACCTCGTCTGGTTCACCACGATCAACAGCCAAGCCACCACACTCTTGAGTGTTGGCGGCGATGCGTTGGGTGTCACCAGCACTTCACTCGACCGAATTCGTGTCGACGGAACAGGCCCAGTTCTCACAGGTGTGCCTGCCAATCAGTCATTCTCCTGCGATGCTGGATCGATTGTTGGCGCCGTAGTCCTCGAGCCGGAAGTTGACGCTACCGACGGTTGCGACGGCGATCGACCAGTGACACTGGCCATTACATATCCCGGCAGCACCACCCCGGTAACGGCGTGGCCTGCGAGCAACATCTTCCCGATCGGTGTGACCACCGTGGTGTTCAAGTCGGAAGACTCGCTCGGCAACAAGTCGACTGAATCGTGCACCATTACGGTTCTCGATCAGCAACTGGTGGATATCACCTTCACCCTCGGTGGCGTGGTGGGTGGGAATTCCACTCGCGCCATCCGCGTGACCGTCGGCGCAACTTCAACCATCGTCCCGGTTTCGTTCACTGGCAAGGTTGGCGTGGCGACCGGCGTGATTCTGCCGACTGCTGCAACGCAGAGCTGCATCACGGTGAAGGATGTTGATCACTCCATCTCGCGTTCGGGTACTCCGATTGCGAGTGGAGCGCGGTACGCACTCGCCGTGACCTTGGTGCAGGGCGACTCGAATGATGACAATTTGGTTGACATCCTGGACTTCTCATACTTCGTTGCATCACGAGGAACTCCAGTAACCACAAACCATCCGTCGAACTTCAACGCCGATACCACGGTGAATAACGCGGATCTCTCGTTCATCAGCGTGAACTTCTTCCAGATTGGCGAGTCGTGCTCAGGATTGACCACCGGTCATCCGCTGGCGCGCATCTCGGTCAAGGAATTGCGACGCGCTGACTTGGATGTCTTGACGATCGCTGATCTCAATGGCGACGGTTGGGTTGATTCAGCAGACGTGGCCGAGTACCTCGCGCACGGAATGCCGAACGATCGCCCGTTGGACAACCAGGTTGGTCCAGTTGGACCGATTCAGCCGGTGATCGGGGCGACGCGCTGAAGATGCCCGACTGATGAAAGCAATCTGGCTTTCGATACGTGCTCATGAATGAGCCATACAACCATGAATGAAACACGGGCCGCCTTTGAAAGGGCGGCCCGTGTCTTTATGTTGTTTGTCAGTACGCGAGGCGCGTGTGACGGCGGCTTACTTGCCCGCGGCCTTGGCTTCACGCAGTTCGCGCGTGTAGGTGTACTTGCGCTTCATTGGCTTCACTACCAGGCCGGAGCGGATCGCTCGGACAGAGGCGCGGACGCGCTTTGGGGCGCCGTCTTCCATGATGTCCACGGTCTGCAGATTCGGCTTGAAAGTGCGCTTCTTGACCGAGGTGGTCTTGATACCAACGCCACCGAGGTACTTCGCCTTACCGCGGCGCTTGATGACGTTTCCAGAAGTGGTATGGGCACCGGTGAAGTAGCAGACGCGTGACATGGGTAGTCCTTGGTGTGATGCCCGTTGCGGCATGCAGCGGGGGATCGGGGAGGATACGCGCAGTCGCTATTTCGCGCAAGGTGCAAGGTGCCGCGCCGGGGCCTGTTATCGGCGTTATGAGCGTGTCAAGACGGTCAGCCCAGCAAGCTCAAGGAGCGCCTGGCACGCCGTGCCGTCCTCGGCATCGAAGAACCCAACGTGGTGGCTGTCAGCGTCAAAGACGCCCCAGGGGCGACCGTCGTCGCTTCGGCAGGGCACGACCAGTTCACTCCGGTCTCGCGGGTCGCAGGCGATGTAGTTCGGACCGAGGTCGGCCACGTCGCGGACGACGAGCGTTCGGCCGGTCGTCAGGGACTGCCCGCAGGCGCCGTGGATGCCGATCGGGGAGCACGCTGGGCCGGGCCTGCGCGCACCGAGCACCATTCGCTGGCTGTCGGGCTCGTGGGGGCAGTCGATGTAGAAGCCTGCCCAACTCACCCCTTTGCCTTCGAATGCGTTCCACCAAAGTTCCGCAAACGCTTCCATACGCAGTTCACGCGAGGGCAGGCAGAAAATGGCACTCGCCGACGACCGCAACGCGTCATAGTCGCGGGGGGGCATCGGTTCTTGCATGGTCATGCCTCGATTTCGTCAGGCGCTTTCGCGCTCGCGACGCTTCATCTGCTGCAGCGGGGTGCCGTTCTCGATCGCGTGAGCGTCGATGAGATAGACCGCGTTCGTGTTGTCGAGTTCCGGCAGGTGATACATGAGGTCAATCATGATTTCATCAACCACTGCACGCAGTGCGCGTGCGCCGGTATTGCGTGTGATGGCGCGATCGGCGATCAGATCCACAGCATCGCTACTAAATTCAAGGCGTGCGCCTTCGAGCGAGAAGAGGTGCTGGTACTGCTTGATGAGCGCGTTCTTTGGCTCGGTCAGGATCTGCACCATTGCGTCGCGTGAAAGCGGATGCAACGGGCAGACGATCGGCAGGCGCCCAACGAGTTCCGGGATCATGCCGAATTCGAGCACGTCATCCGGAGTGACCTGCGCAACCAGCGCACTGCGCTCGGTGACTTTGTCTTCAAGGCCTTGTGCCTCTGCAGAGAAGCCGATGCGCTTGCGACCAATGCGCTTGCGAACGATGTCCTCAATGCCGTCGAAACTGCCGCCGCAGATGAATAGGACATTGGTGGTGTCCATCTGGATGTACTGCTGCTCCGGATGCTTGCGCCCGCCTTGTGGGGGAACATTGGCAGTAGTGCCTTCAAGCAACTTCAGAAGACTCTGCTGAACACCTTCGCCGCTGACGTCGCGGGTGATGGAGACATTGTGGTTGGTCTTGCCGATTTTGTCGATTTCATCGATGTAGATGATGCCGCGCTGCGCGCTTTCGAGGTCAAAGTCAGCAGCCTGCAACAACTTCAGGAGCAGGTTCTCAACATCCTCACCGACGTAACCAGCTTCAGTCAGCGTGGTGGCGTCGCCGATTGCGAACGGCACATTCAGAATGCGCGCGAGCGTCTTTGCCAAGAGCGTCTTGCCGGTTCCGGTTGAACCGATCATGAGAACATTCGACTTGTCGAGCTCAACAGGTGACTGCTCGTTCTCAAGTTGCGAGAGGCGCTTGTAGTGATTGTGCACCGCCACCGAAAGGGCGCGCTTGGCGTTCTCTTGACCGATCACATATTGATCGAGGAATTCCTTCATCTGACGCGGTGACGGAATCTGTCCAAGTTGCGGGCGACTGCCAGTGACGCGGCGACGCTCTTGCTTGAAGATGTTCTGGCAGAGGTCAGTGCAGTTGGTGCAGATGTAGACGTCGCTTGGGCCTTCGACCATCGGGCCAACTTCGCGACTGGTCTTGCCACAGAAGCTGCAGGTCGTGACCTTGCGTCCACGGAATCCGCCGTCGCCACCACCGCCGGATGCGCCGCCGCCGCCTGGACCAGTGGGACCACCGCCCGTGCCGCCGCCGCTTCCGCCTCCGAAACCATCACCGAACTCGCGGCCACCGCCACGCTTGGAATTCCCCGAGTTGCCATTGGCACGCTGAGGAATTGCGGGGTTCGGTTCACGGCTCGGCGTTGGCTGCATATGTCAGTGGCTCCTTGAAAGCTGTCGGGCGAGCGAGAAATCCGCTCCGCGACCACGGAAAGGAAGTCTATCGGTCATGAGGCGCAGAATCTGAAGTGAACTCTGAATGATGACCTACGAAGCAGGATTCGCAAGATCTTCTACGGAATCATGAGAACGAACACGCCTTATCGGCGGGGAGCAGGGGGGCCGAAAATCTGACTGCGGGCTATCGGCGGGGCGAGCGCGGTGATTCATCGGATCCGCCCCAGTCGGTGCCGCCGCGCTGATCGCGTTCCTTTTTGGCATTCTGCCGCGTTTGTTGCACCATGGCATCACGCGCGATGTCGAACTCGCGGCGGGTCATTTCGCCACGCTCAAGCATGCCGCGCATGTCATCCAAGGTGAAACCCGGTGAGGCACCCGGGTCCGGTGCTTTGGCAGCACGTCGAGCCCAGAAGACGATGCCACTGCCGCCGACAATGAGCACCAGAAGTGCCACGATGCCGATCCAGAACAGGGCGTCGTTTGACCCGGCGTTCACGCGCGGATTACCCCTTCTTCTTTGGTGCCACGCGTGATGCCGCCGCCTTCTGCTTCTCGGCCACGATCTTGTTCCAGTCTTCGGCCGGCACGTCAGTGACCTTGGCCTTGGCAAGAACACGGTCGAGCGTCTTGGCTTCGCGGATGGACAGAGCCATCTCATTCAGGCGGCCATTCTGCTGAAGTTCGGTACGAACCTGATCAGGGCGGGTGCCGCGCGAGCGTGCCATCTGCACGATCGATGCGTTGAGTTCAGCGTCAGAGACATCAATGCCAAGATCTTGCGCCAAGCGTGCAAGGATGAAGAATGCGCGCAGGCGCTTGCGAGTGTCTTCCTCGCTGGCTCCGCGAATCTCCGCAAGGCGATGCTCAATCTGAGACTCTTCGAGTCCTTGTTGCTGGAGTTGAATGCGCTGCATCTCAATGTTGCGTGCAACTTGAGCGCCAGACATCTTCTCCGGAAGATCAAAGGCGACTTTCTCCAAGAGCCACTCTGCGGCCTGCTCACGCATGGCGGCGCGCTGCTCTTGATCGCGGCGTGATTCAAGTGAGAGTTTCACCTGCTCGCGCAGGTTCTCAACGGCGCCGAGACCGAGCGTCTCTGCAACAGCGGCGGGCTCCGCCGGAGTGATGCGCTCGGCTTGAGTTGGCGTGAATTCCACGGTGATTTCAGCGCCGCGGATGTCTTCGCGCTCGTGTACTTCTGGACCGGTGGTCTTCAGAACGATGGCGTCGCCGACCTTCTTGCCGGTGACGTGCTTGCTCAGGTCGTCGAACATGAGACCAAGCACCTGGCCCTTGCCTTCATCCTCAACATCAGGAACAACAATGAGGCACTCGGCGGCTTCAAAGTATGGATCCTGCTTGGCGCCCTTGACGCGAACAGTGGCCTTGCCGACCATGCGATCGAGCGTCTGGAACGGACCGTCGATGCGAGCTGGGGTTCCAAAGCGGTAGCCAAGTCGACGGATCTCGTCGGCGAGGTACTTCTCATCAACCTCTGCAACTGGACGGCTGACTTCGACGTCTTCGAGCTTCGGAAGGGCGATCTCCGGGATGACTTCAATGTCCATCGAAACTTCGATGGCCTTGCCGCGCTTGATTTCCATATCAGCGGCTGTCTCGTCGACTTCGGGGTCAGAAACTGGCTGAAGTTTGTGATCCTGCAGCGCCTTTGAATAGGCGTCGGTGAGGAGTCGGCGGCGCAGGTCTTCCATGATCGATGCGCCAAAGCGCTTCTCGATGAGACCGATCGGCGCGCTGCCGCGACGGAACCCGGGGATATTCACCTCGGTGCGAGCACTGGCATATGCCTCGGTGAGACGCTCGTCCACCATCGCTGCTGGAATGGTGATCTTCAGTCGCTTGCGCGCAGGTCCGATGTTCTCGACGACGACGGTGCTCTCAGTGGCCATAGTGTTGCTCGATCAGGTCTGGTGTCTGGGTCTTGTGTCTAGGTCTTATGTCTAGGTCTGGGGAAAGCGAAGCAGTATACGGGGATCGGCGACCATCGCCGAACCGTGCCGATCACTTCATGAGAAGCATCTCGGCGTAAGTGGGCAATGGCCAATTGTCGTCCGGAGTCACGCGCTCGAGGGCATCGCAAGCAGCGCGGACACGGGCCGTTGCGGGCACGATGTTGTCGCGCAGGTAGCGCATTTCAATGGCGTGGTCCTTGTGATGCTTGGCGGCCAACTTCTCGAGTTCTGCCACCGAAACCCGCAGGTCGTTGACTAGCCCCACATAGTGGCGCAGGTCAGCCTGTGTTTCAGCACAATCCACATCGGCGGCCAAAGTAGCCCCGACGGTGGTGGCGAGTTCTTCCTGAGTCCGAAGACCAGCTGGCAGGATCTGCGTTCGCACCATCTGAATGATCGTGCGAGTTTCGATACCAATCACCGTGCAGTAATTCTCAACGAGCACTTCGTAGCGCGCTTCAAGTTCGCGCGCATTCAGGACGTGATACTTGGCAAACACATCGCGCGCCTTCTTTGTGCTGAACGCTGAAAGCGATTCGGCCGTGCTGCGCAAGTTGGGAAGCCCGCGCTTCTCGGCTTCCTTGTGCCACGCCTCGCCGTATCCGTCGCCATCGAAGCAGACGCGTCGGTGAGCCTTGATGTTTTCCTTCAGGACGGCCTTGACTGCAGCCTCAAGTTTCGCAGCAGATGGATTCTTGCCCGCCTTCTTCTCAAGTTCAGTTGCCAGGAAATCAATACTCTCGGTAACGATCGTGTTGAGCACGGTGTTCGGCCAAGCAACAGCACTGGTTGAACCAACCGCGCGGAACTCAAACTTGTTGCCCGTGAACGCGAACGGCGAGGTGCGATTGCGATCGCTTGCGTGGCGCGGAATGTGCGGGAGGCTGGTGGCTCCAAGATCAAGTTCGCCGCCCGTCTTGGTCTTCTTTGGCGTGCCCGTCTGGAGTTGATCCAGAATGTCGGTCAGCATGTCGCCGAGGAAGATGCTCATGATGGCCGGAGGTGCCTCATTTGCGCCTAAACGGTGGTCATTTGCGGCACTCGCGATGGAGGCGCGCAACATGTCAGCGTGCAGGTCAACAGCGCGGATCACAGCGGTCAGGAACACCAAGAATTGCATGTTGGTGTGCGTGTCGGCGCGGGGATCCAAGAGGTTGATGCCGGTACTCGTGGACATCGACCAATTATTGTGCTTGCCGCTGCCGTTGATGCCAGCGAACGGCTTCTCGTGGATCAGGCATTCAAAGCCATACTTGCGGGCCACCATGCGCAGAACCTGCATGGTGATCATCTGGTGATCGACGGCGATGTTTGCATTCTCAAACATCGGCGCCAATTCGTACTGGCTCGGAGCAACTTCGTTGTGTCGTGTCTTGGCAGGAACGCCGAGCTCAAAGAGTCGAGCTTCCACTTCTGCCATGAAGGTGAGAACACGGTCGGGAACAGCGCCGAAGTAGTGGTCATCAAGTTGATGACCCTTCGGTGGGTTTGCGCCCATCATGGTGCGACCGGTCATCATGAGGTCGAGGCGTTGTTCGGCCTGTTCGCGCTCAACCAGGAAATACTCCTGTTCGCAACCGAGTGTCCCCACCACGTGGGAAACGCCAGCGTCGTGCCCGAAGATCTTCAGAATGCGCATTGCCTGCTTGGAAAGCGCCTGAATGGAGCGCAAGAGCGGGGTCTTCTTATCGAGCGCTTCGCCTGTCCAACTGACGAATGCCGTCGGGATGCAGAGCGTGGTGATGCCGGATGGATTGCGCAGCAAGAATGCCGGGCTCGTGGCGTCCCATGCTGTGTAGCCGCGCGCCTCGTAGGTGTCGCGAATTCCGCCGGACGGGAAGCTTGACGCGTCTGGCTCGCCGATCACCAACTGATTGCCAGAGAACTGCTCGATGGCGCTGCCGTCAGACATCGGATTCAGGAAGGCGTCGTGCTTCTCAGCGGTGATGCCGGTCAGTGGTTGGAACCAGTGGCAGTAGTGCGTTGCGCCGTGTTCGATCGCCCAATCCTTCATGGCCACGGCAACCGTGTTGGCAATGGCTGGGTCAAGCGATGTGCCCTGACTCATGGTGCGCTGCAATTTCGTAAAGACATCGGTCGGCAGACGCTTCAGCATGGTGTCCCCGCTGAAAGTCATGCAGCCGAAATAGTCGGAGGCGCGCGTTGGGTTGTCGAAGGTTGAGGTGTTTGCGCTCATCTGCGTACCGTGGGAAGTGTTGTTGAACGGGTTCATGATTTGTTGTAGGGCCTCCTGAGCCCAAGTTGATAACTGTATGTCGACTGGAGTAGCCGATCAAGCCCCTAATTCACGGCGGAATCAGCAGAATCGCTCCGAATTACCCCAAGATCGAGCGGCGCCGCTTCACATAGTCCCACACTACGAAGCGGTCGAGTTCCTTGCCGGCAACAAAGAACACGCGACCACCGGTTGATTCTGCCATGCGGTGCGCAAACTGGACGTCGTCTTCGGTCTGGCTCCAACTTGGAAGCAAGAACACATTGATGGTGATGCCTGCCTCTTTGCAACGCATCGCTTCGCGGATGGTTTCCCGTTCCGTGCGTGGATCGGGCGGATACATCATGTAGAGATCGCTGCCCTCGAAGTGCGCCGTCGGAAGTCCGTCGGTGATGAGCATCACTTGTCGATTCGGCGTTGGTCTGCCGCCGAGCCATTGCCGCGATAGTTGCAGCGCGCGCTGAATGTTCGTGAAGTGGAGCGGCAAGTCCATCTCAGTGATATCCGGGTCAGACATGTCGGCGCGCAGGCGAACTACTGATTCGCGAATGGTGACGGGCTTCGGCATGATGCTCGCGATCTCGCCCGACGATCGCAACTTTGCCACCGTGTACATCTCGACAAACTGCAGATAGTCGCCGGGGTAATCGCTGCGAATGAGTCCGTCGAGCGCCAGCGCCATGCGCTTTGCTTGCACATACTGACCGCCGTTGCGCATGGAGCCAGACATATCCATGATGACGGCGGTGGCGCATTTCGGTTGCTGCCGCGTCTTGTGCACCACCATGTCATCGAAGCGCATGCGTACCGGGGTGCCGGGCGCGCGTGGGCCGTCCGCTGATTCGCGCAGCAATGCGTTCACCATGCTCTGCGGAATATCCATTGCCGAAGGGCTATCGCCAAACTCGTAGGGGCGCGTTGAAGGCAATTCCACCGCGCCGTCCGGGCTCGCAACGCCTTCGTGGCGACCGCTCCGCGCGGCTTGCAAACCGCCAAATATGGTTGAAAGCAAGCTGCGTTGGTAGAGCCGCATGGCTTTGGGGCTCACTTGCCAGCCACCCTCAGGGGTGCGAGCAAGTCCAGCGTCTTCTGCAAGACGCTCAAGCAATTCATTCACGCGTCGTTGTGCGTCGCGCAGTGAGTCGACTTGCTCTTGTGGAGCGAACTGCTCAAGGGCATCCATGTCAATGATCGCGGGCTTGGCATTCTTAAGGGCCTCGCGCAGTTGCTCGAGCAGCCGGTCAAGTTCCTCAAGCTCCGCTTTCACTTCGATGGCGCTGGGAACATCCAGCGCTTCGCGTCCGGTGAATGACCAGCGAGAAGTGAGTTGATCGACTTCGTATTTCTCGCGGAGTCGTTCAAGTGCTTGTGTCAGTGCGCGTTGCTCTGGTGAATTCTCTGGAAGTCGGTACCACAATCGCTCGAGGTCGCGCAGTTGCTCGCCAGCAATCGCATGCGCGATGCGCTTTGAAATATCGGTTTTGCCGTTTGCAGGAACCGCTCCGGCAGCAGTTTCTAAGAACGCCTTCGCGGCAGCATTCGTTGCCGGTACCGGGTCATAGGTAGAAAGGATGCGTTCCTTGCGCTGCTCCAGAAGTTCGATGAGCGCGTCAATACTTGGCCCAAGTCCCTGAATTTGCGAAGGATCAATACGAATGGCATCGGCAAGCTCTTCGTCTGTGAAGTGGCGCATGGAGCCAGCGGCGAGCAGGTGTTCGTATGCACCGCGTGCGGCATCGCTTGCGTCTGTGGGCTGCGCTTGACCAAACTTCACTGCGTCGTAGCCAAGGTACGTGTGCAACACGCCTCCGAGTGGCTGCGGAGCACGCGACTGCGGAACGCCGTCACTGGGCGCGCCTTCGGAATCATCTGCATCCTGCGGCATGTCGTCCTGGTTTGCCACGGCGGTTACTTCACCTCATAAGAAGTGCGACCATGCTTTGCGGTCCTACTGACGCGGTCAGTTGCCCAGAGTCCTGCGAGGACAAACTCCGCGCATGAGGCTCGAACCGCGGGATCCGTGCTGGCGTTCACTTCAAAGGCCTTATCCCATGTTTCTGGCACGCTATTCATGCGTTGCGCGTACTGGGCGCTTGGCACAAGATCGCCGACTTCAATACGCACGCCCTTGGCAAACGCGTCGGCGATTGCTGCAAGACCGTGTTCTTCAACGTATTCCTTGAAGACGATGCCAACTGCTTCGGCAACGATCGCGTCAATCACTTGGCGTTCGTTCATTTGGTGGCTTCCCATCAGATCAAGCTCCAGCTTTCCGAGTGCGGATGAGTGTAGATGCGATAGATCGCTGATGCGCGGAGCGGCAGGAGACTCACCAAGTTGAATCGCGCGACGGCGTGCGCTGGCAACCATGGTTCGCCAGTTTGCAACGCTGAAACGGGCACTGACGCCAGAAGCGTGATCAACAAACTTGCTGCGTCGCGCGGCGATGGAAATTTCCTCCACCACCCGGTCCATGAATGGTGGAACAATGACGGGGAACTCACCGCCGAGGTCCATGCCAGCCTCTTGCCGAGTGATGGCAATACCGGCATCGCGCTCGCGTGGATAGTGTGTGACGACCGTGCTGCCGATGCGATCCTTCAGCTGCGGAATCACCTTGCCGGAGCGGTTGTATGTACTTGGATTGGCGCTAAACACCAGTAGGACATCAAGATCGAAACTCACCGGATATCCGCGAATCTGTACATCGCGTTCCTCAAGCACATTGAAGAGTCCGACTTGGACCAATTCATCAAGGTCAGGAAGTTCGTTCATGGCAAAGATGCCGCGGTGCATGCGCGGAACCAAGCCAAAGTGCAGTGCGTCTTCCGAACCCATGCTGGTGCCGGCGGCAAGTCGTGATGGGTCGATCTCACCAATGAGGTCAGCAAACTTCGTTCCTGGAGCTAAGCGCTCGGCGTAGCGGTCGTCGCGGTTCCACCATGCGATGGGAATGAGATCCGGGGCGGTTCCTGAGCACATTTCGCGCCCAGCGCGCGTCATCGGATGTTCCGGATCTTCATGGACTGCGCAGCCGGGAATATCTAAGTAGGGCAGCCACTCGTCCAAGAAGCGCGGCAGCATGCGCATCAGGCGGCTCTTGCCTTGCCCCTTCTCTCCAAGAAAGAGAATGTCATGACCCGCAATGATGGCGGTGGCAAGCTCGGGAAGCACTGTGTCGTCATAGCCAAGAATGCCTGGGAACAGTCCAGCGGCACCCCGATCGCCGCGGGCGGACGAGGCGGCAAGGGCATGCTCAAAGTTCGTTCGTAACTCAGTCTTAACAGAGCGGCTTTTCCAGCCAGAGGTGCGGAGTTCAGCCAAGTTTCGGATAGCAGGGCATGTTGGCATGATGATGTCTTCGTCGGCCGGGCATGACTGGATGCCACGGCCTTATTTTGTGGTGTCTCGCAGCCAGCCCTTGCGCCAGAAGTAGGCCAAGAGACCAATGACCGTCAATCCCATCAATCCGAGGGCGAACGGATAACCAAGCACCCACCGGAGTTCTGGCATGTGGTCGAAATTCATGCCGTACACGCCGGCGATGAATGTCAACGGCATGAAGAGGGTGGCGATGATGGTCAGGACCTTTGATGTCTCTGCCACCTTCAGGTTGATGCTGGTCATGTAGATGTCTAGCAAGTCATTCGCCATGAATCGATCGGTCTCAAGTTGATCAAGGACGCGCGAGACGTGGTCGTTCAGATCGCGCAGGTAATGGCGAGTATCCGCGTCAAAGACGCGGTCGAGCGTACCCAGCGCGATTGCAGCGTCGCGCAACGGATGCACTGCGCGGCGTACGCGAATCAGTTCCGCGCGGATACGGCGAATCTGTCCGAGTGTCTTACCGTCCGGTTTGGAGAACGCTTCGTCCTCAAGGGGTTCGAGTGCTTCGCCAATACGGTCAACGATCGGGAAGTATCCGTCGACCACCGAATCGGCAATGGCATACGAGAGGTAAGCGGCCCCAGATGTTCGTACTCGTCCTTTGCTCTCACGAATGCGGTCTCGCAGGGGGTCGAGGCAGTCACCTGGTACCCCTTGAAACGTCACCACAACGTGGGCTGTCACCCAGATGGCAATTTGTTCGGTCCAAAATCCGCGATCATCTTCGTGCGGCATGGGCAGCACCAAGAATGTTGCATCACCATACGGCTCGCTCTTGGCGCGTTGTGCGGTGTCGGTGGCATCTTCCATGGCGAGTGGGTGGATGTTGAAATGGTCAGCGATGGCTTTGAGGAGGGCAACATTGCTGAAGCCGTCCACGTTGACCCAAAGGACGGGCCACTCTGCCCCAAGAGCAGTGATTTCCGCGATGCTGGTGACGGTCACTTCCTTACATTCATTCGGGCCGTATGCAAACACCGTGATGACGGTTGGTAAATCGTCCGGCGAAGCGGCGATTGTTCCCGGCGCGGTGTAGATGTGGCGCGGGCTCGAAAGCCGCCGAAATTTCTGCCGTGCTCGGCGAGCGGTGATGGTGGTCTTGCGGATGGCATCAGAGACCAGGTGAGAGATGGGGTCGCTGTGCTGCGAGTGGCTCATGTGATTTGCCTTCCCGTAAGAGTGCGTTGGACGAGTGGCGCAGAAGTCATGTGTGAGATACGCAGAGTGGCAATGCGAGCAGTCATGCTGGCACCTCAATGACGGTCAGCTGATCAGTGGCTGGCTCAAGAGTGGCCACGGTGTATCGCGGCGCGCGGTGCAAGGCGCCCGGATTGATGATGCGCGTGCCGGCGTTCCGCTCGTCGCGCAGTTCATGGGTGTGGCCGTGAATCAGGTAATCAGCGCCGCTGGTGACGGCCGCGCGCAGGGCAGGGAGTTCATGTCCGTGCGTGAAGGCGATGCGCTTTCCATCCACGGTGATTTCGCCACTATCGCCATGCAAGGTGATACCGATGTTGGCTGCGTATTGGGCGAGGGAGTCACGATTCCAGTCACAGTTGCCCCACACGAGGTGGCTGTCAAGCCCCGCGAGCTGGTCAAGGACTAAATCATCCTCCACATCGCCGCAATGAATGAACGTGGTGGCGCCCTTCGCTTGCAGGGCCTCAATAGCACGCTTAGTGCGTTCCCATCGAGAATGGCTGTCGGAAATAAGACCGACGATGGCAGGCATGCTGCAAGGGTACTGATCTTCCGGGCGCGGCTGCGGCGCTCAGCCGCGGAATGCTTAGCGGCGTCGACGCGTGGCAAGGCCAGTGAGACCGATGAGGGCCAACGCACCCGGGGCAGGCACGCCTCCAGTGCCGGTGATGCTCAGGCCCGAGGATGTGTATCCCGGCGCGTAGTTACTGAAGTCCCATGCGAAGGTAAAGATCTGGCTGAGGCCGGGGTTGATCGGCGCTGGGTTTGGCACCCACACGAAGTACACGTTGTTGGCGTTGGACATTGATGGCGACATGAAGTCACTGAAGTGACAGTCCGGGTGACCAGCTTGCTGTGCGGTCTGGGCATAGACGCCAGTGTTGACTGCCTGCGCATTGACCGAATCAATAATGTTCTGCTGGGTGATCCCAGAGGTTCCGTAGTCAAATTGCAGCCAGCCATAGATGCCCGTGAAGTTGACATTCACGAAGTCCTGGAATTGGAACTGGTAGAAGCCCTTGAGACTCAGCGGACCATCGACCTGCACGAAAGTCATGCATCCGATGGCTGCACAGCTACCGGCGACCGGGGTGCTGATGGCTGGGGTGCTGTTGGCGGCGGTGTAGCCGGCTTCCAGGAGCGCATTCACCGATGCCTGGGTCTGCCCCGAGGACACGTAGGAGGCAGAGGCGGAGGCGGTGATGAGCGTGGCTGCGCCGATGGCGGCTGAGGTGTATTGCTGAAACATAGTGAGTGTCCTAATAATGAGTCTGTTCTGGCGAGCGAGGGCGTTGAAGTTCGATCGGGGCATTCCCTACACACAGATAAACGAGATTCGCGGGGCTGACCCATCGCGCCCGATGCCGATTAATCGAAAGATTTGCCGAACGCCCTTCGGCATCATCCATTTGTTTGCCCGATGCCCGTTCGTCCGTGGGTTTCACCCCGCCTACGCCCGCAAGATCCCCGGTACCTTTGCTTCCTCCCATGTCTACCCCTTCCTGCGTCACTCGCTTCGCTCCCTCCCCGTCCGGTCATCTGCACGTTGGCGGCGCACGCACGGCTTTGTTCTGCTGGGCCTATGCCAAGGGGAAGGGCGGCACCTTCTTGCTTCGTATTGAGGACACCGACCAGAAGCGCTCAAGCGACTCGGCAAGCGTTGGATTTTTGAAGGACTTGGCATGGCTTGGAATCGGCTGGGACGAGGGTCCGGTGCTCGGTACGCACGGAGGTGGTGCGCACGGGCCGTACTTTCAAAGCGAGCGACTGGATATTTACAACCGCTACCTGGCGCAGCTAGTTGAAGCCGGCAAGGCCTACTACGCCTTTGATACCACTGCTGAATTGGACGCGAAGCGGCAGGCTGCCAAGCTTGCGGGCCACGCGTACCGCTATGACCGATCAGAAATGGCAAACCTTCCCAAAGCCACGGTCGATGCATGGTTGGCCGAAGGGCACCCGGCGGTGATTCGCTGCAAGACCCCTGACGGCCCCATCACCATCGTTGATGAGGTGTTGGGCGAAGCCACGCTTCCAGCTGGCGAAGTCGATGACTTTGTCATTCGCAAGGCCGACGGATTTCCAACCTATCACTTTGCCGTGGTGGTTGATGATGAACTCATGCGCGTCACCCACGTGTTGCGCGCGCAGGAGCATTTCAACAACACTGCGAAGCACATGGTTCTGCAAGACGCCCTTGGATTTCGGCGGCCGATCTATGGGCATTTGCCGCTGATTACCAATCCCGATGCCAGCAAGATGTCTAAGCGCGACAAGGACAAGGTGCTGCGCAAGACCGTGATCGATCGCAAGCTCACCGCTCCGCCGCAGGACACGATTACTCAAGCGCGTTTCGATGCGTGGCTTGCTGACAAGAACACACAACTTGAACTTGCCGAGGCGTCGTTGCTAGCAACCGGCTTGCAAGTAACGCTTCCTGAAATCAATGTGGATGACTTCCGGCAGAGTGGATACCTCCCTGAGGTGCTATGCAACTTCCTTGCGCTCAACGGATGGAGCCCGGGCGAGAATGTGGAGAAGTTTGACACTGAATTCCTCAAGCAGCGGTTTGACTTGAAGCGCGTAGTGAAGACGCCCGCTAAGTTTGATCGGGTTAAATTGCTTTCATTCAACTGTGATGCGATCACGGGTATGCCGCGCGAAGAGTTTGTGGCGCGCGCGCGCCTGCACGGTCAAGAGTTCCACGCCGACTTCATGAAGAAGATCACGGGCGCACAATTCGAGCAGTTGGCTGGAGCAAGTCATGAGCGATCAAAGACGCTGGATGAAATGTTCCGTACCAATCGGTTCTTCATCGTTGCTGATGAGTTGTTGACGTGGGACCGCTCGAAGAATGTAGAGAAGGCGCTCTTGGGCGCGGAGCCGAATGGGCTGAGTCATCTGAAGGCAGTGCTTCCGGTGCTCGAAGCGTGCACGGAGTGGAGCGCGGCTGCAATCGAGCAGGCGATCACGCCGTATGCCGCGCAGCACGCCGAAGGAAATCTTGGGAAAGTTGCCCAGCCGCTGCGCATTGCCGTGAGCGGTGGCACAGTGAGTCCGCCGATCTTTGACACGCTGGCGATCCTTGGAAAGGCCAGCGCGCTGGTGCGCATTCGCCGATGTATTGCTACTTTCGGCGGCTGATCACGATTGACTACTCGGAAATTTCCTGGCCTTGACTACCGTTGGGGTCACGGATTCGTGTCAGGATTGTCCGACTTCGAAAGCGGGCGCCGCATGTCTGTTGTTTGTCCAGGCGCAACGGATACCCACGGGCTCCAGATATTCTCTTCGGTAGTGATCATCGCTTCGACGCGACCGCTCGACCAGAGTCGATAGACGGCCGTTCCGTTGGGGATCGGGTTCGCGGCAATTCCAACGAGCACGCCCGATGCCGGTGGTGCGGAGTTCCTAACGCTCGAGCGCGGTGCGCCCGGTCCAGTGCCCACTGCTGACTGGGGGTCGAGCAACGCCTCTGGTTCGAACGCGGCGCTCGTAGCTGTTGGTGCGCCCAAGGACTCCGTTGCCGTCGGGCTATTGATCCAACCGCCGGACGCGGCTTGCATCGTGGAGGCGGCGGCACCGTGACCCAAGAGCATGCCCGCGCCTTCGATAGCCGCGAGCGCCAAGAGTCCGGCGCCCACCATCGCGAGTCCGAAGCCCGGGCTAAAGATGTCGAGCCGGTGCGAGGTCGCGGTGTTATCTGCGCGGCAGGTGGCGGCGCTGTTGCCGGAGGTGTGTGTGCGGTGTGCCATGTGGGTGTTCTTCCGTAGGGTGAGCAACTGTCGCACGTTTCATCGTCCGCATGGTGTGGATTGCTGCAAGAAGGCGTTTAACTTGTGGGTTGATCGCCGGTTTGAGGGGCAAATGATCGGTGCTGATTCCTTCCGTTAGGGTGCTTGTCCGGGCACGCGGAACCCGATAGACTGCCTACGTCGGACCATTGGCGCAGTTGGCTAGCGCGTCTCCATGACACGGAGAAGGTCACTGGTTCAAATCCAGTATGGTCCACCTGAATGAACAAGCCCCGCACATCGCGGGGCTTGTTTGTTTTTGAGTTGGTTGACGTTCGAAAGTGACCTTCCGAGCAATTACCGTCGACGGCGACCGCGGAGTGCTGCAGCCATCAGGATGGCGGGGAAGGCTCCTGGCGCTGGCACGGCGGTGAACGTGGCGTCGTAGGAGAAGTTGCCCCCGAGTTGGTGACATTCAGCCCCCATGATCAGCCAATAGGTGCCCGCAGTCGCTGTCCCGGAGAATGATCCCGCGGCAGAAGCGCTTGAGACGCCGCCGACGGCGGTCGCAGTCAGGCCGTCGAACCCCAAGCCAAAGACGGCATCTGTGCTGGTGGTATCGATGAGTGCCCAACTGACTTGGTTTCCCGTGTTCACGGCACCCGTCATGTTGTAGTTGATGGCGAACGTGGTGCTGGTCGCTAGGGTAATGATGGTGGTGCCGCGCGATTGGCCGATGATCTCAACAAATCCATTCAATGGATTAGTACTGCCGGTGCATGCGCCAACAAAGTTGCTTCCGCTGGCGAGCCAGTTGAGATCGGCTGAATTGCTTGTAACGGAGGCCTGGTAGTGATTGGGTGTACTTCCGTAATCAGTGTCGGTTTGTGTGCTTGAAGGGCTTGCCACCCAGCGCGAAACAAAGGCACCGGTTTGAATGCCGCCCGCCTCGGACACAGCGGTGCAAATAAGAGGCAGGGCAACGAGTAGAGAAGTCGCGGAGTGTTTCATATATATCTTTGAAGAAAGATGAGGTCAGAAAAACAGACGTTAACCATCACCGAGTTTCCGAGAATTTCAGTCGCGCTCGCATTGCCGGCACGGAAGCCGCGTTCCGTCCTTGAGTTACGATGTCGACTATGAACCCTCAAAATCTTCTCAAATTGCGGAACGGCGCCCTGTTAGCGGTCGCTTCTGCAGGCATCACCATGTCAGGATGCATCCGAGAAGTGATCTCCGGCGAGGATCCGCGGGCGAAAGCTCCACCGTTGACCGGGAAGTCGAGCACCGACATGCTCACTATCCGGATTCCGTGGATGGAGATCCCGCCGCCGCGGCTCCTCTTGGACAACAAACTCCAGCGCACGGAGGCTATTTATGCACGGAGCCCACATGGGGCCATGCGTTTCACGCTCCGGACCGTCAGCGGAGTAACGGCAACTGTCGATGTGAAATCGAAGCGCCTCGCTGACGACTCAATGGAGTTCACCTACGAGATCACTTCACTTCCGCCCAAATATGTGGTCGACACGCTCGTGATGCTGGCGGCGGACAACGTGCGGCCGGCCGTAGAAGTGAAGGTGAATGGGGCACCGGTCAAGACACTCGTTGGTACGGAGGTGGTGGTGATCCAACTGTCGCGCGATGCGCCGACCAAGATCCTCGTCGTCCCGGTGTTCCCGCCTGAAGTTCCGGCGGCCGTCCCGGTCGTCGCGCCTGTTCCCGCCCCGCGCACGTGATCTGGGGATATTCTCACGGACTGATCTGACCTCCTACGAACGGATTTTCGCCCCATGCGCAACTACTTTGTCCTCGCGGCCGCAACCCTCTCGATCATCTCATGCACCGCAGTGACACCAGTGGAGCCAACTGCACCGAACACGCTCTCGGCGGGCGAAGCGAAGGACGGGTGGGTTCTTCTCTTTGACGGCAAAGACGCAAGCAAGTCGTTCCGCGGCTTCAAGCGCACCGACATGCCGAAGGAATGGGCTGTTGAAGATGGCGCCATTGTGCTGCGCGGCAAGGGTGGCGACTTGGCCACCAAGGACGAGTACGCCGACTTTGAGTTTGCCACGGACTGGAAAATCGCTTCTGGCGGTAACAGTGGCATCATGTGGCGCTCCTCTGAGGACTTTGGTGCCCCGTGGGAGACCGGCCCGGAGATGCAGGTGCTCGATGACACGAAGCACGCTGACGGCAAGAGCCCGCTGACCAGCGCCGGCTCCTGCTACGCGCTCTATCCGGCACCAAAGGGCGCCGTGAAGCCCGTTGGCGAGTGGAACCATGCGGTCATCTGCGCCATCGGACCCAAGGTCACCTACACGCTCAATGGCGTCAAGACCGCCGAGTTCGACCTGTCGTCCAAGGAATGGAAGGACAAGGTTGCCGGTAGCAAGTTCGCATCCATGAAGGCGTTTGGTACGAAAGACAAGGGGCACATTGTGCTACAGGATCACGGCGACGTGGTCATGTACCGAAATATCAAGATTCGCCCGATCGGCGCTAGTAAGCCGACCCCTGCCACCAAGTGATTCCACTCATCGTCATCCTCCTGACCGCCACGCTGCAAACATCCAGCGCGGCGGTCGGGGATGGAACGCGCGGTCAGGATCCATTTGATGATGTTGCATCCATCGATGAGATGCGCACCCTCGAAGGTGATTTACGCGCGGTGGCGTTGCGGCTGCGCCCGACGGTTGTACTGATACGAATTGGTGGCGGACGCATGGGCGGCGGATCAAGCGGCACCGGCGTACTCATTTCCTCGGATGGACTCGTTGCTACCTGTGGTCATGTAGGTGGGAGCGCTGGCGTGCGGGTTGATGTCACGCTGTCGGATGGCACGGAACTGCACGGGAAGACGCTGGGGCAGGCAAACATTGGCAAACTCGATTGCGGGCTCATTCAACTGAATACCGAAGGTCGTGATCTGCCATCCGCGCCGCTCGGCACGAGCACGGGGCTCGCAAGTGGCGATTGGCTTGTATCGATGGGATTCACGCAGGGGCCGCCCGATGAACCGCGCCCGTCGCTTGTTCGCATTGGGCGCGTCTTGCGCATCACTCCTGAGGAAATGCTCTTTGATGCCCCGATTGATGCAGGCGATTCCGGCGGTCCGAGTTTCAATCTGCGTGGCGAAGTAGTCGCGATCAATTCTCGCTGCGGACAGAGCCCATGGGAAAATGCAGCGACGCCAGTTGATCGACTACGGGAGCGCATGTGGGAGTTTCGCGATGGGATTGATGAGTCGCTGCTGACGCTCGAGAATTCCGATGACTCTGAACGCGGCGTCCGAACCAATTTCGCACGTAACGGCTCGGAGAATGGTCGGATGGCGGTGCAGCGGACGCTTCCGTTCGATGAGATTGTCGCCAACGCACGCGCTTCAATGCTGAATGTCATGGATGGCAAGGCCGCGCGTGTGTGCGCTACTGTGATTGACGGAGATGGGCATGCGGTCACTAAGCGTTCGCAACTACCCTCTGGATGGCAGGACGGCGATCTCAAGCTGGAATCTGCAGCCGGGGATCACTTCACGGCGCGCGTCATTGGTTCGGACGGTCCGCTCGACTTGGCGGTCCTGAAGATTGACAATTGCACGATTGCTCCGATTCAATGGACGCACGACGCGCACATTGCACCTGGTCAAGTGCTCCTGACGCCACGCCTCGGCCAGCGTTCTGCCGCATTGGGCTTCGCTGCCATCGAGTCGCGCGAGAGTGACCGTGATTGGAGTTCCGGTCCGTATTTAGGTGTTCGAACCGACGAGGCGACAACGGCTGATCGGGAATTGATTGGAACTTCGCCCGCGCTCAAAGTAGTAGAAGTGGTGCCAGGGGCTGCAGCCGCCGCTGCTGGAGTTGAGGTCGGTGATTTGCTTCTGAGTATTGACGGCAAAGAACTCTCGGGTCGGATGGGATTGCGCCGCATGATTGCAGATCGAGCGGTCGGCGACCGTGTCGCGCTTGAGATTGCGCGCGGCGAAGAGCGGCTGCATCTTGCGGCGACGCTCGCGAAGCGCCCAGCAGTTGGTCGCACGAAGGGGACAACGCGCGGGAACACGACGACTGCAATCTCTGACGTCTCCACTGGCTTTGGAAGCGTTCTCGCCCATGATGGGATCGTCTGGCCTGAACAATGTGGCGGGCCGATTGTCAACCTTGATGGTCAAGCGGTCGGGCTCAATATCGCACGGTTTGATCGCACTGCAACACACGCACTCAGTGTTGAGAACTTGATGGCCGCGGTAGAGAAGATCATCGCGCGCTCAGGGACGGTTGAGACGCATCCGGCTTCCGCAGCAGATCCGGCGCCGCGCTGAGAGAGTGCGCGTTTGGATGGTGGCGGGGTGATTCTGGATCGCGCATCCGCCGATAATTGAAGCGAAGGCTTTCCCTGAGTCATTATTCTTGACTTGGTTGGCAATTCTGTCACGATACGGACATGCCGTTGAGACCCTCACGAGTTGCGTGCGCCATCGCCCTGATTGTTGGAGCCTTGCACAGCGCAGCATTTGCGCAGGCGCAGGCAACTGCGGCATCGCGCTGGAACGGCCTGCTCCTTGAATCGATTCGCCGCGACTTTGCGCGCCCGCCGGTGCATGCTCGCAATCTGTTCCAACACTCGGGCGGCATGTGGGACGCGTGGCGTGCGTTTGACGGAACGGGCGCGGCTTGCTTTGTCGACGATCATGGTGAGGCGGTCGGGACTTCAGTCTTTGTAGCTCGTGAACAAGCGATCAGTGTTCTTTCGTACCGCATCTTCTGCGCTCGATTCGCAACGAGCCCGGGATATGCAGTGATGAAACCGCAGTATGACGCGTTGCTTGCCCAGTACGGTGCTTCGCCAGCAGATACCCATACTGTTGGAGTTGATCCAATTGCAGTTGGCAATCGAATTGCGGCGTCGATGCTTGCAACGTTGGCAAATGATGGTTCCAACGAGGCGAACAACTTTGCTAATCGGGTCTACATGCCCGTGAATAACCCGATGGTTGTTAGTACTGGTGGCAATCCAGACATGCAGTTTCCGAATCAGTGGCAACCACTGGCGATGACCAGCTATGTCGATCAACAAGGGAATGTCATTCCCGGTGGATTTCCGGCGTTTCAGTCAGCAGAATGGGGATGGGTGACGCCGTTCGCGCTGCTCTCTTCGGATCGAACCTACCGCACGCGTAACTCGGTGAGTTGGCCAGTGTGGCTCGACCCGGGCGCGCCGCCGCAGTTCATGGGTGTAGGAACAGACAACGCAACCTTCCGAAAGGGAATGGAGTTCGTGGTGCGTTGGTCTTCACACCTCGATCCTGCTGACGGAGTGATGTGGGATATATCACCTGGAACCATGGGCGATTCACCAGAGCCAACTCTCCCATCCAATTGGCAAAACTACTACAACTTGGCGAGCGGGCGTCCGCTGGGTGTTGGCCGCGTGGTGAATCCCGCGACTGGCTTGTCCTATTCAGCGAACGTTGTTCCGCGTGGCGACTTCACACGCGCACTTGCAGAATTTTGGGCTGATGGTCCGAACAGCGAAACCCCGCCCGGACATTGGTGTTCAATTCTCAACAATGTTCGGGAGCGATCTGCCGATCGCCGCATCGGTGGGCGTGGTTCACAATTGGATCCACTCGAATGGGACGTTAAGGCGTACTTGTTGCTTGGTGGCGCCATGCACGACGCCGCAGTTTCGGCGTGGAGCGTGAAGGGCGCATACGACGCAACGCGTCCAGTGAATTCGGTTCGTTACATGACCAATCGCGGTCAATCAACGGATCCTGGCCTCGGCAGTTTTTCGCCACTCGGTATTCAACTGGTGACTGGTGAGGTGGAGTTCATTAGCACTGAATCGAGTGCGCCCGGCCAGCGTCATGCGCACTTGGCAAATTCAGTTGGTCAAATTGCGGTTCGGACGTGGCGCGGCCCGAATGCGATCATCAATCCGGTCACGGATGTGGCGGGCGTTGGTTGGATTCTTGGACGACTTTGGTATCCGTATCAGCGTCCGACGTTCGTCACGCCGCCATTTGCTGGCTACGTCAGTGGTCACAGTACCTATAGTCGCGCCGCGGCAGAGGTGCTCACGGTGCTCACCGGCGATGCGTTCTTCCCGGGCGGCGTCGGTGAATACGTCTGCGCGCACAACGAATTTCTAGTGTTTGAAGATGGTCCAAGTGTCGATGTGAAACTGCAGTGGGCGACCTACCGCGACGCGGCGGAGCAGAGCGCGCTGAGTCGAATTTGGGGTGGAATTCATCCCCCATTCGACGACATGCCGGGGCGTGCCATCGGCAAGCAAGTTGCGGGGCGAGCTTGGTCTCGTGCTCGTCAGCTGTGGAATACACCGAGCTCGTGTGATGCAGACCTTGACGGCAGCGGCGGTTGTGATGGCGCTGATCTTGGCTTGCTGCTCGCTGCGTGGGGCCCAGTCACTGATCATCCGGCGCCCGACCTCAATGGTGATGGCGTGGTGAACGGCGCAGACCTTGGTCTGATGATCGGCGCGTGGGGGCCGTGCGTTCACTAGCCGTTCCCTCATTGATCATTCTCCATCTCAACGCAATTCACGCGGCAGCGGAATTGTTGCGTCCACCGCAACCTGCTTAAAGTGCGCTGGGAGCGGGCAAGTCACTGTCACAGGCGTCCCCGTTGTCGGATGTGCAAATGAGAGCGTGAGTGCGTGGAGCGCAAGCGGCTGCATGGCGCGACCCTTGGGCGGTCTGCTCGTGATGGGCGGCAGATCAACTCGGTAGACGGATTCCCCAACAACCGGGCAGCCGAGTTCCGCCATATGTGCGCGGATCTGATGCAGGCGTCCGGTTTCGATTTCTACATCTAAGAGCGTGCGCCGATGTCCGGAGCCAAGTGACTTCCAGCGCGTGATGGCAGGGCGACCACCGCCGCGGTGATCGACAAGCGAAATCTTCATATCGCCGCGCCGCACTTCGTCAAGCGGAAGTTCGATGCTGCCCTCCGGACGCGGTGGTTTGCCTTCAACGATCGTCATGTAGCGCTTGCGAACGGTGCGCGCCGCAAACTGCGCGCGCAGGGCGTCGTATGCGCTCGCTTCCAATGCAATGATGATGGCGCCGCTTGAGTCGCGATCAAGACGGTGCACGAGTCCAAAGTCGCGCGCCTCACCGAGCGAACTTGCGAAGGCGCCCCAGCGCGCAAAGATTCCATTCATCAGACTGTCATCGCGATGGCCGAGTCCGGGTTCGCTGACCACGCCAGCGGGCTTGGCAATGACAAGGAAGCCGGCATCCTCATAAAGGACATCAAACTGGACTGCTGGATTTGGAATGGGCTGCGTCATGGCTTCGTATGATCGCGATGGTAGCTCGTAGCGAAGGTCGCGTATGACGCATGCAGAACCAACCATCCTCCTGAGTTTCGACGTCGAGGAGTTTGATGCCCCGGTTTCACGGGGTCGCGCGATATCGATGGCGGAGCAGATGGAGCAGGGCGGGCGCGGTCAAGAACGCACGCTTTCCCTGCTTGATGCCTTGCAGGTGCCGAGCACCATGTTTACGACGGCCAACTTCGCGGAGTGGCATCCAGGGCTGATCACTCGAGCTGCCCGAAGCCATGAAATTGCAAGTCACGCCCATTGGCATGCCAGTTTCAAGATTGAAGATCTGGCCACAAGTCGTGCCATCTTGCGCGCTGCAAGTGCCCAAGAAGTGTTGGGATTTCGCCGACCGCGTCTGCAGCACACCGACCCGGCTGCCATCCGCGCTGCTGGATATGCGTACGACAGTTCGGTCAACCCGATCTGGCTGCCCGGTCGGTACAGCAACCGTGCGTTGCCGCGGGTTCCGTATCGGGTAGAGGGGATCCTCGAAGTGCCGATCTCAACGAGTCCGAGTCTGCGGCTGCCGCTGTTCTGGCTGGCGTGGAAGAACCTGCCGATGCCCATCGTGCGCGAGGCGTGCGAACGTTGCCTTGCTGCGGACGGCATGCTGAATCTCTTCTGGCATCCGTGGGAGTTCATTGATCTGCGTAGTGCTGGTCTACCGCTTCACATGCGGCGGGTGGATGGCGAGCGCATGTGCGACCGGTTTGCGGCATTCGTGGAATGGCTCCGCTCCCGCGGGCGGTTCGCCACATTCACGGACTGGATGGCGCGCGGGATATGATTCCGCCATGGAACGAGCGATAAAGGGAATAGTTTCCGTGCTGCTTGCGATGACAATCATCGCGCGTGCGGGTGCCGCTGATAGTGCGTTGCTGAACAGTCAATCCGCATCCGGTTCGCCCGTGGCGGTTGATCCGCGCTTGGAAGAGATCGCCCGACTCAATGCCGAAACATCAGCAGAAACTATTCGGGTGCGGGCTGCACAGGATCATGCCGCCGAGGTGCTCGGTCGCCTGAAAGTCTCGATCAGCGATCTTCGTGCTATCAAGGAAGCGGATGAACGGCGCGTACTTCTTGCGGGAAGTGGATCTGGTCCCATTACTGAGGTCCTTCTACGCCATCGCGATTCTCTGCCATCACTCGCAAACGAGCGGCGTGATTTAGAAACCGTGCGAGCCGCGGCGGCTTCGGCGGAGATCGATCGACTGAACGCGTCGGAAGAGCTCTCGCGCCTTGAACGACCAGCCGATGCTGTCGATGCGTTGATCGCGGAGCAGCCTGCTGGGCACGCCACCGCAGCGGAGTTAGCGCCGCTTCTTCGCGCACGGGCTGATCAGTACCTGCGTCCGTTGGTGTCTGCCTTGACCGCGTCATCGGCGATTCTTGTCGAGGAAGTAGCCGCACGAGCGGAATACACGGGGCTGCTTGAGCAGTATCGCAATTTCATAGACGCCCATTTGCTGTGGCTGCCCGACATGCCAGTCATTGGGGAGCGGGACTTGCGCGCATTGCCTGAACACATCGGTCGATATACGACGCGGTCGTTCTGGAGTGCCATTGGCGAGAATGTCATCGATAGCTTCCGGTATCGACCGTTCCGGTGGATTGGTTGTGCGGTGTTGGTGCTGACGGTTGTCTTGCTTCGCGGCAGATTCTTTCGATTTCTATCAACTACAGCCGTCCATGGAAGCGCTACTGAGGTCGGATTGGCAACCATCGCTCGCACCGTTGTTGAAGCGGCAGTCACTGCCGCGCCGATTCCACTGACGCTTACATTTTTTGGCAATCTCATTGAATCAACACCCGCTGCTTCAATCGCGGCGCCATTTGGATATGCGATGAATGCCGTTTCAGGTCTCGCATTTTTGATTCTGTTTGCATTCGCGTTGTCTACACAAAGCGGAGCAGCAGAACGACAACTTGGTTGGACACTGAGAACGGCGGCGTCAATCCGCCACGCTATGTTGGTACTCGCGGGCGGATTTCTTCCGGCTCTCTTTGTCGCGCAAGCAAGCATCAATATGGAGGGAATTACCGGCAGCGACGAGATGGCTCGCCTTGCAGTCATTGCTGCGCTTCTGATACTGACTGGCGTTTCTGCGCGCCTGTTCCGGCCGTCGCGCGGTGTGTTCTCTGGCATGATTGCAGCACATCCCACTGGTTGGATTTCCATGCTTCGTCCCGTTTGGTACCCAGCGTTTGTGATGCTTCCGGCCGCGCTCGCCCTTGGTGCCGCGGCTGGATATGTGATTACTGCCACCACCGTTATTGAGAACATTGCGCGCAGTTACTGGGTGATCTTGCTCTTGGCGATTGGCATCTCCGTGCTTGAACGCCTCGGCAGCGGGGCACTTGACCGACTGGATCTCTCCGGCCAATTGGAAGCGCGTGAAGAGGAGCGCTTTGCCAAACAGTTACGCAGCTTTGGCAGGCTGCTCTTGGCGATCGTCACCGTAGGAGGATTTGCGTGGGCGTGGCACGATTTGATTCCCGCGCTTGGCGTAGTGAATAATATTGCGGTGTGGACTGTTTCGAGCGGTGATGGAACTACGCGCGTACCGGTGACTGTGCGCGACGCGGTGTTCTGCTTGGCAACGTTTGTTGTAACGATGTCGTTGGTGCGAGACCTGCCCGGAATCATCAACATCGTGATTCTCCGACGATTTCCCATTGATCGAAGTGCACGCTATGCGTTGGTCGCGCTTGGGCGTTACCTCATTGTTATCACAGGATTTATTGTCGCCCTCGCGTGCCTGCGAATTCGTTGGAGCGACGTGCAATGGCTTGCCGCGGCAGTGACGGTTGGACTTGGCTTCGGCTTGCAGGAGATCTTTGCGAACTTCGTTTCCGGGCTGATTTTGCTTGCTGAACGACCCGTGCGCATCGGGGATCTCATCACCGTCGACGGGATTTCTGGACGAGTGACACGCATCGCGGCACGTGCCACCACGCTCCTGGACTTTGATAACAAAGATGTGATCATTCCGAACAAGCAGCTGATCACCGGAAAGATTGTCAACTGGACGCTGCAGGAATCATGCGTTCGTGTGACGGTGCGCGTCTCAGTGGAGGCGGACGCTGATCTTGATTCCGCTGTCGCCGGACTGCGTGAGGCTGCAGCTGGTTCTGCGGGAGTCATCGCCAATCCAGGCCCGGAGGTGTTGCTGGTTGGATTTACGGCGGGGTCAGCGGATATTGACGTGTCCATCTATGTTGCGCGTCCGACTGATCTGCAGCCCGCGCGACATGATCTTGTTGGTCGCAGTAAGCGCATACTTTCGGAACGCGGCATAGCGATTGCGATCCCGCAGCTCGATATTCATGTTCACGGCGCGGCCATTCCGAGTACAGGTACTTTGCCAGCGATGCGCTGATCGTTTCAAATCTCCATTCATCGCTCAGGATTTCATGCAACTAACACCCCGCAACTTTGGAACATCTGCTCGCCTTCAGCCGTTTGGCGAGAGCGTGTTTGCCACGATTTCTCGGATGGCAGCGCAACATGGCGCCGTAAATCTTGGGCAAGGGTTTCCCAACTTTGACGGTCCGCAGTTTGTGAAGGACGCGGGAATCCGTGCCATTCAGGAAGGATTCGGTCAGTATGCGCGAACCTTCGGATTGCCGGAGTTGAACGCCGCAGTCGCTGCGCGCTTTCGTGCTACGAGCGGTATCGAAGTTTCGCCAGATGCGGAGGTCACCGTTACGAGCGGCTGCACCGAGGCGATTGCGGCAGTGATGCTTGGATTGATCAATCCGGGCGATGAAGTGGTGCTGGTCGAGCCGTTCTATGACTCGTATGCCGCATGCGTGGCGCTCGCTGGCGGAACAGTGCGCGCGGTACGGATGCATGCTCCGGACTTTGCATTTCCGCTTGAAGAACTCCGCCGCGTGGTTGGTCCGCGTACCAAGGCAATTCTGATGAATAGCCCGCACAACCCAGTTGGCCGGGTGCTCACGCGCTCCGAATTGGATGGCATTGCGGCGATTGCGCGTGCGGCTGACTGCCTTGTCTTCTCTGACGAGGTGTATGAGGAGATCTGGTTTGGGGAGCCGCCGGTCTCCATCGCAACGCTTCCAGGCATGCGCGAGCGCACGGTGGTGATGTCAAGCCTCGGGAAGACCTTTAGCCTGACCGGTTGGAAGATCGGCTGGACGATTGCGCCACCCAATCTGACGGCGGGTATTCGCGCTGCACACCAATTCTTGACGTTCTGCAGCGCCACTCCGCTGCAGCGTGCCGCGGTCGACGCATTGCAGGCGCCGCGTTCGTACTTTGAGGCTCTGCGCGCTGACTACCTCACGCGCCGTAATGCCATGCTGACCGTGTTGCGCGGCGCTGGATTTGACCCCTATGTTCCGGATGGTTCGTACTTCGTGGTCGCGGAGCACGGCAAGTTTGGATTTGCCAATGACTTCGCCTTTGCACTTCACCTTGTAGAGAAGGTGGGTGTGGCCTGCATTCCGTGCAGTGCGTTCTATGCGCCACAGGCTGATGGTTCCAAGGACGCGGAGGCATGCAGTCTCGTCCGCTTTGCATTCTGCAAGACGGATGAGACTATTCGTGATGCCGCGAATCGCCTGCGAGCACTCGGCGCGCGTTCATAACGGCGAGCGATCAGTTGCTCTTTGGAGCGCCGCCATCACGCGCGAGTGCCGCCTCGTAGAGACGCATCGCCTTTGGCATGAGTTTGTTCAGGCGGGCGATCCGGGTGTCGTCGCTTGGATGCGTGGAGAGAAACTCTGATGGCGCACCGGATTTCTCTGACATGCGCCTCCACAACGTGATGGCCGAGCGCGGGTCGTATCCAGCATCGGCCGCGATCATCAATCCGAGGTTGTCCGCTTCTGATTCCTGCAGGCGACTCCATGGAAGTAAGATTGCGTAATTGGAGCCGAGTCCCAGCGCGGCCATGGTTGCTTGCTGTGCTGCGGGGCTCATGTCTCCGAGCGCCACTGAGGTGCCCTGCATGGCGACTTGGATCATCTTGTTGCTGGAAATGCGCTCGCCGGCGTGCCGCGCGATGGCGTGCGATGCCTCATGCCCCATGACCACTGCCAATTCGTCGTCGGTCTGCGCCATTTGCAGGAGGCCCGTATAGACGGCCGACTTGCCACCTGGCAATGCCCATGCATTCACAGTGGCTGGGTCATCAATGACTGTCCATTGCCACTCAAAGTCCTTGACTGCGTTGCGATGAAGCCGTTCCGAAGCGTCCTCAATCCGAGTGGCAACGCGCTGAACCCGGTCATAGTCTGGACCGGAAGTCACCTTCTTGACGCCGTCCTCAGAAAGGGCCTCTTGATACGCCTCATCGCCGAGTTGACGTTCTTCAGTTGGCGAAAGAATATTCACCTGACTGCGGTGAGTGCCACTCACCGTGTTACAGGCAACCACCACGGCGATACAGGCGATGGGGGTGGCACGGCGGAGTGAGCGGATGCTGCGGCGCATGTCTTGATGATAGTTCGCTCGGCGTCCATTGGGCGAATCGAACGACCTGCTTCCGTCATTGCGTCGCCTTGGTTGCTCGCGGCTCGGTCAGTAGCAGGTCTTGCTTGGCGTTGGCAACGGAACCAGGAATTGCAGGAAGGCCCAGTAATTGCAGCGCAATGTTTCCGACCTCCGCGTTCCGAATCGGCTGCGGGACGGAATCGTTGCCAACATAGGTGGTGGAGGGGACCACTGCGCGTCGATCACTGTTGAGTGCAATGAGCTCCGTTGCTGGGGTGTCCGTTCCAAGCCAGATGAACAAGGGAACATTGAAGTTCTCTGGCGCAGTGCATTCCGAATGGGTCTTTGCAGGAACTCCGCCGCCATGGTCGGCGGTGAGAATGATCGCCACTCGGCCGCGCAGTGCCGGATCTGCATCAATCATGGCCAACAGTGCGGCGATCTCCGTATCAACTTCCTTCACAGACGCCCGGTACGGCGAACCCATGGCCGTGTCCCATCCGAATGCATGGCCAGCCGCATCCGGCGCGGCGAAATGCACAAAGAGCAGCGATCGCTTCGGGTGCAAGGCAAGCCAACCCGTGGAATGATCACGCGCCATGCGTGAAGTGCGAGTGATGGCAAAGAGGTCAATCTTGCCCTTGCCGTCATCGTTGCCGTCTCGATCCATTTCGCCCTCTGCGTCGTCAAAACTCTGCACTAAGATCGAGAATTTGCTCTTGGTGGCAATGATGGCGGTCGTCACTCCTTTGTTGTGTGCAACGTCAAACATGCTGGTGACGTACGACCCATGGTTCTTGCATAACGTGCCGCCGTGGCGTGCTGCGGGCGGGTCACTGTTCTCAGTCCATCCGTGTCCATTGGGTCCAGCAACGGGGCGGCTGGTTGCCATGGAGACGTGATTTGGAAGTGTCACCGTCATGGTGGCATCGGCGCGTGCTTGCAGGGTGTGAGGCCCGCGTTGCAGGCGGGAGAAGCCCGGCAGGGCGCCGTCCTCTGGACCATCAATCACATCGGGACGCAATCCATCCACGCTGATCACGATGACGTGATCGAACGTGGGGGCTTGGGCGGTATTGCCAACGGTGCTCAATGCAAGAAGCAGGGCGGCAGTAGCGAACACAGGCATCGGAAATCCTCAGAGGGCGCATCACGCGCGGCGAGTAAGAGTGATCTTGGGCGCACGCATCGGCAGCGCCACAATTCGAACGAGTACAGGAACGAGCCCGGGCGTCTGGGCGGTCACGCGATAGCGCGCGCACACCGTTGGAAGCAGCCGTCGCAGGATCAGTTTGGCAGCCATCTCACCAATACATATGTGCGGTCCGGCACCAAATGGCATGTACGCCGTGGGATCCATACGCATGGTGGTTCCTTCAAGCCAACGCTCTGGGACAAATTCCAGTGGGCGATCAAAGAAACGCGGATCACGCTGCATGCAGATCAGGAACGCCATCAGTGGTCGATGTGCAGGAATGGTGTGCCCGCTCACTTCAACCGGCGCGCCGGTGACACGCACGGCAACCGGCACGCCTGCATAGAGGCGCAGGATCTCTTTGATGCATGCTTCCGTGAACACCGGCTCGCCAGTCGCTCCGGCTTCGTCAGCAATGGCATCACCGATCGCTGGATTCTGACCCACGTGATTCAGGAGCAAACCAGCCGTTTGTGACACGGTGTCCAGGCCGGCGAGCAGCAAGTGGATGGCATGGTCGGTCAGTTGCGCGCTGCGCGGCAGGCCTTCGCCTTGCGGGGGAAGCATCTGGTCAAGCTGGGCCATCATGCCCTTTGGGCCGCGCTCAATGGTGTCGGAGATCAGCGTTCGCAGGGTGAAGAACCGATTCACCATTTGATCGAAGGAGATCGGACCTTCCGCGTCAGCTGATGGCCACAGCTGATTGAGATCAGGGATCGCGTGGTGGAACACTTCTAAGAGCGCCTGCTCGGCAGCGCACAGTTCC
>JAPLMU010000040.1 GCA_026386795.1 Planctomycetota bacterium
GCGCATGGTGGCGCGCGCAATAGTGATCGCTTTCGCCACGCGTAAGACGCCTGGACGCATGAGCACCACATCTGCCGCGTGCGCCGCGATATCTGCTCCGCTACCGATCGCCATGCCAACATCCGCACTCGCAAGCGCAGGTGCGTCATTCACACCGTCGCCCACCATGACGACACGTTGGCCGCGGGCACGCATGTCCGTGATGATCTTGGCCTTGCCTCCCGGAAGAATGCCCGCATACACGCGCTCAATGCCAACTTCATGCGCAATGCGCTCTGCCACGCGTTGGTCGTCGCCAGATGCCATGGAAACATCAATACCCATCGCGCGAATGGCTGCTACTGCCTCGCGCGCATCGGGCAATACGGCGTCTGCCATAGCGATTACGCCGATGGCCTCGCCGTCTACGGATACAACCACGGCAGTCCGCGCGGCGTTCCGTTCGGTGGTCATGAGTTCATTGATCGCTGCGGAAACAGCACGTTCGCAGGCGAATTCTGGTGTCCCAATGCGCATGCGCTGGCCATTCACTGTGGCTGAGACCCCGCCACCGACCGTGGCATGAAAGTCGCTTGCCGCAGGGACAGTGATGCCGCGATCCAACGCAGCGCGCACAATCGCTTCACCAAGTGGATGCTCACTGGAGCGCTCGGCAGAAGCGGCAGCTGTTAACAGCGTGCGCTCATCCGTGCCGGCGACAACATGAATCTGCGAGACCACCGGTTTACCAGCAGTCACAGTGCCGGTCTTGTCGAGCACGACAGCATTGATTCCGGAGAGCGCTTCGATGGCAGCCCCGCCCTTCATCAGAATGCCGCGGCGCGCCGCAACGCCCGTAGCAACCATGATGGCCGTCGGGGTGGCGAGCCCAAGTGCACACGGGCACGCAATAATCAGAACTGCGATGGCGCTGGTGAATGCCATTTCCAGCGCGGCGGAAGTGGGATCGGACTCCGCCGCAAACGCCCCGCGTCCAAGCACAATCCATGCAACGAACGTGAATACTGATGCACCAAGTACCGCAAACGTGAACCACGCACTCACGCGGTCAGCCAGCCGCGCCACTGGGGCACGATCAGACTGCGCATCTTGCACCATCTTGACGATGTGCTGCAGCACCGTGTCGCCGCCAACCTTCTGCGCTCGCAAGACAATCGCGCCCACTGCGTTGAGCGTGCCCGCAAACACCTCGTCGCCCGCGCGTTTCGTCATGGGGACACTTTCGCCAGTCAACATCGATTGATCAAGTTCGGATGATCCCTCTTCAACCATCCCATCCACTGGAACGCGGTCGCCTGGGCGCACGACGACAAGGTCGCCAATCACTACTTCCGACACCGGAACGTCAATTTCTGCTGCATTGCGTCGCACGCGCGCCATGGCTGGCTGCAGCGCGGCCAGACCACGTACGGCGTCACGTGTTCGGATCGTGGCGCGCATCTCAAGCCATCGACCGAGCAGCACCAACGTGACGATCACACCGGCAGCCTCAAAGTAGACCGGCGGAAACGCGGTTGCGCCCATACGAGGAAAGTGTGCCTGAACGACTACGAAGGCGGACCACCCGTATGCAGCACCCACACCGAGTGCAACCAACGAATCCATGTTGGCGGTGCGCTGCAACATGCCCTTCCACGCGACGCGGAAGATGGACGATCCAGACCACACAACGATCGGTGTGGCCAACGCCAGTTGTATGACCAGCGAAAAGAGCTGCGACGTACCGTTCTGATGCTGATGTGCAGCCTGCGGTGCCATAGCAGGGCTTGCGTTGACTTGCGCATCCGCGCTCGCCGCATGCATCGCCTCTTGGGAAGCCCCTGCACCCCACAGATGATGTGAGCTCATGGCGATCCATATGAGTGGGATGCACAAGATCGCTGCAACGATCAACTTCAAACGCACGGACCGCATTTCCTTGCGCGTCCATGCGTCTAATTCTTCTACGCGGCTCGGCGCGTCTCGATTATGAATATGGCCGCCGGAGCTGGAATTGTGCGCGACATGCGCATCACGCCCCGTTCGCCCACTCGGATTCACCCGCGCCTGATAGCCGGCCGCCTCAACCGCTTTCGCCAACTTGCGTGGATCCGCCTTTGCGGATTCGATCTTGACTTGCGCCCGCCCCATCATGAAATCAACTTGCGCGTCAAGCACTCCCGGCTGCGCGCGCAGTACCCGCGTCACACTCGCCGCGCAACTCGCGCAGGTCATGCCATCAACTTTCAGTTCACACACTTCGGTTCCAACAACCGGTGAACCTTCTGTGGAATGTGCCGGGCGCTCGTCAGTCACTTTTTTGATCCTTGCTCAATGAATATTGGAAGTGAATCGCATGCCAGACATGAAGACACACTCGCACACACGAATTGTACGGCTGCCAACATTGCTACTCTCCTCACATGGGCGTCCCCACATACTTTCGATCCCGTCCCCATCCATGGCATGGATTGCCCGTCGGACCAGACGCGCCCCACGTAGTCAACGCGTTCATTGAAATCACGCCGTTCGACGTGGTGAAGTACGAAATCGAGAAGTCATCGGGCTACCTGCGAGTGGACCGACCGCAACGTTTTTCGAGCACTCCCCCCACACTCTATGGATTCGTACCACGCACACTCTGTGGAGCGGAAGTCGCCAATCTCTTTGGTGCGCATGATCCACGCGCCGCGGATCGCGTTCGTGCGATTCGCGCAACGGGACATCAATTTGCGGCTGACGGCGATGCACTCGATATCTGCGTCTTCAGCGAACGCCCTGTCGATCGCAGTGAAATCATTGCCGAAGCGGTTGTCGTTGGCGGCCTCACCATGCTTGACGGTGGCACTGCTGATGACAAGATCTTGGCCGTCCTGAAGGATGACGCAGTGTGGGGCAGCGCGCGTGCCATTGAAGATCTTCCCGCGGCGCTCGTGGAGCGACTCGTGCACTACTTCGCCACATACAAGATGCGCCCTGGCCATCCATCGGCCGCCGAGGTGCTTGGGACATACGGCGTTACCCACGCACACGCGGTGATCGCTGCGTCGATCCGGGACTATGACCGCGCCATTGCCGATGTCACCGTGCGGTGATTCTGCATGCGTCCACGCATCTGCGCGACCAAGAAACCAGCGCTGCCATGCGAGCACGGTAGCACTCGCGGACCGGCAGTCGAGCGAATTGCATGCTGCGCCGGATTGCTCCATTCGCGGTAGCGCAGTGGCATATTGGGGCATGGCGAACATAAACTTTCGGACAATGTCATCGTCGTAGGAAATACGGATCGATATGTCGGAATGATTGCCGCGCAAAATTCTTTGAATCTTGGCCGAGACGCCTTTTAAGGAATCACGGAAGAGTATATCCTTATTTCGGTGATCAATCCAGACCTAAGCCTCTGAGATTGGTCTTTCAATCGATGAATCAACGACGAAAGGTAAGCAATTATGTATGGAAAGCAAACCGAGCGTGCCATTGGTGCCATGAGATCAACGCGGACTTCCCCGACCAATGGTGGCAAAGATCCTCACTGCGCTGTCGCAGGCTCACTTGGTGAACGGCTCCCCTGGTCCAGGCGGCGGCTATGCGCTTGCACGGGCTCCGTCGGAAATCACCCTCCGGCAAGTCCATGACCTCTTTGAACGCGAAGACCGCAGCAATGCGTGCCCCTTCGGCGGGGGTATATGTGGGGTTGGTGAGCCATGTGCGCTCCATGACCAATTGGTGGCAACACAACGAAACATTAGGGACTTTCTCAATAACACCACCTTCGAGAACTTTCGGGTTGCCTTCCAAGAACATGGTCTAAAGCCAGCACTCGCCGGAGAGATTCCAGAGGGACCCCGCGAGAGTTACAGAGCTGCAGAACGCCGACGGCATTAGTGCAATGTGGCAATCAAAGGGGGTCCAATGACTCCGACGACGATGCACGTAACTTGGCGTGATCGCTTATAGTTGGGACGCTCGTCAACCACATTGACGGGTGAGCCAACGCAGGATTCCGGGAGCGAGAGCCATATCCCGATGAGCCCCCGATGAGCCCCCGATGAGCCCCCTGATCCGCCAAAAACGAACACTCGCCATCGTGGTCACCACGCTCGCGAGCGTCGTTGCGCGCCTATCGGCATTGCTAGCGCAAGTGATCGTTGGCTGGTACCTGACTAAAGAGCAGGTCGGCACCT
>JAPLMU010000192.1 GCA_026386795.1 Planctomycetota bacterium
GGCCGGAGCGGTTCCGATCGCCTTTGAAGGTCAAGAATTGCTCTTGGTGAACTTTGCGGACGCCGTTGATCTGGGCGCGGAACGCGTCCGGCTCGACAAGGTGGTCACTGAGAAACTCAGATTGATCAGCGGATTTGAGGGAAAACTCGGTAACCCGGGCTACCTGGCCAAGGCCAAGCCGGAACTGGTGGCAGAAACGCGGGCGATGCTGGATGAGGCAAAGGCCGATCTTGATGCTGCGCGCCGGTCCTTGGATGCCCTACGCTGATGTCATGAGTCCGGCGCGTTTCAACCGTGTGCTTGCCAAACTCGCCTGCATGGGCGTGTTGGTGGCGACGGGTTGCCAAGGCGACGGTGGATCGACGAAGAGTTCGTCTGCCACCGCACCCGGTGCCGCGCGCGGATCATTGCCCGCATCGCTGGTCACCAGCCCGATTGTTTCCACGCGTGAATGGCGTTGGAACTCGGTTGAAGGCATTGAGATTGATACGCGCAGTTGGACGATCAAGTCATCACTTCGCAGCGCCAACTTCACTGGGTCATTGCCGGCGTTCTACGAAGCCGCGTTGCGTAATTACCGCAGCGGTCTGGTGGCCTTGCCTGCGCCGCCGCGTCGACTGGAAGCGTGTGTCTTCGGAACGCGTGAAGAGTGGTCGCGTTACACGGAGCATCGGCTTGGATCGGAAGCAGGTCCGTACCTCAAGATGGGGCGGGGCGGTTTCACATCGGGCGGCGAAGCGGTCCTCTATGACATTGGCCCGCGTGACACGTTGGCGATCGCCGCGCATGAGGGATGGCATCAGTATTCGCAGACCACGTTCCGTTACTCGCTACCGGTGTGGATTGAAGAAGGAGTCGCTTGCTACATGGAGGGATTCCGCCAACCCGCTGGTGCGGCGGAACCGGTGTTCCTGCCCTGGCGAAATCCGGAGCGCTACGCGGAACTGCGCACTGCAGCCCGGAAGTCGCGCCTGGCAACACTGCGCGAGGTCCTTGAGGGATCACCGCAGTCATTCCTTGAAACCAGCCGTGATGCGCAGTTGGCCTACTACGCGCAGGTGTGGGCGTTGGTGCATTACATGCGTGACGGCGAAGGCGGTCGCTACCGCGCCGGTCTGGAAGCAATGCTTGCCGATGCGGTTTCCGGGGCGATTCCGAGTCGAATTAAATCATCGGACGCACTTCCCGACGAGCGCGCGCGGCGATTGGCGCTCAGTTCAAAGTCCGGCATCTGGCTGGTCTTGGTCTACCTGGATGAAGACTACGAACGCTTCGAGCGTGGCTATGACCGATTCATCGGAAGTCTGATTGAATCAAACGCATGGGATCACATCATGCGTGGCGAGTCGCCCGTTGAAGTTGAGCCTATCCCGGTGGATGCAAGCGCTGTAGGCGCGGCCCCTGTGGCGAAATGAATTCTTGGGAAGTGACTCGCTAGCGAAATGACTCGCTTGCAATGACGCACGATCCGTCTGATCAGTGCGCCCGAGCGCGTCATGCGCTCGCCTGTTGTGCAAGCGGTGGGGAGAGGATTCGAACCCCTGAGACCCTCGCGGGTCTGCTCGATTTCAAGTCGAGTGCCTTCAACCGCTCAGCCACCCCACCAATGAGTTGTCTGCGCACCCATGCGCTCCGTGCGGCCGCTGTTTAGGTTGCGCGCACGGTGATTTGTTCTACTTGACCAGCCATGATCTTGGCCTTGCCGGAACCGAGTTCGCCGATCGGATCTGGTGGCACAATCTCCACCATCTTCTCGCCGAGCTTCGCTTCGCCGCGCTTGACCTTGGCTTCAAACTCCAGGCACTCCTTGAGGAGGCGCTCCATGATTTCGTTCTCAGGAACGTTGGCAACGCGTTGGCCTTGAACGTAGATGATGCCGCGGCGGTCGCCAGCAAACACTGCAACGTCAGCGCCTTCAGCTTCGCCCGGTCCGTTCACGATGCAACCCATGACGGCGACTTTGAGCGGAAGGGTGATCTGCGTGGAGAGCTTCTCTTCCACTTCCTTGACCAGTGTGAAGAGGTCAACTTGGATGCGTCCGCAGGTTGGGCAGGCAATCAGTTCGATGCCCTTACGCGGGCGTTTGCCCAAGCAATACAGGATTTCCAGGCCGTCCTTCACCTCATCCACGTGATCACTTGCGTAACTGATGCGGAGCGTGTCGCCGATGCCGTTGGCGATCAGCGTGCTGAGCGCTGCAACCGAGCGAATGGCCCCCGTTGACTTTGGCCCGGCGTGGGTCACGCCCAAGTGCAGCGGGTAATCAAAGCGCGCAGCGATTTCCGTATAAACGTCAATCACCAGTGCAGGATCCATGCTCTTGGCGCTGATGACCACGTCATGGAAATCGCGCGCC
>JAPLMU010000202.1 GCA_026386795.1 Planctomycetota bacterium
GCATGATCCGAAGTATCCCGATGGCGCGCAACTGTCGCCTGGTTCTGGGCAGAAATTGTGCGTGTGCGTGGTGCCCATGTTGTGCCCGATTTCATGGCTGGTGACCATGATGTCCCAGTTCTGCGGATCGTTGTCAATCAGCGGATATGGGAACGCGCCGGCGAGATTTCCGCACACGGAATAACCCCACGCAGTGTTGCATGCAACGCTCAACCAGGCAACGCCGCCGCCGAGGCCGCGTGTTGAGAGCATGGCGGCGAGGTCGCGTGGTTGGGCGACCATATTTGCTTGCCACCAGGTGCGGAACTCATTCAACTGATCGCCTGCGCCGGCCATGGTCCATGGATCGGCTGCGGTTGGCCACAAGCGCAGGAAGTTGATGTGTGGCTTTGTGGCTTAATCTGCAGGTCGCGTTGGTAGATCTGATTGATGCCAGCGAAGACGGTTGCGACGTACGCGCTTGCAGCGGCGGTGGGATCGGTGCTGGCAGCAAAGCGCTGGTAAAGCTCAGCATCCGTCTCCACAGAAATACGAAGTTGTCGGCAGGGCTGCACGAGCGGTGCCGAACCTTGGTGATTGAGTTCCTCGTCGCCGGGTGCGGTGAGTTCCTGGCACGTCCATGGTTCCCACGCGATGGTCCCCGGGGGGAGTTCGCCCAATACGTAAGAAACCAGTGGTCCGGTACCACCGATGCGGTCTCCAGTAATGATGGTGGTTCCGTGTTCGTCTTGGATGAATCCCAAGATGCCCGCGGCGCTCCGCGACAGCATGACTTTGGATGTTGCCTCACCTTCGACGGTTCCGCCCCACCATTGACCAGCGGGGCGGGGAATTGCCTGTTCTTGCAACTGGCCTTTGGCGTCGATGGTGGCGGTGACCAATCGGGCGTCCGGCGTAAACGGGTCGATGCGACTCAGCAGGAGGTTGACGGTGCGGGTGGGACTGACCGGCACGGCCTCAAGGCGGACGTGGTCGGTGGTGGACATGGCCTTCCACACCTGTTCATCCGGCGCAAGTGCGGTCACGGAATCCCGGAGTTGTGCCGGCAACGCGTCGGCGGAGGCGGTCACGAGCGGTGAGCCGAGGTTCTGCGATGGGAACTGCGCATGGCTGTGCCCCGCGGCGAGCAGTGCCGATGCGAGGGCGAATATCCAATGAACAGCGGGGGCGTGTGGGCGCATTGCCGTAAATGTAGTGCGCATTCCCGCAAAGTCACCGAGCGCATGCGGGATTTACTGCCAATTTCCCCGAAGTTACCGGCGAGCAGTGTCTTGGACCGCCAACCGGCACATCAGTTCAACCCCAACGGCGATGGCGTCATCATTGAAGTCAAAGTCCGGGGCGTGCAGCGCTGGGAATGGAGTACCGGGCCGGGCGAGCCCCAGTGCCCAATAGCAGGCCGGAACATGCGCCCCGTAGAACGCAAAGTCCTCGCCGCCCATGACCGGGGCGGGCAGGGTGTTGACGCGTTCGGGGCCGAAGGTCTCGCGGGCGACCTGCTCAAAGCGCGCGACGGCGCCGTCATCATTGGCGGTGACCGGGTAACAGCGCAGGAGTTCGCAACGAGCCTCGCAACCGTGGGCGCGGGCAACGCCTTCGGCGACTTCGGTGATACGGCGTTCAAGCGTGGCACGCGTCGTTTCGCTGAGGGATCGGTAGGTGCCTTTGAGGAGTGCTCGATCAGGAATGACGTTGAATGCGCTTCCGGATTCAATCACCGTGACGCTGACGACGGCGGAGTCAAGTGGATCAATGTTGCGTGCAACAATTGATTGCATGGCGGTGACGATGGCCGCGGCGCACAACACCGGGTCAGCGCTTTGGTGTGGCCATGCAGCATGCGAACCGCGCCCGATGACATGAATTTCAAATCGATCACTGGCAGCCATGACGGCGCCGCGACGCGTGGCGATGGTGCCGATGGCAAGTTCTGGCCAACCATGCAGTGCGTAGATTTCTTCAGCGGCGGGTCCGATGCGCGTGCCGTTGAG
>JAPLMU010000196.1 GCA_026386795.1 Planctomycetota bacterium
ATCTTCCACCAGACCGTGGCATGGGGCGTGAACGGGGGGCTTGATTCGCTGGTGGACACCATGGTGATGCGTCGCGCGTGGGATGCCCTGCCCGCTGAGCAACGCGCCAAGGAGTGCGGCAAATTCTTGGCCGCCGGATTGGCATTCAATCCATACGCGATGACGGTGGTGGAAGCGGCGTTCGCAGATGCGCCAGACGCCAAGACCGCCAAGAGCATGCTTGATGACTTCAACGCGGCGCTCGACAAAGCGGGCGTTCCTGTAGAGCGCGCGTTGTATCGAGACACCGTCCGCGGCATGGTGCAAGCGCGCTTTCCGGATGACGGCGCGCCCAAGAAGGCCACTGGGAAGAAGTCGCGCGCAGGCCAGCGCTAATCTAGGAACATGGCTTTCATCACCCTACCCACCGACGCGCCTGGTATCCGCGGGCCTATGAATTTTCGCCCCGACGCTGCACAGCATCTCCTTGGACTTGCGGAGACAATTCTGCGGGCACCCGCGAGCCTGAGTCAAGCGGAGCGTGAAACCATCGCTACGTGGACATCGCACTTGAACGGCTGCAAATTTTGCACGAAGTCGCACGCTGCCGCCGCGCGCGCGTGGCTTGGAATAGAGCGCAGCGCAGATCTTGATCATCTCTTAGCGACGGGCGATGCTCGCCGATTTGGAGTGAAGATGGAGGCGCTCATACAGATCTGTACAGCGCTCCAGTCCTGCGTACTGGGCGTGAAGCCCGAACACATTGAGCGCGCTCGAGCCGCAGGAGCAAGCGACGCGGATATTCACGACACCGTTCTGATTACCGCCGCGTTCTGTATGTACAACCGCTACGTTGAGGGGCTTGGAACACACGAGCCGGTTGAGGACGCGTATGAGCCGATGGGACGGATGCTCAAAGAACACGGCTACGCCGCACGGAGCGCTGCGTCATGAGCCAGACAATTGGCCACACGCGCTAGCGAGTCGAGCGCGCTTTCTTGACTTCACGCCGGAAGTCGTTCAACAGCGTGCAGCCCATCAACTTGTACAGGACACGCGCGCCGACGCTGCCATTCCATTCATCGCCGAAGGTACTCGGGGTAACTTCGCAGAGATCAAAGCCAATCACGCGCCGGCCGGTCTTGGCAAGCATCTCCAGCAGGTGACACACCTCGGGGAATGTGAGGCCGCCGGGAACCGGGGTACCTGTTTGCGGGCAATGCTCACTGGTCAGGCCATCGATATCAAACGAGATATACACCTCGTGCGGAAGCGTAGCGATGATGTCTTTACACACTGCGCTCCATGTGGCGCCGTTGAATTGACGATCGCGGATGCGTTGGTCGAAGAACGTGGTGACACGGCCCTTGGAATTCTCAATGAACTCCGCTTCGCGCTGGCCGAAATCTCTGATTCCTACCTGCACCAACTTCTTGACGCCGGGTAGACGCGTCATCACATTGTGAAAGATGCTGGCGTGGCTCCACGTGAATCCTTCGAACGAATCACGCAGGTCCGCGTGCGCGTCAATCTGCAGGATTCCCATGCCTGGATGGCGCAGCGAGAGTTCAGCAATCAAACCGAAAGGGCTGGAGTGGTCGCCGCCGAGCACCGCCGGAATAGCACCGCGGTCCAAGATGCGTTCGGCTTCGCGCGCAACGTAACCGTGCACGCGTTCGCTCGCTGCGTTCACTGTTGCGAGTGCCTTCGCGTGCGCCTTTGCTTTCGTCTTGTTGCTCGGCACCGCGCCGCCAACCTTGATGATGGGCTCCGCCACGCGTCGCGCCTTCTTTGAAAGCGCAGCGATGTCCTTGGGAATGGGAAGCATGGCGATGCCGGCCTGCCAGACTGCGCCAAACTGAATGTCTTGCAGATCAACCTGCTTGCTCGCCTCCATCACGTGCGCGGGACCGGCGGCGGTGCCGGCACCGTAACTGGTGGTGGCATCAAACGGCACCGGGATCACCACGATCCGCGCGTCCTTCGGACCGATGGCAAGACCGAAGAGACCGTCGCCGGTAGCGGCGGCATCCGGGTCAAAACCTGCGGGGACGAATGGGGGCTTGGCGGGCTGCGTCGCGGGCTTTTTGGCGGTCCGCGCGACAGGTTTCTTGACGGGCTGCTTGGTGGGCTTCACAGTGGGCATTGCGGGCGCAGGATATGGCATTCGCTGTGCTCGGCACACGGCACAAGACGCGAGCGACACCCAGCCTCCGGTACATTCCGTCCCCCATGCCAACGCCGACCCTCCCCGTACTTGAGTTCGTTGCCAACAACTATCGCAACTTCAACGCGCGCGCCACGCGCGATGCGTTGTACTCCTACTGGGATCACGTGGGTAGCGGCGGCAAGATGTACTGGGCGGTGGCTGGCGCCATGAGTTCTGCGCAGTTGGGGATCACCCTTGCGCCAGCGATCCGTGCGGGCCTGGTGCACGGCCTCAGCGTGACCGGCGCCAATCTGGAGGAGTCACTCTTTCGACTGGTAGCGCATCACGGCTACAAGGACTTCCCCGACTATCGCTACTTCACAAAGAAGGATGACACCAAGATCCTCAAGCAGCGCATGCGTCGCGTGACGGACACCAGCATTCCGGAAGACGAAGCATTCCGCGCGGTTGAGAAGATCCTTGTGCCCATGTGGAAGAAGGCCAGCAAGAACGGCGACCGCCGCTTCTGGCATGAGTACTTCTATGAATTGATTCTCTCGATCCCAAAGAGCAAGTACCAAGGCAATCCTGAAGAGTGCTGGCTACTGGCAGCAGCGAAGGCCAAGCTGCCGATGGTGGTTCCGGGTCACGAAGATTCCACGTTCGGAAACATCTTTGCATCGCATGTGAAGTTCAATGATTGCAGTGCAAACATTGTGAAGAGCGGCATCGAATACATGGGTCAGCTCTACGACGATTACAAGGTGCTTTCCAAGGGCAAGGGCGTTGGGTTCTTCCAAATCGGCGGCGGCATTTCTGGAGACTTCCCGATTTGCGTTGTACCCAGCATTAAGTACGACCTGCAGCAACCAGTGAAGCCATGGGCGTACTTCTGCCAGATCTCTGACAGCACCACTAGTTACGGCAGTTACTCAGGCGCAACACCCAATGAGAAGATCACTTGGGACAAGCTCACTGAGAAAACGCCGATGTTCGTCATTGAATCGGATGCCACCATTGTGGCGCCGCTGATGCTTGCGGCACTG
>JAPLMU010000193.1 GCA_026386795.1 Planctomycetota bacterium
CGCAGCACGTCTTTGATGTGGCCCTTGCGTTTCAGGCTGACATACAGACCCTTGGGGCGGCGCATGATGTGCCCGAACTTCTGGCACGCCTCGCCCACGGTGGGCGTGTAGACCAGCGGCATGAATTCCGCGGGATCGCTGGTGAGCAGCTGGTAGTAGAGCCGCTCGTTGCGATCTTGCAGCTCTGACAGATAGACGTATTTATCAAGCGCCGTGGGCTTCTGGGCAAGCTGAATGCGCTGACGCTGCAGTTGCGTCTCGGAATCTTCCACGCCATCGGGGATCAAGCCGATCAGGCCGAGGCGTTTGCGTTCCTCTTCGCTGAAGGCGGTGCCCTTGTTGAGGCGCGGGTTGTACAGAAGGTCGAAGCTGGTGTGTTTGCCGTCCATGGCGTGGGGCAGGATACGAAATGCTGCGTGGCAGTGGCGGGGCGTGCAGTTACAACGGGAATTGCTCGCCTTGCTGTGCGAGGTGCATACCCGCTGCTTCTACTTGGCGTTGTGCGTCCGAGCCCGGCACCAGCGCCGGATTGGTGTGGTTCAGGTGGATGAAGTGCACCTTGGATCGTTCTTCAGGCGGGAGCTTTCCAAATCGTTCCATGCTCTTGGTGATGAATGGATGTGGGAAGCCGGTCATATCTCGCCCTGGGATTTCGCCGTTGGCGAAGAATGTTCCGTCGAGGTACGCAGCGTCCACCGTTTGCAATACGTCTTCGATGCGCGTACCGGCGTCATCCCATTCGTCCCATGAATCGATGTCCGGGATGTACAGGACGCTGCGCGTTGGGCCGCTGATACGGAAGCCGACCACCTCGGAATATTCCTGTCGGTGCGGCACCACGATGGGCGTCACGGAGAGGCCGTCGCCGAGCTCCACTTTGGTGCCGGCGGCCAATGGTCGTAGTTCGATATTCCCGTAGCGCACCAGTTGATCCCACGGTCCGTTGGCGCGGAGAAATGCATCCATACGCGGCATGACCCACACCGGCACGTTCAGGGTGCCCATCGATTCATGGCCAAGAAACATGAGCCCGGTGTAATGACCGATGTGCGCGTGGGTGAGAAAGATGCCGTCGAGTGCAGGACGCGCCGGACCCGCGGACGCGCGCGCGAGGTCAGTGAGTTGGCGTCGGAAATCAGGTGTCGCGTCGATCATCCAACGCTTGCCGGTGCGCGGATCGATGATGCCGAGGCATGCCACCATGCGCGCTTGCGCGGGGTTGTCCCAGCGCGGGTCATCAAAGCGACCAGCCTGCGGTGCGCCGCCATCTTGGGCGATGCCCAGGACAACGATGGATGGCGTGTGGATTAATGGCGTGTGGATGGCTGGCGTTTGGATGGCCGGCGCGTTGGTTGCAGTGCCGTCAGAACGGCATCCGGTGAGCAACAGGGCGATGGCCGCGATGGTCTTGCGTGCGTTCACGGCCCGAGTCTATCGCTGTGTGTTAGCCTTGGGTCCCGTCCATGATGCGTGAAACCTCGTCTCTCAACAGAAAGATTCAAATGAATCTCACTCAGCCGATTGCGTTGTTTGCATGCCTCGTCGCTCCTGGATTGTCCGTTGGATTTACGATGGAGCCGCCAATGACCATCGCAGGCAACTATGTCTTGGAATACCGCGGAATTCGAGATTCAAATGTCGTCGCAACGCGCAGGGGCGCATTTGTTGACCACTGGAAGAAGCTGCCCTGAGCCCCGCAAAGAAAAAGCCCGGTGCCGCGCCGTTGACTGGCGCGGCACTTGTGAAAGAAGTCAGCCGCCGCATTCGTGCAGCGCGCGTGTTGTGGGATGCGCATCAGAACAGCGCGTGTCGTGGTGAGCGGCAGAAGGCGATGGAGCTGTACGAAACGCTCACGCCTGAAGAACGGAAGAAGGTGCCGCAGGTGTTGCGCTTGTGGCTGCGTTATCGCAGTGAAAAGTATTTCGGCGATCACAAGTGACCCACTCGAACCCTTCAGTTTCTATGGAGGTATTGACGCGCGATCCGCTCGTCGCGGGCTTTGGTCGGCTGGCATTGGCGCGGCTGGTGGGAGCCATGGAGCGCGTGGAATGCGCGCCCGGCGAGGTGCTTTGTGCAGCGGGGCAGGCGGCGGAACATCTTTATCTGCTTGAAAGCGGCGCCGCGGTCCTGACTACTCCCAGTGGACGCCAGACGCCGCTGCATGCGCTGCACTGTGGCGAGGAGGCGGCTGCGGGCTTGGCCAACTACGCGTGCACGGTTACTGCCACCAGCCAAGTGACTGCATGGCGATTGCCGCGCGCCACGCTTGCGGACGTTGTGCAATTGCATCCAACGTTGGCAACAGAGGCGTTGCTCTCGCTTGCTTCCACGCTGGGTGGCGAAGCGGTCGGTGGCGGGGTCGGGAAGGGCGCCGCTGGAACCAAGTGGAGTCCGCTCAACGGACGCGAGATTGGCGGTTGGATAGCAGCGATCGTGCTGCCTGCAGGGATTTACTTTGGATGCGTGTCCGGTGGATTGACCTCCGGTGGATTCACCACGCAGAGCGCTCTGTTTGCAGCCATCTTGGGGATGGTGGTGGTCATGTGGCTCTTTGCCATTGTTGATGAATTCATTCCACCAATCATTGCCATTGTGGCCACGCTTTTTGTTGGGCTTGCGCCTCCAACAGTCGCGCTGGGTGGGTTTGCTTCGCCGAGTTTGATGACCATGATCGGCGTGTTTGCATTGGCTTCAACCATTGCGTCATCCGGTCTCAGTTACCGGG
>JAPLMU010000129.1 GCA_026386795.1 Planctomycetota bacterium
AATGGACGCGATTCTGGAGCCGTGCCCCATGCCGATGGCTTTGGACCCATGACAAACTCAATGGTGCCGCCCGACTGCAGGACTGCATGCGAAAGCCAGCTCTTGTCCCATGGCTTGCCGTTGATGGTCACCGACTGGATGTACTTGTTTTCCGCTGAGTTGTTCTTGGAGGTCATGACCACCGTGCCGCCAGGAAGTTTCAGCGTCGCCTTGTCGAACAGCGGGGTTCCGATTGCATACTGGGGAACCGAGTGTGTGTATGGATAGAAACCGAGCGCACTGAAGACATACCACGCCGACATCTGCCCAGCGTCCTCGTTGCCACTGATCCCTTGGGTGTCGTTGGTGTATTCGAGTTCCAAGACCCGACGTATCAACTCCGCTGCCTTGTACGGTTGGCCGACAAAGTTGTAGCAGTAGATCGCGTGGTTGTTTGGCTCATTGCCGTGCCAGTACTGGCCGAAGTTCTTGGCGCCCTCCTGCCAACCAGTCGCGTTGCCGCCCTGCACCGTGAAAAACTCATCAAGTCGCTTGGCAGTGTTCGCATCACCACCAAATAAGTCGATCAACCCTTGGGTGTCTTGCATGACATGCCAGAGCCACTGCCAGGCGTTGCCCTCGCAATAATCGTCGTTGCCCTTCCCGTCCCAACTGAATGGACTGAAAGTGTCGGCCTGCGACCAATTTCCATCCTTGTCCTTCCCACGCAGGAATTGAGACTTTGGTTCCCAAAGATTGCGGTAACCAAGAGCGCGACGGTCATATTCCGCTGCCTTGTCTTTCTTACCTACAGCCTCGGCGAAACGCGCCATCGAAAAGTCTAAGTACGCGCTCTCAAGCGTGTGCGTGACTCCCCAGTGACTCGGCGACGGCACATAGCCAAACTTGATGTACTCCTCCACATTGGCGCGCCGCCCATCGACCGTCGCGTTCTTCTCCATCAGTGCCCATGCGGCCTCGGTGTCGAACCCGCGGATGCCCTTGATGTAGGCATCGGGGATGATCACATCGCACCACGTGCCGGGCATGCAGAAGACTTCCTTGTAGGCCAGTTTCCAGCGAGGCCCCCAACCGGAGTCCTTGTAATCGTCAATCATCGTCTTGATGACATCAAGCTGCAACGCTGGCTCAACGATCGTGTACAGCGGATGCGCTGCACGGAAGGTGTCCCATGTTGAAAGCACGGAGTAGTGTTGGTGACCGTCCGTCTTGTGGACATTTCCGTCAAGCCCGCGGTATTCCCCGTTGACATCGCTCGCGAGCTGGGGATGGAAGAGCGCGTGGTAGTGCGCGGTGTGGAAAATCACCCGCTGATCCTTCGTACCACCCTCGACCATGAGCTTTGAGAGTCTCTCATTCCAATCCTTGCGGGAATCAGCTCGAACGGCGTCAAAATCCCAACCGGGGATCTCTGCTTGGAGATTTTCACGGGCGTTCTGTTCACTCACGTAAGAGATGCCCACCTTCACGAGCACTGGCGAGGCATCGTCCTTGGCAAACTGAACAATCCCGCCCTTGCTGTCCAGTTTCTCAAAGGTAAACGGCTTGTTGAATTCAATATAGAACCAAGTCCGGTGCTCACTCCAAGAGGTGGTGTGAGCCACACCCTGCAGGGCTCGATCGCCAACAAGAGAAACCTCTCCGTCGAAGACCTCGGGTTTCTTTCCTTTACTGTCATTGAAAATGGCCCGACTCAGATCGAGCAGCACGCGCTCATTCTTCGCATCCGCCGGATAGGTGTAGCGATGAATGGCGGCCCGCTTTGTGCAGGTCATCTCTGCCGTGATCTTGTCCTCTTCCAACTCAGCTTTGAAATACCCAGGCTCAGCGGAGCGCTTCTCGGGAGGGCTGGTCACTACCGTGCCTAATCCCTTGTCTCCTGTGACAGGCAACAGCGTAATCAACCCATAGGACCCAACGCCCACTCCGGAGAGGTGTGTGTGGTTGAAACCGATCAGCGATTTCTTTGCGTGGGAATATCCGCTGTTCGTGTACTGCTCGTTGAACGGCCCTGGGGAGATCATGCCAAACGGACGGATGGCTGCTGGCGTGCATTGCGCGCTAGTGGTCAGGTCCAAGCGTCTATCCCAGTCCGTGCCAAGGAAAATATTCACTTCATCCACCGGGTCGGTGGCTACCCAGCCAAGGTTGGCACTGACCAATCCGATCAGTATGGCCGTCCGGGTCATTCGTAAACCGATGGATATCGTTGCATGGGTCATTTGGTGGGAAAGTGTAACTACCCCACCAACAACACTCCGATGTCGTTGCCGTCCACAACGATGCCACCGCGCTGACTGCCATCGTGGAGCGCAGAGTCGTGCATGACTACGGCGTGCTGCGCAAAAAATTTACTTCGGCAGCAACACGCTGTCGATGACGTGGATCACGCCGTTGTCGCAGATGATGTCTGCGGACACGACAGCTGCTCCATTGATATGGACTTTGCCGTCAGCGAGTTTCACCTCGACCAACTGCCCATTGACCGTCGTCGCAGAGGTCATCTTCATCACGTCCGCCGCTAGATGCTTGCCCGAGATGACGTGATAGGTCAAGATTCCGGTGAGCGTACCCTTTGCTTCCGGCTTGACGAGACCTTCGACGGTGCCCGCTGGGAGCTTTGCAAATGCGGTGTCGGACGGTGCAAGAACAGTGAATGGACCCGCGCCCTTGAGCGTTTCAACCAAGCCGGCCGCAGAAACTGCTGCTACGAGCGTCTTGAACGAGCCTGCGCCGATTGCCGTGTCAACTATGTTTGCCATGAAATAAATCTCTCTCTGTCGTGGAGAGGAACTCAAACCAACAGGCCTGAACAGCCAAAAATTGGAAGAGATTCCAAATCCGTAGCCTCCACTCTAGGCAGCTAAAGAGTGCGAATTGATTGATTTCTTGCAGATCATGACAATCGTGCATGAACAAGAATGCAAGAACTTCTGAATCTTCGGTCCTGACGCTCCTACACTTCCCGACCGCCATGCGCGCTTGTTCGCGTTCATCAACACATAGTTTCTTAGCAGTATTGCTATGACCGCAGACACCACAGAACACACCAGCAGTATTTCCAACGTCATCAGTGCAGTGGTGTTCGCCGCTGTGCACCTGATGTGCTTGTTCATATTCGTAACCGGCGTTTCCTGGGTGGCGGTTGCGGTTTGTATGGCGCTTTACTTCATTCGCATGTTTGCCATTACCGGGGGATACCACCGGTACTTCTCGCACCGCAGTTACAAAACGGGCCGAGTGTTCCAATTTGTCATGGCATTTGTAGGCGCGAGCGCTGCTCAAAAAGGACCGCTCTGGTGGGCTGCGCATCACCGTCATCATCACCGTCACTCAGATAAACCTGAAGATCTCCACTCCCCGATCATCAGTGGATTGTGGTGGTCACATGTTGGCTGGGTGCTTTCGCCCAAACATCTTGAGACAGATACCGACGCGGTAAAGGATTTGGCTAAGTTCCGTGAATTGCGTTGGCTCAATGAGCATCACCATGTTGCACCAGTTTCGCTCGGTGTGGCGACTTACTTTCTGGGAGTAGCGCTGAACGCGTTGTTTCCGAGTCTCGGCACCACTGGATTTCAGATGCTCGTTTGGGGGTTCTTTGTCAGCACGGTGCTGACTTATCACGCAACATTCTGTATCAACTCTTTGACGCATCTGATTGGTAGCAGACGCTTCAAGACCACCGATGACAGTCGCAATAGTTTGACACTCGCGTTAATCACCATGGGCGAGGGATGGCACAACAATCATCACCGCTATCCAGGGTCCGAGCGCCAGGGTTTCTATTGGTGGGAGATTGACCTGACTCACTATGGCTTGACGGCGCTGTCGTGGTGCGGCCTGGTCTGGGATCTGCGCGCTCCACCTGCTGCGGTGTATGAAGAGGCGAAGCGTCTGAGACATGCAAGCGAACAGGGGTAACCCATATGGGCTACTACGGCAACGCCGCGGTAAACGTCACGGAACTGGCCCGCAAATGCACCGCGACCCGCCGGAAATTCGGCGAGTCGCGGGAAGGTGACGTTGGAATCATCTGGGCGCCATTGCGCGCCATGCGCGCGCCACGAACTTAGGCGCGGCGACGGCGGCCCTGGAGACCAACGATCGCGAGTAGGCCAAGAGCTCCTGGACCCGGGATCTCACCAACAGTGATGGACTGGTTGACTTCGTCGTTGTAAGCCCAACCGTAAATGGTTATGGATTGAGGATCGGCGGACACGGCTAACTTAATCCAACCGTAATTGAATTGGGTGCCACTCCCGAAGCCGATGCCGACGTAAGCGATGGTGTTGAGCGCGAAGGTTCCTGACTGCGTCGTAAAGTTGTACAACTCCAGGTTGATGTTCTCGCTGCCGCCTCCAAGTGGATACATATCGAGCACGCCAGTGGACGTACCGATGGTGTCCCCTTGGGCGAAGCTTCGGGCATTCGTCGGGTTTGGCTCTTGGGAAAGCGGAACGAAGATGCCTGCTCCTACAGATGTTGTAGTGACATAAGCAAAGTTGTACCCTTGTACAAAGCCAACTTCAAATGTCTTGCCTGCGATGGACATACTGGCAGGGCTCAAAGGCTGAGCTTGTTGGACGACATCGGAGTAGACGATGGCAGCATTGGCAGCAGCGGCGGTCATAGCGATAGCGGCAGCAGCAACAATGTGCTTCTCAAAGCGGTTCAAAGTACGCATTCCATTCTCCCAAAAAAAGTAGGTAAACGAGGCGCGTAAAGATCCCGCATTCGTCAAGCGGTTGACGAGGAGAAGAAACGTAAACAAACGAACAAGTTTGCTTTACATCTATGAAAGTGTAAAAGATGGCTGACGCACATCACGCTCTATCACGAATTTCTTAAATACCGCGTTCTGAGGCCAGTATGGCACCGTACATGCGTGCGTGAGGGCGAGAACGCGGCCATGAAGGCTCGTAGATGCACGCCTCGGTGATGGCTTGCGCCGTTCCCATGGACGCCCGCGGCATCGGTCAATTGCGGACCAGTTTCACCCATCGCCTGACGGACACCCCCGGAGCCCACATCCCGGAACCGTAGTGAATCCTGTTGCAACGCAGCCCCGCTCGGGCAGTATCACTCCCATGATGGCTTCACCGTTGCTCCAGGCTCTGCTTGCCGCGGCGGTTGCCGTGGGTGGTGCTGCAGGCAGAATGGGTATCCGCGGGGAAGTCGATACACCGAAGTCGGCGCCGCTTTCTACGCCCACGGTCGACTTCACCCGGGACATCGCGCCCGTCCTAGCCGCGCACTGCTTCCAATGCCACGGTCCAGATGCCTCCAGTCGCAAGGCCGGTCTGCGCCTCGACAAGCGCGATGGCGCGCTCAAGGGCGGCAAGAGCGGCGCGGCAGCGATCGTGCCGGGCAAGCCCGATGAGAGCGAGCTACTAGCGCGCGTCACCAGCACCGATCCCGACGAACACATGCCGCCCGCCGAGGGGCACGTGGCACTGACCGCCGCGGAGGTCGACGCGCTGCGCGCGTGGATCGCCGCCGACGCGCCGTATGCGAAGCATTGGTCGTGGGAGGCGTTGCCGGATGGTGAGGCGCAAACGGACGTGTTGCACGCGGACTCCGCCCCGTCCATCGACCACGGCTCCTGGCTGCGTCGCGTCCACTTCGACATCGTCGGCCTGCCGCCGTCGCCCGATACGGTGCGCGCGTTCGACGCCGACCACTCGCCCGCCGCGCGCGAGCGCGTGGTGGACACCCTCCTCGCATCGCCGCGCTACGGAGAACGCTGGGGCCGGCACTGGATGGACGTCATGCGTTACGCAGAGACCCTGGGTCACGAATTCGACTACCCCGTCGACGATGCCTGGCGCTGGCGCGATTGGGTGATTCGTGCATTCAATGCGGATGTGCCGTACGCGCAGTTCGTTCGCGAGCAGGTCGCCGGTGACCTGCTTTCCTCGCCGCGATTGAACCCCGCGGACGGCACCAACGAGAGCGTCATCGCCACTGGTTGGTGGTGGATGACGCAAGGCACGCACGCGCCGGTGGACGTACGGCTCGACCAGGCGGAGCGCATCGACAACCAGATCGATGTGGCCACCAAGGCGTTCCTCGGCACCACCGCCAGCTGCGCGCGCTGCCATGATCACAAGTTTGACGATATCTCGCAGCGCGATTACTACGCGCTCTTCGGTGAAGTGCGGAGCTCGCGTCGCGCGTACGCGTACCAGGACCCGCACGGGATCATCGGTCTCGCGGTGAAGACGCTGCGCCTTGACCAAGAAACCGCGCGCACCATCACGCGCGCTGACGGCACCAACGCCGAGTGGGAGCGCGCTGCCGCACAGGCGAAGGAAGCCGCCAGACCCGCGCCTGCTGGCGCCACGTGGACCTTTGACCGCGGCACGTTTGAAGATTGGAACGCAAGCGGATGGGCATTCGGCGACGCGCCCGTGAATTGCGGCGATCGCATCGCTCCCGATGGTCACGCGCCGGTCACCGTGGCGGGCGGATGGGCGTTGAGCGGTGCGCTTTCGGACACACTGCAGGGCACGCTTCGCTCGCCGACGTTTACTGTGCCGGAGATCGGCATCGGCGTGCGCTGCGCCGGCAGCAAGTGCAGGCTGCGCCTGGTGGTCGACGGCTATTACCTGGACGATCGCAACGCGCTCCTCTTCGAGAACTTCATCCAGGGCGTCGACCATCCGAGCGAATGGCGCACGCACGCGTGGGATGCAAAGCGCTATGCGGGCGAGCAGGCGTATATCGAGGTGATTGATGACGGCGACGGGTTCATTGCCGTGGACTGGGTATCGCTTGGCATGGTGACCGGGAAGGATCTGGAGCCCGCGCCGTTTGAGGGTGCCGTCAACGCGCCCACGCCCGCGCCCACGCCCACCCTCGACATCCCCGCCCCCATGCGCGTTCTTGCCATGGAAGACGGCACGGGTATGGATAGCCCGCTCTACGTGCGCGGCGTCGCGCGCAACGCCGGCGACCCGGTGCCGCGCGGCATGATTGCAGCACTGCACACCGACACGCCGGGCGCTGATGGCTCCGCTACCGTCACTGGCAGCGGTCGCCTGCAACTTGCCGAGGAACTGGTCTCGCTGCGCAATCCGCTCACCTGGCGCGTGATGGCCAACCGCGTGTGGCACCACATGATCGGCCGCGGCATCGTGCCCAGCACCGACGATTTCGGCGTGCTCGGTCAGGCGCCCGCGGACCAGGCGCTGCTTGATGAACTGGCCATGCGCCTGCGCGCGCACGGCTCGGTGAAGCAACTCATTCGCGAGATTGCGCTGAGCGATGCGTATGCCGCCGCCGGTCGCCCGCCCCGCCGCCTCGATGCCGAGGAATTGCGCGATGCGATGATCGACGTCGCCGGCGGCCTCGACCTCACCATGGGCGGGCCGAGCATTCCCGTGCATCTCACCGATGCGATGCAGGGCCGCGGGCGCCCGGGCGCGAGCGGCCCGCTCGACGGCGCGCGGCGGCGGAGCGTCTATCAGGAGACGCGGCGCAACTTCTTGAATCCGTTCATGTTGGTGTTCGATGAACCCATTCCCACCACCACGGTCGGCGTGCGCAGCGTTTCGAATGTTCCCGCGCAGGGGCTCACGCTGATGAATGACCCGCTGGTGCGCAGCCAGGCCGAACGCTGGGGCGCATTACTGACGGCGCGTGCGGCGGAAGCGACTCGATTGGTCACGGAGGACACTGTGCGTGGCATGTACGAGGCCGCCTATGCGCGCCCTGCCACGTCGGACGAGGTATCGAACGCGGCGGCTTTCTTGGGCGTATCGACGGAGACACTCGGCGTCGTACCCGATGCCAACGCTTGGAGCGACCTCGCCCACGCGATCCTGCTGTCTGCGGAGTTCCGTTACCTGCGCTGAGGCGCCAACCACCATGCATTGCGGCAAGTTCCAACCCCACGCCATCTCCCGTCGCGATTTGCAGGGATGTTTGCGCAGGTGGTGCGCGCGGCAGAGGTCGCCGGGAGCGTGGGTGCGGGTGCATTCGGTGCTGCGGGTGCAGCCGCTGCCGGCGCCGCGCGCATCACCGGCCCGCACTTCACACCCACCGCGCGCAGCGTGATCTTCCTCTACATGGACGGCGGTCCGTCGCAGATGGACACGTTCGATCCGAAGCCCGCGCTCGCGAAGTGGAACGGCCAGCCGTTCCCCGAGAGCATGGAGCCGACGCAGTTCAACAACAACGGCGCCACGCTCAGCAGCCCGTGGGAATTCGCGCGGCACGGCGAGTGCGGCCTGGAGGTCTCGACGCTCTTTCCGCACGTGGCGCGGTGCGCGGATGACCTCTGCGTGGTTCGCTCCATGACCAGCAAGTTCAACGAGCACACCAACGCCAACTACTTCTTGCACACCGGCGCGGGCATCGTTGGTCGCCCGAGCATGGGCGCCTGGGTGTCTTACGGACTCGGCGACGCACGCAACGACCTGCCGAACTTCGTGGTGATCAACGGCGGGTTGATCCCCCCGGGCGGGCGCGAGCTCCTCGGCAACGGGTTCCTGCCGTCGGCGTACCAGAGCAGCCTGTTCCGTCCGCAGGGCGAAGGTATGCCCAACGTGCACGGCGCGCTGGACGCGGAACGGCAGCGAAAAGTCCTTGATTTCTCAGGCAAACTGGATGAGGCCTTCGCCGCGCGCGCCGGTCGACCCGATGCGCTTGAGGGTGCAATCCACAACGCGGAGCTGGCCTTCGCCATGCAGTCGAGCGTGCCCGACCTCATGGCACTCGATGGCGAGACGAAGGAAGTGCGCGAGCTCTACGGTCTGGACGCCGAGTACGAGCCCACGCGCATCTTTGCGCGCGAGTGCCTCTTGGCGCGTCGCATGGTGGAGCGTGGCGTGCAATTCATCGAACTGCTCTGCCCGCAGACCGGTGGCAACGATCGCTGGGACCAGCACTCGAACCTCAAGAATGGCCATGAGGAAAACGCACGCGCCGTGGACCAGCCGATCGCGGCGCTCCTCATGGACCTGAAGCGGCGCGGCCTGCTTGAGCAGACGCTCGTGGTCTGGGGCGGCGAGTTCGGTCGCACCCCGTTCGCGCAAGGCACCGACGGACGCGATCACAACCCGCACGGATTCACAGTATGGCTTGCGGGCGGCGGCATCAAGGGCGGTATGACCTACGGTTCAACCGACGAGTTCGGCTACAAGGTGGCAGAGCATCCCGTGGAGATCCACGACCTGCACGCCACGATGCTCCACTGCCTGGGCTTCGACCATCGCCTCCTCACTATGCGCTTCGGCGGGCGCGACATGCGCCTCACCGACGTGCACGGGCGAGTAATGCGGGAGTGGTTGGCGTAAACCGGGACAACAGGTCGACCGCGCCCCGTCACCCCAACACGCGGCGCACAACACGCGGCGCAGGATGGCAGCGCTTGACCACGAGGCAGACAGAGATGGAAAGGGTCACGATGACTACGGAGGTACCGCAGAAGTACTCCCAACCCCATGAACGCACGCCGGAGGGTTGAGGCCGAGCGAAACTTCGCCGGATCCTTACGCAAGGCGTGCGGCTTCTTCACTGGCGTGGAGAATAATTCCCCGCATGAAGTCTCTGATGCCCTGCACGCTCCTTCTCGCCCTCGGTGCCGTCCTCGGGGCGACTCTTCCTCAGACGCAGGCGCGGGCCGGGATCGTCCTCGACGAGGCGACGTTCGGGGATTTCTCAGACGATCGCATGGCGCCGACGGCGGTTACGCTTGAGACGGGCATGAACGTCATCGCCGGATTCTCCGGTCAGTCGCTGGTGCCGGAAATGCACGATCTCGACTACGTGCAGTTCACCGTACCGGTCGGGCACGTGCTCACGCGGTTCCTGGTGCAAGACGCCTTCGTGGGAGGCGCGTTCTCGTTTGTCGGTATGCAGGCCGGGCCGGTGGTGACGATCCCCTGGGACTGGACGAACGTCAATTCGCCGCTCCTTGGATGGTCGCACTTTGGAAGCTCGAGCATCGGGTCGGACCTACTTCCCACCATGGCAGGCTCGCCGGGCTCTGTCGGATTCGTGACTCCGTTGGGGCCCGGAACCTACACGCTGTGGATCATGGAACTCGACAACTCGCAGGTGAGCAGCTACCGGTTTGGCGTGGACGTGGTCCGGATCCCCGGACCGAGCGCCGCATGGCTCGCAGCCGCGCTCGCGCGACGCCCGCGGCGACGGGCAATGTGAGACGAGATGGCTGACGGGCGTGGAGTTCGGATCAGGTCGTCAATACCTACCGCTTTGATTCCCTTTGCAAGCGGATAGCTCTTCGCCCCCGGATGCACGATCGTGACCTGCTTGAGGCCGAGTGCCTCTTTCGCGATGCGGATTGACGGCGTGACAGTCGGAGCGTCGGCACGCTTGACCTCAACGCCGAAGCGTTTGCCCTTATGAAACAGGACCAGGTCGATCTCGGCACCCTGATGCGTTGACCACCAGTAAGCATCGCTGTGCGGAACACGGCTGAGAATTTCTTCAACGACAAGTCCCTCCCACGATGCACCACAACGCGGATGCGAGAGCAGCGACTTCGCCGAGTGAATGCCGAGTAATGAATGCAGCATGCCAGTGTCCCGAAAATAGAGACGCGGCGACTTCACCTGTCGCTTGCCGATATTCTCGAACCACGGTTGCAGCTGTCGAACCAGTAGGAGTCCTGACAACAGGTCGAGATGATGACGAACAGTGGATGCTGGAGTGCCAAGGCTGGACGCAATCGATGAGTAGTTTGTGGTCTGCCCGTGATAGTGTGCGAACATCGTCCACATCCGCCGGACAAGCCCAGATGCGAGACGGGCATCGTAGAAATGGAGATCGCGCTCAATGAGCGTCGAGATGAAGTTCGTCATCCAAGCCGATGAATCGTTGGCGCTGCGCGAAAGGAATGCGCGCGGAAATCCACCGCGAATCCAACGTTTTTCAAGAGTGTTAGCGCCACACTCGGCAAGCGTGAACGATCCGAGTTGCACGATTTCAACACGACCGGCGAGAGACTCTGACGACTGTCGCAACATCTCTGGGGATGCGCTGCCAAGTACGAGAAATCGAGCAGGGAGCGGTTTGCGATCCGCAAGAACTCGTAGCAGTGGAAAGAGGTCGGGAATCCGCTGTACCTCATCAATGACGACTGTGCCACGCAGTGGCGCGAGCGCCGTCATGGGTTGACTCATGCGCGCAAGATCATCTGGTGATTCAAGATCAAAGTATGCACCGCTGTCACTGCTCACGAACGCCCGGGCGAGAGTGGTCTTACCGCACTGGCGTGGCCCAAGCAACAGCACAATCTGCGAACGCCGAAGGGCAGCGCGAATTTGAGATGTGACATTGATGCGGTCGATCATGCAAACATAGTACCATGAAAAATCATAGTTACAACTAGTAATTTACATGGTAGTAATCATCGCGGTTCACGCTCGCACCGCGCCACTGGACTGCCGGGCGACGATGTGGCCGCAACCCGCAGCAGCCGGGATGGCGCGAGGCGAACTCGCCGCGCACCTTGGCATCCAGAAGGGTGATCACCTGCACGTGCTCGTTACGCCGCGGGGCATCGAGTTGTCGCCGTTCGACCCAGCCTTGGACGAGCAACTGACCATCGGTCGATCGGTGATGAAGCGCTACCGAAGCGCCCTTCGGAAGTTGGCTGAATGACCGCCGCAAAGTCTGCCCTTCGGTTTCTGTCGCGCGACGCGGTAGTGGTGTTGCACCGCGAATCGCTTTCCGAGCACGGTGGCATCGACGGCATCCGCGACGAGGGACTGCTGCAGTCGGCGCTGGATCGCTGCGTGCATAAGTCCAACTACGAGCCGGATGCTTCGGTCATTGAACTCGCTGCCTCGCTCGCGTTTGGTCTGGCGATGAACCATGCGTTCAATGACGGAAACAAGCGGATCGCCATGATCGCTACGTTTGTATTCTTGCAAATGAACGGCTACGTCGTTGAAGCGCCGGAGCTAGAGGCGTACACGATGTTCATCGGGCTCGCTGCGGGTGAAGTGAGAGAAGCGGAGCTGGCGGCGTGGCTGGCGGATTCATGTGCGTGAGCGAGGCAACGCGATGTTGCTGAGATCGCCTACGCAACCCGCCGTTTCGCCAGGTAGGAAACCCACGCGAAATCCAGCGAATGCGCGGGTGTTACCCAAGTACTGGCCGAAGGGGTCGGATGCGCCCGTCGCGGACATCCAGAGTTGCCATTCCGCCGCCACCGAGATGCCACCATGCAGCTGCCGCCAGATGGGAACGTTGAGTGGATTGGGCGCGCCCGCCACGGGAGCAACAATCGTATCCGTCCACTCCACCAAGTTGCCTCCTTGATCGAGCGTGTTCCACGGCGATGGTGACTGGCACGCGCCGACACGCGTGAGATTGCCGATGAAACCAAATGGTTCGGGGCATGCCGACGCATCGCCACCAGGACAGCTGTCCGGACACCACTCAGCAACATTGTTGTAATTCACGATTGGCGCGCTGGCCACATTCGTCACTTCGCCGCAGGCATTCACGAGCGCGGGAGTTGGAGCCTGATCACTCTTCGTTGGGTAACGCCAGTAGTGCGAACCGTTGGGTGTTGGCTCGTGCGAGTAGTGCGCGGCCTTGATCCATTCATCTTGTGAAGGGAGCACAAATCCAGTGTGCACAGTGCGTACTGCGGCAATGCCGAAAGTCGACTGATTGCGAAGGTCGTAGACGCCGATTTCTGTGTTCTGCGAAAACCAGCAGCGGTAGTGCGCGATGTCGCCTGCAATAACCGTACGCTCATGCGTTCCGTTGTTTAACGAGTTGATGAAACGCGCGGCTCGAAAGAATTCGATCCACCCCATTGGTCGCTGCGAAAACTCAGGTGCTGCCATTTGATAGCGGCTACCCACCGGCGCTGTCACCACACGGCGCACCGATCCATATTTCTCATCGACCTCAGGCGACATCGCGGGTTCCCAGAGGAAACGCGCATTCGCCGCTGTGGGATCGACCGTGTTCAGAAACGCGACCCACTGGTTGACGGTGATCTCGACACGACCGATCTCGTATTCATACGAAACCGCGCCGACGAATTCGGTCGCATTCTCGGCTGTCGGGAACGTTGGATTGAAATTGATGATCGGCAGCGCTTGATTGCCAGGGTCGCCCACGGTCACGAGATCGAGTTCGATGTGCGCCAGGGAAGCCTGTGCCAGGGCAAGAGAAAGGAGCGCGATTAGAAAAGACATGTTTTCTGATTATGCACCCTTTCGAGCTGATAGCAAGTCGAATTGGAAGGGATTCGCCTTTACGAGGGCCGCGGGCCTGGCAATCTCAATGAACATGGCCGCACCCCCGCCCTCACCCCAACACGCGACGCAACACTTCCACCGGATGCAGCGCCTCGCGCCCTGCTCCGTCGTGGATCTGGTGGCGGCAGCTTGTGCCGGGGGCGCAGACCATGGTCCCAGGGCGCGCGCGGACGGCTGGCAAGACTGCTTGCTCGGCGATCTTCATGGAGAGGTCGTAGCGCTCTTCGGTAAATCCAAAGCTGCCGGCCAAGCCGCAGCAGCCTGTTTGCAAGACTTCAAGGTCCGCGCCGAAGTACCGGCGCAGGATGGCTGCGCTTGATTCTGCGCCCCATAGTGCTTTCTGATGGCAATGGGCGTGCAAGGCAAGCTTGCCGGGGTTGAAGGCCGGCTTCGCGGGGCGTGTTGGATGCGCGTCCCACTGCTTCTCTAAGAACTCTTCAACCATGAAGCTCTGCGCAGCCAAGGCGCGCAACTGCTTCACATCAAGACCCGTCTTGAGTTCCAGCCAATCGTCACGAATGGCGCTCATGCAGCTTGGCTCGCAGCCGACGACGGCGACGGCGTGTTCGCGCTCCATGACTTGCATCAAACCTTCGGCAGTGGCGCGACAGGTGCGTGATGCCTCGGCAAGCATGCCGGTGGAAATGAGCGACCGCCCGCAGCAGCCGAGCGTTGGAAGTACCACGCGGTATCCGAATGCTTCAAGCAATTCGATCGCCGCGTGACCAATGCGCGGCTCGTTGTACATAGTGAAGCAGTCAGGGAACAGCACCACCGCGGGCGCACCGGGTGCTGCCTTGCTGCCGCGACGCGCGTACCAACGGTCAAGACCCTCGGCGTACAACGGCATGGAACGGCGCGTGTCGATACCGAGCACCCAGTTCTGTACGGTGCGCACAAATGGAATGCGATTGGCAAGATTGGCAAGCGGCCACAGGCGCGAGAGCAATCGGTTGATGCCGCGCACACGCCCAAACGCGCGCGCACGGAACGGCACGCGACCGGCAGCGGCATAGCCCTGCGCGGTGTATTCGGCTTTTAACTTGGAGATGTCAACGTTTGACGGACATTCACTCTTGCATGCTTTGCAGCTGAGGCAGAGGGAAAGTGTGTCTTGCACGTCTGGTTGGTTCCAGTCCGCGTGGGAGTGCGATGCGCCGTTGGCGCCAGGCGCGCCGCCGGTGCCAAGCGTCCCGTTTGCCCCCAGCTGCCCCGTGATCGCCAACCGCAAGTGATTTCCCCGTCCGCGCGTTGAATGTCGTTCATCAAGCGTTGCCTGATACGACGGACACATAGTGACAGTGCCCTGCAATCGTCGGCACAGCCCTGCTCCGTTACACATTTCGATCGCGTGACCGAATCCATCTTCCTTCTCATAGGTGAAGAAGGTGCTCTTTGCTTCTGGATGCACCGGAACGCCGTTTGGTGCAAGACGCAAATCTTCAATGGGCATGGCGCGGCGCGTGACATCAATCTTGATGCCCGGGTTCATGATGCCCGCCGGATCCCAAATCGCTTTCACCGCAGCAAGCGCGTTGCACACCGTCTCGCCAAAGTATCGCAGTTGTAACGCGGTGCGCGATCGTCCCGACCCGTGCTCGCCGCTCAAGGCACCACCGTAGCGCACCACCAAGTCGGTCACTTCTTCGCCAATCTTCAGTACGCGTTCACGATCGCCGGCATCGGTGAGCGCAAGCATTGGTCGAATGTGCAAGCACCCAACGCTGGCATGCGCGTAGAAACTGGCGTGCGTGCCGTGCCCCGCAAGAATCGCCTTGAATTCCTTGATAAAGCCAGGCAGCTTGGCAGGGTCCACCGCGGTGTCCTCTACAAATCCAAGCGGTCTTCGCAAGCCCTTCACTCCGTGCAAGAGCGGTTCGCCGGCTTTACGCAAACGCCATGCTTCAGCCATGCGCTTTGCATCCGTGTACTGCTCCATCGGCTGACTTGGAAGTCGTTCACGCAGCGCGCTCAACTTGGCTTCGACCTCTGCGAGCGTCTGTCCGAAGTACTCCACGTACATCACCGCGCCGAGTGCAACGCCTTCGGGGCGCGGCATCAATTCCACGTACTTGGCGTATTCGCGGTTACCGCGGGCAATGTCAATGATGACCTCGTCAACCATCTCAACCGCCGCAGGGCCAGTGGCAAGCATGGCATCCAACGCTGCAAGCGACGCATCCACGGACTCGAAGCCCATGATGGCGAGACCCTTTGCCTTGGGTGTCGGCACCAACTTCACTTCTGCACCAAGAATGGTGCACAGCGTTCCCTCTGAGCCGCAAACGAGGTGCGCCAGATTCACGCGGTCCATGGTTCCGGGCGTTGATTGCTCAAGACCATCTAAGAACAGGTCAAAGTTGTAACCATCAACATGGCGAAGAATGCGCGGAAAACGGGCGCGGATTTCATCGCGGATCGGCCAGAGCACCGCGCGCATGGCTTCTGCAATGCGTCGCTGCACCGGGTCACGATCACATGCGCCCTCTTGCAAGCGATGCACGGTGCCATCAGCAAGCACTACGTCAAGCGCATAGAGATTCTCAACCGTGCGGCCGTAAATAATGCTGTGTGCGCCCGCGGAATTGTTGCCGATACAGCCGCCAATGGCGTTGTGACTACTAGTGGCTGGGTCCGGTGCGAACATCAATCCAAGCGGCGCAAGATCCGCGTTGAACTTGTCGAGCACGACGCCCGGCTCTACCCACGCGCGACCGCGCTCTTGGTCGATTGAAAGTACGCGGCGACAATGCGCACCCATATCAAGGACCACTGCCGCGTTTACGCTCTGGCCATTCAGACTGGTGCCGCCGCCGCGCGGCAAGATGGCAATGCCCTCTCCCGCGCACCACTGCACTACGCGAATGGCTTCGTCAACATCACGAACAACAACAGCGCAGAGCGGATCGATCTGAAACGGACTTGCATCCGTGGCGTAAATCATCCGCTCCGCGCGGTCAGCACGAACATCCGCGCAGCCAACCTGCGCAAGCCCTGCAACAATGCGAGTCCGCGCTGCATCAGCTGCGCGAACGGCGTCCAGTTGCGGAAGGGAAATCACTTGGTGAGGCCAGGTGCCTTGGTGCCGGAGCCCTTGGAATCAGCCGCCTTCGAATCAGGAGCGGCTGCGCCAGCATCCTTCACCCCAAGCGCCTTGTTGACGTCCGTGGTGAGCTTGCTGACCATCTCTGGGTCGTAACCCATGTGCGAACTCACCAGCATGCCGTCCGCACCGATGATGATGCAGGCCGGAATTCCTTGGAAGCCATACTGCATGATCAGCTTGGCCTCTGGGTCCATCGCGACATTCATCGTGAATGCCTGCTTGGTCCAGAAATCCGTCACTTTCTTGGTGAGCTCGTCGCCCTTCTGCTGTTCCCAGACATTGACGGCATAGATGGCAACCTTGTCATTGCCCTTCATCTGATCCGCGAACGTCTGCAGAAGCGGAAGCCCCTTGCGACATGGTCCGCACCAGGTGGCCCAGAAATCAATCACCACCACCTTGCCTTTGAGCGACGCAAGGTCAAGCGTCTTGCCATCAAGCATGGTGAGCACGCCGAGCGGCGCAGCTTGTCCGTCCTTGACGGTGATGCCTGGAGCAGGCTCATCAGCAGGAGGCGTGAAGAGGTCTTCCAACTTTGCAACACTGACTCGCTTGCCGGCGTCGAAGGAAATCGGCGTCTTCAAAGCTTCTGCTGATGGCGCGCACTTCACGATGAAACCGATACGCACAGTCGCAGGCAAACCATCCGGAGTCATCTGCATGTTGAAACCGGTGATGAAATTCGTCTTGGAATCAAATGAAACCACGCCCTCCGCGGCGGTGCCACCAACAAGAATCTCTTGCTTGCCGTCGTACTCGCGGAAGCCCTTGATGGCCACTCCACCCTTTGCGCCCATTGCGAACGCATCAGTGATTTTTGAACCGGCCGCTGGCTGACGCATGGCCAACGCGGGCGCTGGCAGCGAGAACCCGGGCAGCATGGCGATGAGCGTGGCGTTTGCGTTGCCCTCAATCTTCTTCGAGAGGTACTTGTCCGCCGGCTGATCTGGCACAAAGTAGACCGTTCCACCTGTTGAAACAATTTGCAGGCTGCCCATCTTGATGAGCATTTCATCACCTGTGCCGAAACTCATGTCAATCACCTCGTTCTGCTCGCCGTCGGGCATGGCGATGGTGAGTTCTGTGTGATCGGTGAGATTCTTCGCAGCCTGGTAGGCCTTCTGCGCTGCTTCAAGTACCGCGGCGCCGCGCTTACAGGCAGACTCGGTCCTGTCGGCATCGCCCCAACCGGCAGACGGCAACGGCATGGACTTCGGTCCCATAGATGGAGCGCCGGTGACCTGGTCCACTTGACCCGCCATGCGCGTCGGCGCGGGCGTGTCGCTTTGCGCGCACACACTAGCGCACATGGAAGCGGACAGAACAAGGGCGGTGCCGAAGAGACCAGTAGTGGGCGAGGTGCGCATGGAATTTCCTAAAGAGATGCCTGCCGAACGGTCACGCCCGAACGGCTCAGTCGGAACCAAAGTGTACGGGGGGTACCGCGGCAAGGCGCGCCAATTCAGGGTCAAGTTCCGCGAGTGGAAGCAGAACAAACGGGCGTTCGTGCATCCGCGGGTGCGGCACGGTGAGACCGGGGGCGTCAACGCGCAACAGGGCGTGCGGGACCGGCGCGGCGGGTGTGGCAGTTGCGGCGGGTGCGCCAGATGTAGTGGGTTTGTTTGCGCCCCAAATCAGAATGTCGAGGTCAAGGGTGCGCGGACCAAAGCGAACCTCGCGGGTACGGTCGCGACCACGCTGGCATTCGATTTCCAGAAGCGTTGCAAGGAGCGCATTCGGCGACAACTCGGTGCTGATTTCCGCAACCGCATTGAGGTACGGCCCCTGCCCCGGCGGCCCGACCGGCGCGGTCTCATGAATTGATGAGTGACGAATGAGCCGCATGCCAGCGGTTGATCCAAGTGCACGGAATGCATGTTCCATGTGCGCGGTACGATCGCCCACATTTGATCCAAGTGCTACAAATACATTCACTGGATGATGCGGATTTGCATGTGGATCAACAGTGCGCGGCTCATCCATCACGCGCGCTCCCAGAGAATGGGCGCATGCTCGCCGCGTAGCAACCAGCGTGCCAATTGCAGCGCAGTCTTCGCAGCGCGATCGCGGACGATGTCACGTGCGCCAGGGAATTCGAAACGGCGCGCGTGGGTGCTCGGGCGAGCGTGAGTAGCAACGCCGGCACCCGTGCCTGCGCTAACGCCTGCACCTGCGCCAACGCCCGCATCATGCAGGCCAATCCACACCGTTCCAACTGGTTTGTCGAGCGAACCGCCGCTTGGACCAGCAACGCCGCTCACGGAAATTGCGAACGACGCGCCGGAGCGCTCGCACGCCCCGCGCGCCATCGCCATGACGGCCTCGCGACTCACCGCCCCGTGGTGCGCAATCACCTGCGGATCAACGCCGAGTTGCGCTTCCTTCATGGCGTTGGAATAGGTGATCCAACCACCAAGAAAGACATCGCTTGAACCAGAAATTGCAGTCAACATGCTGCCAATCAGGCCTCCTGTGCAACTCTCGGCAACGGCCAAGGTGCGTCCGCGCGCGCGACATTCGTCTAAGAGCGTGGATGCGATGGTTGCATCAACGGAACCAAATCCATACGGTGCAACTGCTGCCATGCACTCCGCGACTTCCCGATCCGCACGCGCCGCAGCGTCAGCGCCGCGCGCTACCACCTGAATTGAAACCACCGATCCACTCGCCGTGGTGCCGACCGCTGGCTCGCGACCACGGGTCATGCGCGCGCCGAGCATTTCAGCAAGCGCACTTTCACCGATACCGAACGAGCCGAGCGTTCGCTTGGCAATCATGGGAGCGCCAACTGGTCGTACTGCTGGCAGCACTTCCGCTTCAAGCATCGGAATCATTTCACGCGGCGGACCGGGCAAGCAGAACACGCGACACGCACCAATGCTGGCTGCGAGCCCCGGGGCTGTGCCTTCCAAGTTACGAATGATGCGCGCCGAACGCGGCCGCATTGCTTGCCGAAGATTGATCGCCGCCATAGCGCGACCGCGACCAGCAAACCACGACTCAAGATCCGCGCGCGCCACTGCGTCTTCCACTTGCGGAGCATCATCATCAATGATCTGGTTCAAGGCATCGCGCGTAAGGTCGTCATCAGTTGGCCCGAGCCCGCCGGTTGAAATAACCACCGACGCATAGCCCGCAAGCACTCGAAACGCAGCAACAATTGCCGCGCGATCATCACGGACCGTGCGATGCTCAATGACATCAATTCCTGCTTCGCGCAGCGCAATGGAGAGCGCACGCCCATTTGTATCGAGCGTGGTTCCAAGCACCAGCTCATCGCCGATAGAAAGGATGCACGCTGTTGGCGGCTGACTCTCTTGCATGGTGGTCACTGCGCGTGGCTCCTTGATATCTCAATGACACGCCGGAAATTCGCCGCGCACGCTTCAGTCAGAATGCGCCGCAATACATCAGCCGGCGCATCATTCGCGCCCCAAAGACCGAATTCTTTCCACTTGCCGCGCATCCATCCATCGCGCACCGTTGCAAGCGACGGCTCGTCGGCAAGGTTAAGCGTGGTGCCATTGGGGCCAGGCACCAACGGCATCGCGTCGAACGCTTCAAGCATGGCGCGCAACGTTGGATCTTTCGCGTCGGCGGCCATGAACATACGGCCGTCGTGCGGATACTCGGGATGCGCTGCAATCAACGCCCATGCCTCGCGCAACAGCGAACGATTTTCCATGGCCATGGCAACAAAGAGTGGCACAACAAATGATCGGAAGTTGGGATTGGCATTGGGAATCGCTTGCGCCAATTTCCAAGGATCAACCTTGTCAATGAAGCGGGCCTGATCGCTCGCATATACGGCGCGACTGATCGGCAGTCTGCGCAAAGAGAATTGCCGCGGACCTCCCTGAGAACCCGGCGGATACTGCCAGAGGCATTGCCCCTCTGGAGAAAGCACAAACTCAATGAATCGCCGCGCGGTTTCCGGATGAGGCGCCCCGCGAAGCATGGCCACCGGATCTGGATCAATCGCGGTCTTTCCAGCCGGATCGATATAGCCAACGCGCCCCGGCGATCCGCCGTCTGCGACCACCTGCTGCTGATAGCGACCGTAGAAATCAATGCATAGACCCTCGGCTGCATCGCCCTGCGAAACATCCATCGGGGTGCGCGGTCCGCCTGCCGAGATGGACCGCGCGTTGGCAGAAGCGCGCCGAAGGATCGCCCATCCGCGTTGCCAACCTTCACGCAGAAGAATGGTTTCCATGGCAGATGCAATGCTGCCCGACTGCGCAGGATTCACTAACGAAACCTGATCCTGCAAGCGCGGATCGGCAAGCGCAGACCACTCAGTTGGGTGCGCAATACCCATGCGATTGAGCATCTCCGCGTTGTAAACAATGCCGAAAGCGCTCAATGCCGTGCCGAACCACGCGCGCCCCGGGTCATAAAGCGTTCGCCCGGCAATCGAATTTTCGCCGTAGACCGCGTCGAGCCACGCTTGATCAAATTCCACCGGAACCAGCACTGTGCTGCTGCGCACTTCGCCGTTCACTTCTGTAGAGAGTGGCTTGGCCATCTGCTCAAAGTCATAACTTCCGCCGCCAAAGAGCAAGTCCGCGCTGCCGCCCGGAGGCGTGCCATCACGCAATGATGCAATAGTGCTTGCCTCAAGCATCTTTCGAATTTCAGTTGCGCCGCCCGGCATGTTCCAAATCACTTGCGCCGGTGTTCCAAACTTCGCCTGATGCCACCGAGAAAATCCTTCTGCGAACTCCACCCGGATCTGCTCATTGTTCGGTGTGACGATGATGACCGTGGCAGCATCCTTGGGCGCCTTCGCCTCTCCGCGCCGTGCAATCACTGGTACTGCGAGGAGCACAAGCATCATCAACGCCAGCGCCGCACCCACAACGCGGCTACTCATGCTCGTACGCCCAACGCAGAACCAATTTGCGTTCGAAGATCCTCCGCGGCGCGGCGCACTGCTTCATGCCACGCACGGTCCGCCGCATTGAATGCATAGATCACTGATCGACTTGCCGTCACAAGTGCCCCACGACCATCGGAACGGAAACACGGCAGCACATCATCAACGCCACCACCCTGCGCACCAAAGCCTGGAACCAAGAAGATTTGCTGCGGCATGCGAATGCGCAACGCGGCGGCGTCGGTTGGCTTTGTTGCACCGACAACCGCGCCGAGTGCACTGAATCCAGCGGTTCCCACTGATGCTGCGCCGATCGACGCAACCATGTCTGCCACTGCTTCGGCCACCGTGCGCCCGTCAGCCAATCGCAATGATTGCACCGCGTCGCCCGATGGGTTTGAAGTACGCACTAATGCAAATGCTCCGTGACCCTGACCAACAAACGGTGTCAATGAATCGGCACCGAGGTATGCACTGACCGTTGTCCAATCAGCGCAATATGCATCGCGCGCACTCGCGGCGTAGTGGTCGGCACTGATTCCAATATCGCCGCGCTTGAAATCAAGAATCACTTCAAGACCGTCAACTGCGCGCGCGTGTTCAAGAACGCTTGCAAGCGCCGTCACGCCCGCCGGTCCGTGCCGCTCAAAGCATGCCGCCTGAATCTTGACCGCAGGAACGATGCCCGCGACTGCATCAATCACGCCGCGCGAGAACTCCCCAATGGCGTTCGCCGCTGCCGCGTGACCCGGCGCGGGACGAAGGACGGCCGGCAGTTTTTCTGCCACCGGATCAAGACCCACACAGACAGGCGCGCCGGCCGCTTCGATACGGGCCAGAAGTCGATCGGCTGCGTTCGCGGGTGCGTGGGTGGTGGCGTTCGCAGAGTTGATGTTTGGGGCGGTCATCGCGTCCGAAGTCTAGAGCCAGCGGCGTCACTCAGCCCGCGCCGTAGAATCAGGACATGCACGCGGATGAATCCCACGCACCGCAGGAACAACCCCCGGCAACGCCGGCAGCGTTGGCTCCGGCACATCTTGACCTTGACCGGGAAAAAGGCCTCGGGATCACCTGGGCTGACGGCCGTGAATCGTTCTATCCGATTGCGTATCTGCGCCGCCGTAGCCCAAGCGCCGATGCAAAAGTGCTGCGCGAAGAAATGGCGCGTAACCCGCTCACGGTCCTTCCCGCCGGTCGCTCCAACGGCCCACTCACTGCGCTGGGCGCCGAACTGGTTGGGAACTACGCCGTTCGTATTCGGTTCAGCGATGGCCACTCCACTGGCATCTACAGTTGGACATACCTGCGCTCCATCGATCCCGCGCTTGAGGCGCGCACGTGAGCAGCTCGCCACTCATTCCTGACGCAACACTCTTTCCGCCGACCGGAAGCACCATTGCGCATCCACGTCCATTTGCGATGCGGCTCGTGCCTTCAGCCGATGGAGTGAGTCGCGAAGTAGCACACATCAATAATGTGGAATACGTGCGATGGGTCGATCGCGCAGCAGAGTTGCACGCAGACTCACTTGGGCACACGCGCGAGTTCCTCTTAGCAAGCGGACGCATGTGGTTTGTTGCTCGCCATGAAGTGGACTACTGCGCGGAGGTGTTCCCTGGCGATGAACTTCATGTCTTCACATGGATTCGTTCCGTCAGCCGCGTGACATCATGGCGCGACACCACCATTCTGCGCGCGCGGGATGGCGTCGTCGTCTGTCGCGCTACTACATGCTGGGCACTGGTTGATTTGGTAACCCGAAAGCCTGCACGCATTCCGGCTGACATGCTCCTCGCATTCCAACCACTGGAGGCAGGATGCACGTCGCGCTCGTCGTCGATCCCGAACGGCTTGTAACTGACGCCGCTGCAGTGCAACGCTTGGCCGTTGCACTTGCTGGCGACGGTGTTCGCGTCCGGCGCATCCTTCCGCCCGCGCGTGATGAAGCGCCGCTCTTGCGGTTGATTGCAGCTTCCACATTTGACTTTGACAGCTCGCTGCTCTTTCGACCATCGCGCCTTGGAGCGCTGAGTTCATCGCTCGAGGAAGACCCACCGGAAGTCTTTGTGAGTTTCGGCGCGCGCGCATTCATTGCTGCCGCGGAATTGGCTGATGACATGGACGCCGGCCTCGTTGCCATGGTTTCCACTTCGGATGAACTCGATGCCACGGCGCTGAAGCGACATACCGGTCGACTCGATTTAGTGTGCGCGGCAACAGCATCCATCGCAGCCCGTGCCGCGCGTGTTGTTGGTGAACAAATGGTCACCGTGCTACCGCTCGGCGTACCGGTGCCCTCGCGGCGCGATGCTTTCCTTGCCAGCCCGCAAAGCTTGGCGATCGCCGGAAGCGGGCGCGACGTCGGCGCATACCGCGCGGTGTTTGCGGCGATTGCAGATGTGATGCCGGCGCTACCAGAGTTCCAAGTTGCAATTGAACTGCCACCCGGGCACGACCCACGACTCTGGGCGCTCGCGCGCGAGTTCGGCGTACAGCGTGTTCTGAACGGGGTCTCTCGCCTCGAGATGGTGCGCCCACTTGCACTTGCGTGCGGGGTATTCGCCTTGCCCGAAGCTGTTCATGGAGTCCGCCCGATTGTGCTTGAAGCCATGGGTCTTGGCCGAACTGTCGTGGCGATGGCTGACCCGTTCGCGGACAACCTGATTGACGGCGTCACGGCCTTAGTAGTAGAAGAGCGCGACGCTCGCGAGTGGACAGCGCAACTGACCAAGGCCATGCTTGATCCGAAGATTGCAGGCGCGGTGGGCGCTGAGGGCGCGACCCGAACTGCAGCGGGATTCGGATCTGCGCGCTGCGCGGATCAACTTGCCGCAGCCTGCGAATCGATCCTGCGCGGACCATCGATTCCATTCCCGGGAACGAGCACCGCAAAGGCATAGGTGCTGCGGTCCAGCGCGCTTGTATGCAGCGCGAAGACCGCGCGAACCAAGAACACCCCGTGCACCGCTCGCCATTTGCGGCGACAATTCGCGGATGCTTCCTGCAGCCGCACTCATCGCTCTCACCATTGCCGCCACATTCAGTAGCGCCCCGCCGCGCTTTCAAGTGGACAGCACCGGACGCGCCACCGATGGCCAAGTGGTGAAGGACGGAGCCCGCCCGCGCGTGCAACGGATCGCCATCCTGCCCGACCGTACCACCGGTCGCGCGTGGGGCATGCCGTACCTCCTTGCAGCAGTTGAAGACCTGAACATTGTTCGCCCCGACGCAGTCTTCACCGTCGGCGACATGGTGCAGGGATACACCCGCTCCACCACGCTCTGGAATTCCGAGGCAGACCAATACTTGCAAGCAGTTGGAGGACTGACGCCGGCCTTCTATCCAACCGCTGGCAATCATGATGTCATCAGCGGAACCCGCACCGCCGGCGACGCCACGTTTGCAGAGCGATACCGGCAGCGCTTTGGACCAGTGTGGTACTCCGTTGAACTTGATCTTGCCACCGTGTTGGTGTTGTTTAGTGATGAAGGCTTGGGCGATTCCAAGATGGGCTTTAGTGACACACAAATTGCGTGGCTGTCGGGCGCGCTTGATTCCGCTGCCAAGCGTGGTCAACCAATCTTCCTTCTCATGCACCGGCCCATGTGGCGCTATCCATCAGTGAAGTGGAACGATCGCGTGCAGCCGCTTCTGGAGAAAGCGGGCGTTGATGCCGTCATTGCTGGTCACTTTCATGCGTTACAGCGCGACCCTGATGTTGGCGGCGTGCAGTATCACATCGTTGGCACTTGCGGCGGAATGATTGACCAACATCCACTTGCTGGCCAGTTACAGCATCTGACGTTTGTTGACTGCACCTCGGACGGCGCGCTCCGCGTATGGCATCAGCCAGTTGGCCTTGTGCTTCCGGAGGATTTCATAACGCGCGCCGATCAAGACCGCGTGTTCGCGCTGCGTGAACCAGTGCCCGCGGTGCATGCTGTTGGAATGCTTACGGATCCAACAACACTCACCGCGCCCACCAAGACGATGGCGCGACTGGTAGCGAAGAACCCCACCGATGTTCCAATTCACATCACGCTTGATCCACCCGGAGTGTTGCGTAGCGCGGATGGACCCGCTGTGTGGTTTACCGCTGGTCGCGCCGGTCGTGGCACGCCAGGAACCACCGGCGGAATGAACGGCTGGACGAGTCACACGCTTGCGGATATTGATAACGCCAGCACCATGGCCAACAACGCACGCGCGGTGTTGCAAGTTGCGCCCGGCGCGTGCGATCGCACCATTCCAGCCAAGGGCGAGGCGACTATTGAAGTTCCCATGACACTCTTGCCGCAGTCAGGAACGGTGCTTGCACCGCAGCTTGATGTCTATGCAACATTTGTAGATAGCAAGGGGCGAACCGTTCCGATCTACCTACCAACGCGCCTCCCTATCGAGCGAACTATTCAACTCAGCGCATCGTTGCAAGACGCAACCCCGCTTCCAGTGTTGGCATGGGACTATTCCCCGTACGACACCCGTGAAGACAATCCAACCTTGCGGTTTGCACGCTCTGAAGATGGCAAGATGTTGGTGATCGACGCGCTGGTGCCAGATGACGTGCAATCCTCAGCGCCGCAATGGAGCGCGCCGGATCTCAAACACTTGACGGATCCTCATGCCGATGCCATCCGGATCATTGTTGACGTGCCCGGACGTGCTTCGCCGCTTGACTTGCTCATTGAGCCGTTCACCGCCGGCTGCACTGTGCCGGATGGTGTCCGAATGCAATGCGGTACGCGCGCAGGCACGGGATGGACGGCACATATTGAAGTGCCGCTCGCAGCCGGGGCGGCGGCAAACACCTCGATTCAAGTGGGAATTGCCGACAATGACGACACCTTCCACACGCAGTGGCGTTGGCTTGCCCCTGCCGGAGCCGCCGGTCGGTGGCGCATGGCAGAGCCACAATCGCGTTCTAAATAATCTTTCATGAGCGCAGGGAACCGCCCCTTGACGGCAAACGAACGAATCTGAGACAATGTGCTTGCGCGGCAATCGGCCGTAAACGCCCCCGCGCTTTGGGCCGCTCGACCAAATTTCAGCACGAGCATTGAAAGGCAAACAGGCAACACTTATGAAGACCCTCGCCACTGCAAGCGCCGTCGCTTTACTCTTCGTCCTCACTGGCTGCGGTGACGGCTCACCGAAGGCCAAGGCCGTGCAAGAGAATAATGCTGCTCCGGCAGCGGGTACCATCAAGAGCCCAAACGAGGGACTCAAGGACCGCATGAAGTCCACTGAAGGTACCGCGGCGGCGGCCGCTGCTAGTGCCGCCCCGAAGAAGACCCCGTGATGATTGACTGAGTTGCGCGTCACAAGACGCACAGCACGCTGAAATAAACAGGCGCCTTGGCATCATGCCAGGGCGCCTGTTCTTTGAGCGTCATTGTTTCGTTAAGGATGTTCGGCGCGTCTCACACCGTCATTAATCCGCGCAGGATTGCCAATCCTTCTGCAAGTTTCTCGGGCTTGGCTGCGAAGCTAATTCGGAAGTGGGTATCGCGCCGGCTGAATACATTGCCAGGGATGACCAACACACGGTGAGCAATGGCCTGTTCAACAAACTCGTGACCCGTTATTCCAAGCCGCTTAGGTACCTCAACGAACGCATAGAAAGCGCCACCTGGTCGCGGAAGATTCGTAACGCCCGCGAATGCGTCCACCACCATCTGTCGACGCACTTCGTAGTCAGCAACAATCGGCGCTAGGTCGACGCCGAAACTTGGAATCACGCCCCACTGCGCCATGCTCGGTGCGCACACATAGGTGTACTGCTGGAATTTGGCGATCTCTTGCACGATTTCCTTTGGTCCCGCCACATATCCAAGGCGCCAACCAGTGCATCCGTATGTCTTGCCGAAACCACGGATCAACAGGCATTCGTCACTGAAGCGTGCCGGACTTGGGCAGTGCCCGTCTTCGCGCATGTCGCTGAAGCAGAACTCGTCGTAGATTTCGTCGCTGATGAGAAGCACACCGCGCCGTCGGCACAGGTCAACGATGTCGCGAAGTTCTGAACCGGAGAGCACTGTTCCGCACGGGTTGCTTGGGCTGCAGATCAAGACCGCCTTGGTGCGCGGCGTCATGCAGCGCTCAATCCGTTCGGCGGTCATCCGGAAATCGGGATAGGTATCACAGCACACCATGGTGCCGCCGGTCATCTTCCCGAGTTGCGCGTACATCACAAAGTACGGATCGGGAATGATCATCTCATCACCCGCATCAAGAAGCGCCATAGCTGCGAGCACGACGCCTCCGCTGGTTCCGCTGGTGATCACCAAACTGCGATGCTCGCCGGGACCATCCCAACCGACATCAGTTCGCAGGTGATTCCACGTTGCATCGATGAGCTCGGGAATGCCCTGCGTCACCGTGTAACCGTTGCGATCGGCGTCGATAGCTGCTTTCGCAGCCTCTTTCATCACCGTAGGCACCAAGAAGTCTGGCTGACCGATCGAAAGGTTGATCGGGTCCTTCATCTTTGCCGCAAGGTCGAACACCTTGCGGATACCTGACGCGTCGATGGATCGCGCGCGCTGCGAAATGAGTGATGAAAGAGAAAGGCGGCCCAGAGGGCCGCCCGAGGAGGTGTGCGTGGTCATGAGGATTACTTCTTCGCGGCTGGCTTCGCGGCTGGCTTCGCGGCTGCCTTAGCGACCGGTGCTGCCGCCTTGCCTGCTGGTGCGCCCTTGGCGCCCGGCTTCGCTGCGGCATCACCCTCTTCAGCCTTCTTGGGCTTCTTGCCAGCGGCAATCTTGATGCTGCGAACCTTCACAAGGCCAAGAGCATTGTTCTTGGCAACGTCGAAGCGCTCTTCCTCGGTGAGCTTTGCGATGCGCTCAGCGCGGGTCAGCACGTTGCGATGCTGGTTGAGGGCGCCGGACTTGGTCTTTAGGCTACGGTGAAGGCTCATCGGGTTCTATCTTTCAACGCGGGTTCAGTTCGCCGGAGCCGCCGTCGTGACGACTCCGTTTCAGTCTCTCTTCATTCAAACTGCGTATCCGTTGCTCACTTGCAGCGCTCGGGAAACGCATCATCAAAGTCCTTGTTTCCGCGCGACAAGCGCTTCCACTTCTCTCCGACACTCTTGATCGTCGCTTCGAGTTGCTTTATCTCGGGCGATGATTTTTCAGTAGGGTCGCGGTAACCTGGCAGGACGATGATCTTACGATCCATTGCATTATCATCGGGAACGAGGTACGCATCAAGTCCGTTCGTTCGACAAAATGCCAGCATCTCGGCCCGGCGCTCGGCTGATGGGTGCCCGACAACGAAATAAGACACACCCTTGACGCGGGGATCGGACTTGTTATCGGGTGCAGCACGGGGCGTAACAGCTGACTTGCCAGCTGCGAGAGCACCTGCCGCGGGGGTCCCAGACTTATTTCCTGCTGCCGCGCCCGACTTGCCGGGATTCACCGGGATCGCCGGGATTGTGGGCGATGACTGTTGCGGCGCCAAAGAATTTGCATCCGATGGCTCCGACTTTGCTGCGGTGGAACCAGCGCCGGCACTCGCGCTGCCTCGCTTCACTCCAATTCCATACGCGATGCAAACGGCGACCACCACTGCAACGCCAATCACAATGGCGCGTCGAAGTGAAATTTCAAACTTAGAGGGCAGACCCGGTGCGTTGCCGACGCGCCGCGGAGTACCTGCCATCACTGGCGCAGCACCACTCGGCGCACCAGGGCGACGCATCAATTCATAAAGGGCCGGAGCAGCGCGACGTGCCATGAAGGGGAGTGTAGTGGAAGCGAATTAGCCCGGGATCGCCCTGCTCCAGGCGTGAACTGTCGAAATGATTCCCACATGGGGATCGAGCCATTGCCGCGCGTCGATTACCGGGAATCGCGCGAGCCCTGCCATCTCAAGGGCAACCCGGTATCCAAGCACATCGAGCCGGGATTCGCCCGCCACGCCTACCGGACCGCGCATTCCTGAGCGCAGGAGGTCAACAATCCGCGCCGATACCAAGCGCCCGCCGAGTTGCGAAATCACCTGAACCGGGTCGCCCCCTTCGGCAAGAACGGCGGCTGGGTCAAGCGAAGCACCAACGGGTGGCCACGGCGCACCCTCTGCTCCGGAGGCATCGGCCACCGTCACGCCGGAACGCTCAGCAGCGGACGCGATGGCGCCGATCGCATCGCGTCGGCGTGCGGCTTGCGTTTCTTCGGCAGCGTTGGTTGTTTCACTCGCGGCGTGCGGCCCGGCAGCGTGCGGTCGAGCGTTGCTGCCGTGCACGCCCGCGCTGCTCGTAGCACGCGGTAATTGCAGCGTAACAGGAACACGACCAAATGCGCTCGCAAGTTCGCACGCAGCGCACGCAGCTTCGATGGCACGGTCCGCGTGTGCAGGGTCAACAAAGTGATCGCTGGGGATCCAAGCATCAATACCAGTGACAACCAATTCATAACGAGCGAGCGTGGCGCGCAGATCGCGGCGCGCACTGACACCGAGGTCACGCGGTCGCATTGATGGATGAGTGGCACTGAGCTGCACACCCGCAATACCGTGCGACGCAACCCACGCGAGCGCGGCGGCGGTGTCGCCGAGCGCTGCGATCGTGACACCAAGGGGAACTTGCACGCGAGCATCCATGTGTACAGGGTAGTGGCACGCGTGGGTGGAGATGGCATAAAGATCGGAGCAGCAGCGACAGCGCCTCGCGCACTAGAATCGAGCAATGCGCACCACTGCAACAATTCTCTTCATCGCGCTCGCAGTGTGGTTTGCCGTGATCATGGGTACAGGCGCGGCCGCCATGGGCGCGTTCGGAGCACTTCCCAAGCTTGGAATCTCAGTTGCCGGGACGGAAGGGTTCTTCGCCGGCGATACCGCGGAGATGGGTCGATTCGCTGCTGGCAAGATGATGCAACCACTATTCATGGCAGGCGACTGGGTGCAATTTGCGGCGTCGGCACTCACTGTCGGCTGCACCGTGCGACTGGCGCGGCTCGGCGGCCTGAATGGAATGCGTTGGGCGCGCGCGATGCTCTTTGCTTGCGTCGCAGGTGCAGCGCTGATTCTTGCATGGCGCGCGTGGAGTGGACCGGCAATGACTTTCGATCTTCTTGCCTACTGGGATGCTGTCGCTGCCAATGATCGCGAAGCTGCGACCGCCGCGCGCGCGCGGTTCGACTCCGCACATGTAGTGGCTGATGCTGGGTTCAAGGTGCAACTGGTATGTGTGTTCGGCGCATTGCTGTGTCTGGTACCTGCGTTGCTCGCAGCTCCAGTGCGAAAGGCAGGACGCGGTGACTGGTGAAGCACTCTGGCCAACCATTGAGTTCAAACTTCCGCGCAAGAGTCCGAAGCAACGCACGCGCGCGCTGAAACTTCTTGCAGCGCTTGATGCGCGCTACCCGAATGCAAAGTGCCGCCTCGACTGGAAATTACCGCACGAACTTCTCATCGCCACCATCTTGAGTGCGCAAGCAACTGACGAGGGCGTGAATGCGGCAACCCCTGCACTCTTTGCACACTTTCCAACGCCACAAGATTTCGCCGCTTCATCTGCCGATGAAATTGCGCCCTTTATCCGCACTATTGGATTGTGGCGCAACAAGGCGCGCGCGGTGCATGAATCGATGCGCGCGTTGGTCGACCACCACGGCGGGAAGGTTCCCGCTGACATGAAGTCCCTTCTAGCACTCCGTGGCGTTGCACGCAAGACTGCCAACGTGGTGTTAGGAAATTGCTTCGGGATCCAGGCGGGAGTTGTGGTCGATACGCATGTTGGAAGACTTTCCGAGCGTCTCGGGCTTTCTGAACACACTGATCCCGTCAAGGTCGAGCGCGACTTGATGGTGCTCTTTCCCCGCGAACGTTGGTGTGATCTCAGTCACCTGCTGATCTTTCACGGACGCGCAGTGTGCAAGGCGCGTGGGAACACCTGTAGCAGCGATGCAATATGCGGCGAATTCTGTGCGCTTGCAGCAGCCGCTTCGAAGGACTGATTACTTCACATCGCCGCGGCCAGTGAAGACGGGCGAATCGCCGATCGCCACCTGCTTCAACAGCATGAAGCCGCCGTGCAATGAAACCAGCGAACCGCCGCCACCAAGCCGCTCTGGATAGATGAAGAGCACCGGTCCTTCAAAGCGCCAAGAACGGATCGGGCTGATCTTTCCAACAAATACTCGAACTGGCTTGCCATTTTCATCAAGCGCGGGTTTCTTAGGCTTTGGAGCGGCGCCAGCGGCAGCAGCGGCGGCGGCAGCTTCCGGGTCCGTGTCTTCAGGCTCAAGCACTTCGATCCGGCGCAATACATCAAGTCCGTGTTCATGACCGACCCACAGATCGCCGTCTATAAATTCAATGGCGGTGATATGCGGAGATCCATCCGGCTCATAGCGTTCGACGGCACCGTCGTGTTTGATTTCAACACACTTGCCGATCGCAATGCCGTCGGCGCCCTTCTCCTCGACAATGCGCGCTGAGCCCCAAGCGGCACTCCGCTCGGCGCCCATCACGGTGGTGAGATCTGTGGTCTTGTCGGTGATCGTTGGCTCGCCACCAATGCGCCACAGCCAGAATCCTTCGCGCCCGCCAGCAAGCACGCGCCGACCATCGGTCACCGCAACTTCAAGCAGACCGGGTTGGCGTTCAACGTTGTAAAACGTGTCACCAATGTGGCGATCTTCGGTGCGATGGCGGTACATGGCGCGGCCAAAGGTGCCAGCGACCGCATAGTGATTGGGACGAATGATGTCGATGTCGCGACCACCCTTGAGGGGAATTTCTTCGGGGTCAACCAACTTCAATCCATCAACACGCCAAGTGAACAAGAACTTGTCCGTGACTGCAAAGAGGCGATCTCCGCACATGCGGATACGCCGAACGCGTGCTGGAATTGCCGCTTGGTCGGTTTCAGCAAAGACCGCGGTCATGACGCCTACGGAAGCGCCGTTCTGTCCCTGCAATAGGAACGCGAACCCGCCCGGCGTTCCGACTCCTGATGGCAAGGGCACCAGCGAACTTGCTGCGCCGAGGTAGCGCCCGTCTTCAAGGGTCACGATCTTTCGTCCCGTGCATGTCACCGGACCACCAGCGGTTGCGACAACATGTGCGGGTGATTGACCCTCAAGGAACAACTTGCGGTCACTGATGCGCACCACACCGCCTTTGCCGCTGACATAGATTTCTTTGCTGACGTGGGAAACCATGCGCGGTTCGATGCCGAGCTCTTCGGCAGTGATTGCCGAAACTCGCTTGGGCGCAGAATTGTCGGAGACATCGAATGTGATGAGTGAAGTGAGATCAGAGATCGCCCACGCGGAATCGCCAGAAACTGCCAGGTCGACAAGCGAACCTCCTTCACCGAAGGTCACACCATCGGCGCGTCCAAGTTCGCGACCATTAGTGATGTCGATCGATAGCAGTTCGTTGCCAAATGTCTGGAACCAGCGCCCGTTGTCGACCACCGTGGCGTGATGCGTTCCGCCGGTGTGCTGCTGTATCCGGAGTTCCTTGTCGCGGCGATCGGTGCGGTCCTCGTTTACATATTGAGGAGTGCACGAAGACAGCACGGCCGCGAGACCAACGGTCACAAGGGCGATGAGTGCGGAACGCGCGGGAAGTGAGCGCATGCGAGCAGCGTATCCGGATGTGATAGTTTGCCGCGGATGCAACCTGGGCCAAACGACCCCGCCACCACGCCGCGCCTTGCGCAGTTGTTGAAACTGCACGCCTCGGAGCCTGCCGACCCATTCTGTATGTACGGCATTGCGCAGGAACATGCCCGCGCGGGGCGGCATCTTGAGGCGCTCGGCTGGTACGACCAAACCATCGCCGCCGACTCTGGATACTGCTACGCCTATTACCACAAGGCGCGATCATTAGAAGACCTCGAACGCATTGATGAAGCATGCGAGGTGCTGCGCGCCGGTTTAGAAGCCGCCAAACGCGCGGCGGACAGTCACGCGCTCGCTGAGATTCGCGGATATCTCGACCAACTCACCTAAAGGACGAATACGCCATGGCGAAGGTTCAACGCAAGAAGAAGGTTCCAATTGATGCATTGCGCGCATTGGCAGTAGACCCCAATCAAGTGGAGGTGCGGGTCGGCGGGCGGACCGTTGCAACAATCGGACGGCAGCGCGCCGAGGAACTTGGACTTGTAGAAGGAGGAGCGTGGACCCCGGCGTTGGCCGCGCGCGTTGACGCTGCAGCCGCGGAATCGTTGGCCCGCGAAGCGGCGCTTGCATTCCTTGCCAAGCGCGCATGGAGTGCAGCGGCGCTCGAGGAACGACTTGTGAAGGCCGGTCATGTTGCGCGTGCGGCACGGAGTGCGATCCGCGCGTTGTTGGCCGATGGATGGCTTGACGACCACGCATTCGCAACGGGCCGCGTGGAGCATCATCGCCGCCGCGGATCGCTGTCTGAGGAAGCGCTTTCCGAGCTCTTGCAGGCGGACGGGGTCGGCGAAAAAGACGCTGCAGAAGTCGCCCGAACCGGCGCCGCCACTGAAAGCGAACTGCGACTTGAGGTTCGCCGTGCCAAGAAGGCCGGAGAAACTGCCAAGCGCGTGGCGGCCAAGCTGGCGCGGCGCGGATTCGACCCGGATACGATCCAAGATGCACTTGAGCACGCCGGATACGCGCTTGACGAATGAGTTCTCCGATGCACCCCGCTAGAAACGCCCTCATCCTCTTTACCGCCACGCTGGCTGCCACGGGCTGCCAGAACCCGAGTGCCACGCTCACTCACGCGGGTGATGATCCGATTCCGGATCTTGCAGCACCGGCGTTTGTGCCGATCGCGCGCGATGGTGGGCCGACGACCCTTGATGGCAAGGCGTTTGTTGCAAGCGCCCCGACTGCGCCGTCTGCCACCACGCTTGATCGCTCCGCATGGACAGAGACCGCCGTGCATCAGCCGCGCGGCCAAGTTGAAGTGCAGCCAAAGTACTACACGCTGTTTGAAGGGTTCTCAAAGGATCCGCGGGCGACCGGCGCCTATCCGACCACCGCCACCGCACTCGCAACTGGCGGCGAAAGCGGCACCGCAGTGCAAGACTTGGCTGCACAACCAGCGATCAGCATGTTCTGGTTGGCAACGACGCCGGGTCAGATTATCTTTATGCCGCCGTGGGTCACGGTGCAACGCGAACCGATCGATGGCATCGAATGGATGCCGCCGAAATCAACACCCGCGCCAGCCGCGCCAGTCGCGCCAACGGCGCCAAAGGAATGACTGTGCAGACGCTTGATGATCGTGGACTTCCTGCGGGCTACCCTTTCAATCCGGACTGGGAAATTACGCCACGTGAATTTGTTCGCCGCCGTGATGCGGGCGAGATCATCGTTCTCCTCGATTGCCGTACCGCTTCTGAGCGTGACCTCGCCTCCATTGACGGCGCCACGCATGTGCCGATGCACGAACTGAGCGCGCGGCTCGAAGGTCTGCGTTCGCACGAAGCCACGCCCGTAGTGGTTCACTGCCATCACGGCGCCCGGAGCCTGCAGGTGACGGCGGCCCTCCGCCAAGCGGGATTTGATGATGTCCGCAGCATGGCGGGCGGAATCCACCTGTGGTCGCTCGACATCGACCCATCGGTTGCGGTCTACTGACGCCGTGCTCCGCCAACGACTCGTCACCGGAATTCTTCTGATCGTCGGACTCATTGTTGTTCTTTGGGGCGACGATCGTCTGTCCGATGCGCTCCGCCAGTCTGATGGCATTCGAAACATGATCGGCACCTCTGACGGTGTGCTGCTCATGGCGCTTGCCATATTGGCACTGGCACCATTGCTCGCGCGCGAGCTGGCGGTGATGCTCCGCGGCGCGGGGATTGCGGCACCAACGGCGCTCACCGTGCTTGCTGCAGTGAGCGGCGTTATCGCGGTGCGGATGGCGCCGGCCTTTGATTCGGGAGTCACTGCAGTTGCGGTGACGGTCACCGCGCTGTGGGCGGTGTTCTCGTGCGCCATCATTGTGCATAGTCGCGACGCGCAGATTGCAGGGGTTGTGGCAGCAACGGGAGGCACGCTCCTGTCATTTTCGTACATCGGGGTGCTGCTCGGCGCGTGGCTCTTAGTGCGCTGCCAAGTTGGTCCATGGGTGCTTGTTGGCGCGGTGCTCACTGTGAAGGCCAGCGACATCGGCGCATACTTCACGGGCATGTCTATTGGCAGGCACAAGATGATTCCGTGGCTCAGTCCCGCCAAGAGTTGGGAGGGGCTGTTCGGAGGAATTGCGTTCGCCGCCGTCATTGGAGGATTGCTCAGTTGGTGGAGCGACGCGCTCCCCGACCCGCGCGACCATATTCCGGTACTCCTCGGCACTGCCACCGGAGCGGTTCTCGGCGTGGTGGGAACCTTCGGCGATCTTGTCGAAAGCCTTCTGAAACGCAGCGCGGGAGTGAAGGATTCCGGACAAGTGCTCCCCGGGATGGGCGGCGTGTTCGACGTAGTTGACAGCCCCCTGCTTGCCGGCCCCGTCGTCTGGTGGGCGCTGCATCTGCGCTGAAATACCGGGGAATCTTCCGTATGCGCTGCAGAACCATGTACGATGCGCCCCCCGCGCCCGGCGCGGCAACCAACCTATGAGTCTCATCGCCCACCTCCGCGCGCTCCACACCGTCGACAGCCAAGTCCGCGGAATCAAAACTCGATTCGAAAATGCAGAGGACGCCCTCAAGCGCAACCAGACGCAGCTTGAGGTGGTCTCCGGGAAGCGACGTGACCTTGAAGGGCAGTCCCGCCAAGTGCAGGCGATGATTTCCAACCTTGAACTCGAAGACAGCACTTTCAAAGAGCGCCTCGAGAACCTGCGCACGGAACTGAATACGTCTTCGAACACCAAGATCTACAACGCGTTGCGAGACGAGTTGAAAGTGGTCGAAGGCAAGCGCGACGAACTCGCCGAGCGAATCTTGGCGCAGATGGAGAACCTTGAGAAGTTGAAGAGGGAACTGACCACTACGGACACTCCGTCACAGGATCGCACGCGCTTGCGCGATATGGCTCAGGCCACGCTCGCTGAAGCGAAGTCCGAGCTCGGCGGCCGACTGGCTGAACTTGAAGCCCAGCGCGGTCGCGCGGCTGACCTCTTGAAGGAAGATGTCCGCGAAGCATTCGACGAAGCAGCAGACCGCAATGATGGCGAGGCGCTCGCCGAAGTGACCGTCGTCAGCCTGCGGCACCGCGAATTCGCGTGCGGCGGATGCAATGCCGAACTCCCGCTCGATGCCTACAGCCGCGTTGCGGCGCAGGCCGATCAGTTGGTGACTTGCCTGACCTGCGGGCGAATCCTCTACATGGATCAGATTCCTGATCGCCCAGGCGCAAAGAAGACCAAGGCCGCAGCAAAGGAAGCTGCGCTCGACCCCGATCAACTCGGCTGATGATGCTGCTGATTGCGGGTTGTTGAAACATTGAGCGGCTTGGTCATCTGAACACGGAAGTTCGCATGAGTCTCACACACAATCGAATCAATGATGTTTCTGCCCGGGGCTCCGCTGATCGCACGGCTCTGCCGGTGACGCAAGAGGATCACGCTGCACGAGCGAATGCCGCAATGCAGGCACAACGCCTGCGCGACCTCTGGTGCCAATCACGCGACCGAGCACGAACTGCGCCGGTTGGCTCGCCAGCATTCGCGCGCGTTGCCGATCTTGCCGCGTCCTTCGCAGCTATGGCGGTGCGAGCAGAGCAGCCCGCACAAGCAAGGGTTGTTGTTGGCGACGCGCTCACAACACTTCGCGCGGCCTGCTTGGCTGAAGACAAAGATGCGGCACGTCACTTGGCGTTCGCGCGGACACTTGAACTTGCAGCCGCGTATGAAGTAGCGGGCGGCGACGCGCGCGCTGCGTTCGATGCATTGCGTGCAGCCATCACAACCATCGGACCGTTCAGCGCGGCCCTGCGGGAACCTGCCACGGACCCGCTCATGCGCATGTCGATCGCCAACGGATTGATGCGACCGATCACGACCGCAGCGCGCATGCTGAACGATGCCGAACAACGCACCATGGCTTTCCGACAGGTATGGGAAGAATCGCGCGCATGGGCCAAGGCTGCCCGAGGCGCGAGCGACCACGCCGCTGCGATTGAGATGGCTGTAGTTGCTGCATTCGAACTTGCCGTCGAGGAGCATGTGGATTCGGCAAGCGGGTGTCTTGAGCGCTGCGAGCAGTTGCGTCGACACATTGAGTCACTGCAAAAACTGCGTGGAGACGACGCCGTTGTACGCACGCATCGCGCGGCGTTTGCACGCCTTTCAGCGGATGCGTGGCAACGCCTTGGCGACACTGCCGAGGCGGAACGTCTACTGAACGAAGCCGCTCGACACCTGAGCGAAGCTGCAACGAAGCCGGACGCCGATCAGCGCGAGTTGACCAAGCAGCGGGCTGCGCTGAGTGCGCAACGAATACGTCTCGCCGAGCGGTCAAGCGCGGCGGGCTGATTTCCGTAGACTTGCAATCATGGCAGCACCTGACGCCTGCATTCGAACCCGTCTCGCTGGCGTGGAACTGACGTCGCCGATTGTGGCGGCGGCTGGAACGTGCGGCTATGTCGATGAGTTAGCCGACGCGTTCGACCTGCGCTGGTTGGGAGCGGTGACCACCAAGAGCATCACACCGGAAGAACGCGCGGGAAACGACCCGTGGCGCATCATTGATGTTCCGGGCGGAATGATGAACGCGATTGGCCTTGCGAATGTTGGGCTCGGAAGATTTCTTGCCGAGAAGGTTCCGCACGCCGCGGGAGTCCCCTGCCCTGTGTTCGGTTCTGTGGCCGGCCACTCGGTAGCGGACTATGTTCGTGTGGCGGCTGCGTTCGATGCGAACACTGCATTCCCGATCATTGAATTGAATGTCAGTTGTCCGAACACTGCCACCGGTCTGCAATTTGGTGATGACCCCGCTGCGCTGAAGTCTTTGCTTGCCGAAGTGCGCCCGGTGGTGAAGCGTGCCAAGTTGTTTGTGAAGGTCAGTCCAAATGCGGACGTAGTGAAACTCTCCGGTGCCGCAGTGGATGCGGGTGCGGATGGCTTGACGCTTGTGAACACAGTGACAGCCATGAGTATTGATGTGCACACGCGCCGTCCGCGCTTGTCACGCGGGCGCGGGGGGCTCAGCGGGCCGGCGATCCACCCGATTGCGGTACGAATGGTGCATGATGTTTATCGCGCGGTGGCCAAGCCTGCCGGCGTGCCGATCATCGGTCTTGGCGGCGTCTTGCGCTGGGAAGACGCGGCAGAATTCATACTTGTGGGTGCCAGCGCGGTGGGCGTTGGCACTGCGCTCTTTGTGGATCCACGAATTCCGGTAGCGCTCGCAAAGGGTCTTGCGAGTTGGGTGCGGGCACAAAAAGTGGCTTCAATCACAGACCTCGTTGGCGCTATGGAAGGCTGACATGGTGCAAAAAGAACGCGAGCGGTTCGACGCATTGTTCGAAGATGTACTGAGTGCACTGCCGCCTGCGTTACACGCCATGCTCGAAGAGGTTCCGGTGGTCTTAGAAGATCACCCAACGCGTGGACTACTTGAAGAGTTAGGAATTGACCCCGCAGACCGCGCGAGTGTGTGCGGGTTGCACAGCGGCACACCACTCACCGAACGAAGCGTGGAACACGGCGCCCTCCCGGATGTGATCACACTCTTCCGCGAAGGAATTGTGGACGAAGCCGGTGGATGGGAACCATGGACGGACGAGGACGGCACGCAACTTGGTGGACCAGAACACGTCCACCGCGAAATCCGAATCACGCTGCTCCACGAAATCGGCCACCACTTCGGCCTCGAAGAAGACGACTTAGACCGCCTCGGATATGCGTAAACGGAAGCGCCCCGCAAAGTGCATGCATGCATGCATGCATGCACGCACGCACGCACGCACGCCCAACCTGGCCGCACTCGCCGGAGAGGACAGGGCCGCGCTCAGCGGCCGTCCTCGTAAGGCGATTGCGGGCCAGTAAGAGCGCCGGTTTGCCAACCCGCTCACCCTGGCCGCACTCAGTTGCTTACTTCAGGTCCGCGTCCACGCCGAGGTACTCGCGCATGTGCTGCTCGTACGTCTCTTGATCCTTATCACGGCTGAAATCAAGGCGCAGTTCATTGATGACCTTGGTCCCCTGCCCAATCCACTGCTTCCAAGTTTCCGCGCTGATGTTCTCAAAGATCCACTGTCCAACGGGACCACGGAACGGCGGTTCCGCGAGCTTGTTCCCCGGCCGCCCTGTTCGCTGGCAAATGAATGTTCCAGAAGCCTTGAGACGCTCCGCAGCAGCGTCCACTTCCGCGGCAAGCTTCGGAGGCTCGCGACCGATCGATCGCAGAAGTTCGGCCATTGCGTTGCGCGGCATCATGTCGCCCTTGCGGGCGGCAGTTTCGTAGCCACGCGTCAGGACGTCAACCGCGCGGTCAGCCCAGCCCGCGCCGATCATTGCTTGACCCGCGAGTTGAAATGCCTTGCTCATGTCCGGAGCCAATTCCACGCACCGCTCGAAGCTGCGAGCAGCCTCCGCGTGTCGACCAGAATCAAGGTACGCCTTGCCGAGTGAGAAGTGCGCCATCTCGTTGGTCGGATCGGCTGATGCCATCTTCTCAAACTGGGCGATGCGGTCAACGGATTGGGGTGCGCCTGCGGTGCTCATGAACGGATCATAGGAGCGATAGCGCCAAGCGGTCGCACGGGTTTAGCACCGCGCGCGGGACGAATCCAGTTTTTTCTGTGATACGCCCACCACTCAAGAACAAGCAATACAAGTGCGGCGGCTAACGCAAAGGGCCAGAGATCGCTCAGCGACCCGCCCTCGCTTCCTGTACCGAGTACTACCTGCGCCCCTACCGAAAGTTGATCAGCCGCAGCGATGCGGCCTTCACCCTCGGCTGTGTTCACCGCGAACATACGCCGCTGTTCTCCGCGATCATCTGTCCATCGGAACTCGTACGTGCCCGAGCGAACGAGCGGTCCATAGGTCACCGATCCCTCGCGCGCCTGCAACGGCTGCGTTGTTCCGTCAGGAAGCGTCAGCATCGCCTCCTTCACCCCTGCCGCAGTGCGCACCGAAAGCGTTTCGCCAGGATGGTGCTCTTCCTGCACTGCGGCCTGATCGAGTGCGCCGAGCCACTCCACCGCGTTCGCAATGAATGTCACGAAGCCGCGCTGAAATGGCCAGTTGGAATCCAGCGGCTCGAATGTTGTGATGACGGCCGCCACCGGACCACGCCGCGCGACAACTACGAGCGGCACATCCGGGCCTTCAACGATTGACTCAACATCCGAAGCAGGCGCGATCGCCGTTGCCCGAGCGATAAAGAGGTCATCGAGATTCACCGCATGCAGCAACGGATGCTCGCTGCGCTGCGAGCGCACCGAGAGTTTCTCCTTGCCTCCATACGGGTTGAGCCCTTCAATTCCCGCAGGAACGCCGAGCACTAAATAGCGGCCAGGCGGCAACTGCGCGGGAAGCGCAGCGGGCGTAGCGACGACTACGTCAAACTCATCGCTCTTCACCCCGCGCGTTGCAAACTCGGCGGCGCTGAGAAACTCAACTTTCTCTGCAGGAATTGCCGTCACCACATTCTTCGTGGCGAAATCGATCGAGCCGACAACCGCAATGCGCAAGCGCCGCGGCGCACTGACTGCAATGGACGCGCGATTGTCAGCGATCATCGAATCCGCACGCACCAATGAAACTGAAATCACTCCCGCGCGCGGCTGAATGATGGGCGGAAATGTCACGCGTTCGTAGCCTGGTTTATAAGGGGCCGACGCAGACCCGGCAGCCGTTGCGCTCACTGATGCGCCGCCCGTTCCCGCGAGCCCGTTACTCGCAGCGGGCACTTTCACCGGCTTCGGCGTCACTGATCGACGCACTCCGTCGATCGCCAACTCAAGGTCTGTCTCAATTGCCTCCGGACCGTCGTTGCGAACGGTGACAAACACCTGAATCACGCCGGGTTCCGTAGCGCTTCGCTCAGCGGCAATTCCTTCGATGCCAACATTCGCCCCGTCAGCACGACCGCACACGTGATAGGCAACCGTTTCTCCAGGACGAATCGCCTCCGCCGCGAGGTCCGCGATCCGACCATCAGACCACAGTTCAAGCGAAGCCCCCTCACTTGGCGTGGCCCCCTGCGTCTCCGGGTTTACCACGGTCGCAAATGCGCGAGCGAGTGACAGCGCATCACCGATTCGACTTCCTCCATCAGTCTGCTCAATGCGATCAACGGCGCGCTTCAAGTCACCACTTGAACGCGTGAAGGGCTGCATGATCTTGGCGGTGTCGGAAAAACTGATGACCATCGTCTCGCCAGGAATCGTCGAGAACAACCCGCCTGCGAACAATTGGTCGATGCGTTCCTTCGCTTGCGTCTTCGCAATCGCAAGGCGAGACTTCTCGCCGTCGAGGTCCGTTGCCGACATCGATGCCGACGCGTCAATGATGATGACCGTTCGTCCACTCGATGACAGCCCAAGATCCATCCGCGGCTGCATCAGCGCAAATGCAACAAATGCAAGAAGTCCAAGTTGCAAGAAGAGCAACACGCTCGGACGCAAGCGCTGAAACGGCGTGTTTGCGCGCACATCTTCAACGCTGCGTTTCCAAAGCAATGTGCTGGGGACCGCCGTCGCTCGACGCCGCAACTTGAGAAAATACAGAGCGACGAGCAGCGGCACCAACACGGCGGCAATGGCGGCACCAATCAATGGCGTCATCCAGACAATGGCGAGCATTGCACTCATTGCACGAGCCCTCGCTGGCGCAGGTATTCCAAGAGAAGCGCGTCGATTTCGGTGGAAGTGTCAACCACCATATGCATAATTGAGCGCCGAATTGCAAAGTCGCGTAGCCCCGCGCACCAAGCACCGAGATTCGCCCGATACTGTTCAACCAATCCCGGGCTTGCCGTGACTTCGGCTTCGTCGCGGTCTTCCGCGTCAGTCAAACGCCAATCGCCAACAAGCCCATGTGCGCCGGGATCAATTTCCTGGGGCGCAAGCGTCTGCATGCACCAAAGGTCATAGCCGCGCCCTGCAACATAGCGAAGGCCTTTTTCGTACCCATCTTTGATCAAGAAGTCACTGACAACCACCATCACGCCGCGCCCCTGCCGAGCGAGGGCGAGTGCCTTCATTGATTCTTCAAATGATCCGGTACCGCCGGACTTGAGATTCAAGATCCACTTGCCCATCTCTGATGTCTTGCGACGTCCACGCAGATTGGAAATCTTCTGCATGCCGCCCTCGCCGCCAAACGCAGCGATCGTCACGCGATTGTGATTGACAAGGCCGATGTAGCCAAGTGCCATTGCCAATCGCTGCGCAAACACCATTTTGTTTGGGTCGCCCCAATCCATGGATGCGCTTGTGTCAATGGCAATGACGAGCGAAAGATCCTCCTCTTCAAGAAAGATCTTGAGGAAGAGCCGATCAAGGCGTCCAAAAATGTTCCAGTCGATGAAGCGCAGGTCGTCACCGTGAACGTAGGGGCGGAAGTCAGCAAATTCAACGCTCTGACCGCGGCGCTTGGAACGGCGTTCGCCCTGAATCTTGCCAGTGAATATCTTGCGACTCACCACATCAAGTTGTCCGATGCGCGCCATCAATGCTGCATCAATGAGGTCATCAACGCGTTCTGGACGCTTGCGACTCGGTTGTCCCTGGAAGAACAAGCTCATTGCGCGTCCTCCGGAACCTGACGCTTCAAGCGAGTAATGATCCCGCTCACGATGCGGTCGGAGTCGATCCCGTCAGCCTCCGCTTCGAAACTTGGAGCGATGCGATGGCGCAAAGCACTTGCTGCCACTGCATGCACATCGGCAATCGAGACATGAAACCGACCATCAAGAAGTGCCCGCACCTTAGCCGTGGTCACGATGGCCTGCGCAGCACGCGGGCTCGCGCCCACCGAAATCTCGCGGCCCGCGTTGACGTCTGCGTACTCCCCACCCGGATGCGTCGCCAGGACCAATCGAATCACATAGTCCTGTACCGGATCGGCAATCACAATGCGGCGCGCCAATCGCTGCGCCTGCAGAATGCGATCTGCGTCAAGAATCGGCGTCACCGGCGATTCCGTTGTCGTCGTGGTTCTACGCAAGATCTCTTGCAAATCAGCCCGTTCAACTGATGGAACGGCGATTTTCAATAGAAATCGATCGAGCTGCGCTTCCGGCAGCGGGTACGTGCCTTCTTGCTCAATTGGATTCTGAGTGGCAAGCACAAGAAACGGAGCGCGCAGCCGATGCGTCTCGCCGCCCACCGTCACTGATCGCTCCTGCATTGCTTCGAGCAACGCGGACTGGCTCTTGGGGCTTGCGCGGTTCACTTCATCAGCAAGCAGAATCTGTGTGAAGATCGGCCCCGGTCGAAACTGCATCACGCGATGCCCTGCATCATCGTCCATGAGTATTTGCGTGCCGACGATGTCGGCTGGCATCAAATCCGGAGTGAACTGGATGCGGCTGAATTCAAGGTGCAGGGCATCGCCGAGCGTGCGAACCAAGAGTGTCTTGCCAAGACCCGGGACGCCTTCGAGCAACACATGCCCACCAGCGAAGAGTGCCCACAGCGTTTGATCGACGACTGACTGCTGCCCCACCACTCGCTTTCCAATTGCTTCCCGCAATCGCAGAGCAACCGATCGAAATGACGCACAGCGCTCGCGGGCGATGTCCTCGTTCTCAATGCCCGCATCGAATGCCGGCAGTCGCGCGATATCGCCAGGAAGTTGGGGTGACCTAACACTCATGCTCCGCCACCACCTTGGTCACCGGTACCACCGCCGCCGTTTCCCGTGCCGCCCGTGCCACCATTTCGATCGCCGTCGGTCTGATCTTGCGCACGACGGCGCGCAGCGCGCAACCGCGCGAGCGGATCACCTTGATCTGCTGGTGAATCCGGCGCCGTGGGCTTGGCTGGCGCACCGGGTCGGGCTCGGTCTGAATCACCTGCTGCAAGGTCGCGCGCATCCACTTTCGGCGCATCCGCGCCCGCTTCAAAGCGCGTTGCTGCAGGCGCACCACCCGAACTCGCCGTACCGGACGCTCCACCGGCAGCGCCGCCTCGACCTGCATTCGTTCGATCGACGCCCGCACCTTCGCGCGCCCGACGAAGTGCATCAACGCCGCCGGTGCCCATGCTCGCTGCGCCGCCCGTCACGCGCGCTGCAAGTTCCTGCGCGTCGCGGCGATCAAAGGCAATGCGTCGCCACGCGACGTCGAGCAAGATCAATACCGCTGCCAGAATTGCTGCCAACTGCCACAGCGCGCGGGCTGTCCGTGATGAGCCTAAGTCGGAGCGATCAAACAACTCCCATGTCTTTGCATCCGCAAGACGCAACACGCGCCCGCCAGTGCGCTCCGCGATGGTTCGCAGCAATGCTGCGTTGTCGCGAATGGCGCGGTATTCCGCCGGATAGGGAACGCTGATTGCGGCCTGCACGCTGCCAGCCCGCGCGGCACCATCGCCGGTACCGGCGCGCGCGAATGCAACATTCGCCAAGTACGCGCCCGCCTGTTGCGCGTCAAACTCGCCGGTGAATCGCCCCGGACCAACTTGGCGCAGCGGTAGTTCCATCACTCGACCATCCGGAGTCACAAGCCGCGCCTCCGCTCGTGTCTCGGCCGCGAATCCGCTCTGCGCTTGTTCGCGCGTCTCAACCTCAATGAACGCGCGGTCGCCATCAATCCGGGTTGCGATACTGACATCTTGCGGCATCGCCGGGCGCATCACCCAACGCATCGATTGCTCCCAGAACGCACCGAAGCGCGCCCACTTACTCCACGCAGAACCCCAGCGGCCACTCACGTCGCTTGCAAATGCAATGCTGCGTCCGAGACCGTAATTCCAGTTGGCATAGAACGGATCGGTCCCGTCCTTATTCTTGACGATTGCGGGCACCTGCGCCAATCCTTCGCGCGGAACAGTGAGTACATAGCCGCGCACCGGCGGCAGCGAATCAAATCCCGCAAGCGGACCAGCAACCCCCGGCGCCACTTGCGGCTGGAAGTCGCCCTCAACAATCAAGGAGCGAGATACCACCGTCGCCTCCTGAATGAATATCTGCGGCAACTTGCGCGGATTCTCAACGCGATAGAAACGCCCGCCGGTCTTCGTTGCAATCGCCTGCATCTTGCGATGATCTTCAGGGCCACCATGACCAAGACTCGAACTGCCGCTACCCGCAAGAAGCACAGTGGTGATCGTGATCTTCGCTGCTTTGAAATCATTCAGAAGTTCTGGAGGCGGCGCGCCTGGATCGCCATCAGAAATAACGATGACATGCTTCTGTCCAGCACGGACTTTCACCATGTCATCCAAGATCATTTCTAACGGCGTTGTAAAACTGGGCATATCCCCAACCACCATCTTCTTGGCCGCATCCTTCGCTCGCGCTTTGTCGCCGATGATCTGCAGAGGAAATCCCCAACCGTACCCGTCCTTGGTTGCGGCTCCGCCACCATAGCCAGCGCCACCAAGAGAGATCAGACCCGCGTAATCCTGGCTCGAAAGCGCATCAATTGCTGAATTGGCAACCTGCACGCCCCAGAAGTTTCCTTCAGGCATTTCACAACTGTGAAGAAGCATGGCAAGCGCGCCGCGCAAGATTTGTCGCGTCTGCGGCGGATCAAGCTTCACCGGAAGAGTCTTCTCGGTTTCCGACCCAAGCCAACCACCGGCACCGAAACTTTCCGGGCCGCCCAGCATGACCAATCCACCGCCGAGGTCATGAACATAGGAATGCAAGCCACGATCAAACTCGTTGTCGAACGACCACCGCGGGAGATTTGCAATGATGACTGCGTCAAATCCGGCAAGGAACGCCAACCCGCGCCCCATCGCGTTTTCCGGTTGAACGCGTTCAACTTCGATCTTTCCCTCGCGCAGCGCAGTTGCCAATGCGTCGCACTCCGCCCCACCGCCCGGCTCAATGATCAGAACGCGTCCAGTGCCACCAACAAACACCACCGCTGCACCTGTGTTGTTCTGCTGAACGGAATCCATTGCTGGATCCGTTGCCTCAAATACCGCGCGGAATCGCTGCGCACCAGTCCCGTCCGCAACAACAGGCAGTGTCACCAGATTGGCGCCAGGCTGCAGATCCACTGCGTATCCGAGACTGTCGCTCGCAGGATCAAGATCGATCGGTTCGTCGTTCTGCCACAGCAAAATGCGCCCCGTTGCTGGACGCTGGCTTCGAATAGAGATTCGCAGATCAATTGATTGACCCTCGCGCGCCCGTGTCGGCGCGCGCAGTGACTCAATGAGCACCTCACTGGTGTGCTGGTACTCAAGCGGCACAACATCAATCGGAACGCCCGCCGCTTTGGCGAGCGCAGCGGCGTCTTCCAAACTTCCCGCGGTCTGATTGCCATCAGAAAGAAGCAGAATGCGCGCGGTGGTATCGCCGGGCTGCGTTGCAAGCGCCATGCGCACTCCCGCCGCCAAGTCCGTCGCCTGCATGTCGCCGACGTGACCAGTGAGAGTGATCTCGCCAGCGTTTGCTGGCATGGCCGCGATCACTGCATCGCGTGCAACAGTAACAGCACCGACGCGATCATCAGAACGCTCTTTACGACCAACCGCATCGCGAACCGCTTTCTCAGCTTGCGTGCGCAGCGCCAGCGGCACGCTGTCGCTGGAGTCCGCCACCACGAGCACGCTCATGGCGTCCGTCTCGCGCACGATGCTCGGGCGCGCAACGGCACATGTCAAGCAGAGCAGCACCAAGATGCGCAGCGCCAAACCGCCCCACGACTTCCATCGTCCAAGCACCGGAACGCTGCGCCAAGACATCCACCAGAACGGTAAAGCGAGCGCCAAGATCGCGAGTGCCAAGGGATGTTCGAAGGTCACATTCATGAATACTCATGCTCCACGCTACCCCACCGGCACCTCATGCGGGACGGTCTGCGCGAGCGGCGCGCACAATGAATCAAGCGGCGTCACCAAAACCCGCGAATGTCCAGAATCCAGGATGAATGCCTCCTTGCCGCGCACTCCGATCGCCCACGGAAATCGCAGCGCATTTTCACCGCTCGGAACCGATCGAACCCGGTCTCCGTCGATGACGTGAAGTACGAGCGGAGTGGGCGCGCCCGACACCGCGCGCACCGTTCCGAGCGACCGTCCGTCGGCGGCGTTAAACCGCTGCACGCGGTGGTTCCCGAACTCCGTGACGAGGATCGTTCCGTCTGGAACAACTTCGAGACCATAGGGATACGCCATCTGTCCGTCATCCGGACCAGCGCTTCCGAATGAACGCACCGGCACACCTTCGATCGTGAGAACTTGAATCCGGTGGTTGCACGCGTCAGCCACATACACCTCACGGCCATCAAGCGAGAATCCAATTGACTGCGGTCGATCAAACTGCCCTGGCCCACGACCGTTGCCGCCAATCGATCTCAGAAACTTCCCCTCCGGCGTGAATACTTGGATGCGATCATTGCCTCCAAATTCACAGACCCATACTGTTCCATCGGGCGCAATCTCAACATCGCATGGATAGATGAACTGCCCGGGCCCCGTTCCGTATTCGCCGAAGCGCAACAACTCTTTGCCATCTGGCGACCAACAGATGACGCGGTGATAGTGCGTGTCAGCAACCCACACGCGGCCATCTGGACCGACACCAATTCCGGTTGGCTTTCCGAGCGATTTTTCCGGCATCGACCATTCTGCAATGAAGCTTCCATCTGGGGCAAACCGTTGAACGCGTGCTTGACGATCAACCACCAAGACTGTTCCATCACGCGGATCAATGTCCATCGCACGCGGGTATTCAAATTGTCCACGACCACGACCCGGCGCTCCAAACCAACGCACCGCTTGAACATGCGGACCGCTTGGCGGAACCGGCGTTTCGCGACATCCTGCAACGACCAGCGCCAAAAGTAGGATCGCCGCCATTCCGCGCAGACGCTCTCCGCGTGCGCACAGCATTGCCACTACAGCTCCAGCACCCGAAGCCACCACGAGCAGCGCGAGCAATGATCCAAGCACTGTTGCCGGCTGCTGATAGTGAATGGCATTCAAGAGCGTCGATGCCGACCACGCCCAACCGGGCGGCTCGACTCGCGCGGCCGCTACCACTTCACCCGCCGCAAGCGTTGTTCCAACAAGTGCTGCGGCAATAGCGGCGCCGCGCAATTCCGGCAACAGCGCCTGTAGCAGTCCGCGCGAATCTCCTCCGTCAAGTGCGCGCAATTCCCGGCGTTCGCGCGGTTCGCGCAGTGCTGCCATGCGTCCAAGCCATGCGCCCACTACGCCAAATCGACCAAGATGCGAGAGGACCACCACGGCCGGCGTGTCGTAGATCCACGGCCCGATTGCATCGAGATTCCAGGCTGCAACAAGCGACACCGCCGCCACTGTTGCCGGAACAAGCGCAGCGATCATCCAGCCGGCAAGCATCACCCGTTCCGCAAGCCGCGCGTACTGCGCCCCGCGCGAAGAAGCCACCCCGCGTGCCGCAAGTACTAGGTGCCCGCACGCCACCACGCCAATGAGAAGACCTGCAACCACGGCCGCACTGAGCGTGCCCGCAGCGCCGCGCACACTTGTCGCCATGAATCGGTCGAGTGCACCATGAGTCACAAGCGCATATGCAAGCGTTGCGAGCGGCGCAACAAGCGTGCACAGCAGCACTCCCCACGCAATGCCGCCCCTGCCGCGCCGCACCGCCGCGGGACCATCATCACGTGGCGTAATTGGCCAGCACGCAAATATAACGGCACCGACGCACGCAAAGACAACTACCGGCCACGCCGCGCGCAACACCACACTCGCTGCTGTTCCCTGCACATCGAGGGTGCGCAATTCAAATCCAAACGTGAGTACTTGCGCTAAGTCAAATGCGATGGTCGATCCAGCAATCACCACCACGAGCGCTCCGAACGCGAGTGCCAACGCGCCACGGTCGGTGCGCCACGCGCGACGCATTCGGTCGGTCACGCCTTCGGCATCAACGGCTCCGACCTCTCGCTCAACTGATTCTGCCCCCGCGGGACGCGCTGCAACGATCCATGCAGCAAGTGGCCACGCCCATGAAGTAAGCCCGACCATCAAGAGCGTCGTCCGCAAGGATTCCGAGTGGCCGTTGGTCGCACACCAATCCCCGAGCATTGATCCGGGGCCAGCCGCCTGCCACCATGTCCAGAAGACCGCATAGGGAGGAAGCGCGGCCGTCACCACGGAAAGTGCGATCAGCAAATTCCCATTGCGCGCCGAACGAATCGCACGACCAACGGGCCAACCAACCGCCGTTGCGCATGCACCCGCGGCGCACGACCAACCGAACGTCGTCCACAGCGTTCGAGCACCGTTGAACGTTGCGGGGATTTCTCCACCAATTGCCAAGAGCCGTGCGCCCGCGATCATCGGCCACGCTACAGCGACACCGAAGAGCAGCAGTGCTGCAACCGCAAACATGCGCGCACCAAATCCCCCTGACACTTACTTCGTCTCCTCAACCGCGCGCATGGCAGCGAAGAATGATTCAACGGCCTCGTCTGAATGTGCGGCGACTGCTCGCGCGTCAATGAGTATCGGATCTGGAACGACAAAGTCGGTCACACTTGCTGCGTACACGAGTGGCGCATGTTTCGATGGCATCTCCGCCAGTTGCCGCGCGGTCTCCGGCGAGAGCATGAACTCAACAAACATTCGCGCGGCTGCTGGATGCGGCGCGCCGCTCACCACTCCAACGGTGTTGGGAATGAAATACGTTCCGCCCCCAGCATTCGTTGCATCATGCGCGTGTCGCGGAAGGACCATCGCCAATTTCAGGCCGCGTGCCTGCGCTGCAAAGACATCGTCGCTGTCAGTGAGCCCAATGTCCGCCTCGCCACGCGCGACCGCATCAACTACGCCGGAATTGCCAGAAGTAAGCACCTTTGGATGGTTCTCCGCAAGGCCCTCGATGAACGCCTCGTAATAGCCAGCCATCGCGTAGGTGTCCCAATAAGCCTTCATCGCACCAAGGTGACTGCGAGTCGTACCGAAGCGTGGATCCGCCATGGCGATCTTGCCGTTCCAGCGCGGCGCAATCAGGCCGGTCCATTCACTCGGCGGCATCGCCACACGGTCAGGCGCGTAGACGATGACGCGCGCGCGCCCCGCAAGTGCAAACCAACGTCCTTGTGAATCGCGCCATGCTGCGGGCCATTGTGCGGCGAAAGACTGCGGTGCGCCATCAGTGGCAGCAGCGGATGTCGCACCAGCAACGAGCAGCGGCTCCGTGATGCCGTCAGCCGCAAGCGCTACCTGCGCGGCTTGTTCGTTTGACCAGAAGACATCAGCGCGCGGGCGGTCATGTTCGGCGCGCAGCGTGTTCGCGAGCCCGGTGGTCTTGGTGGCCTCGGTATCAAACTTCGCATCAACGCGAATGCCCGTCTCTTTCTCAAACCGTTCGAACACGGGGCGCGCCACGGATTCATCTGCACTCGCGTAGACGGTCACGCTCGGGGTGCGATCACATCCGCCCGCGACGAGAGCGAATAGGGATGCAGAAGCCGTCATGCATGCTGTTGCGAGGCGCTGACCTGCTGCCAGACCCCGACTACTTGCCACTCGCGCCTCCAACTGGAGCGCCAGCCGCTGGCTTCGCCGCCTCCACTCCGCGTTCCTCGAACTTCTTGCGGAGGTCACCGAAGTAACGCTTATGAACATCACGCAAGTGCGCGGGCACCGGGTCGTCCTCTGATCCACGCTCGTACCCCGTGGCAATCGTGCCGGCGACTTCCTGTAATCCAACGCGGCTCTCGCCGACTGGCGACTGACCCGCAACAAGTTGCCGCGCAATCACATCGCCCTCCTGCTTCTGGCCTTTTTCCTTCTGGAGTTTCGTGCCGAATCCTGTTTCGCGGAAGGCGCGGTCACCGCCGCCTGCCTCGGCGCGGTTTCCAGTGGAACCCTGCTTCTTTCCGCCGCCTTTGCCGTTCTTCGCACTTTCGGCACTCGCACTCAGCGCGCTATCCGCCTCCGCGTCGCTCATGCTCTCCGATTGCTGACCGCCTTGGCTTTGACTGTTCGCACTATCCGCCGCCATTGCCATCTGCCGGTCAGACTCTGCTTCGTCAAGCATCTTTGACATGTCGCCGCCATCCTTGCCGGACTTGTCGCCCTGACCGGACTGCTGTTGCGATTCACTGCCCTTCTCGCCCTTCTCACCCTTCTCGCCGCTCTGACCCTTCTGACCCTGCTCACCCTTCTGACCTTGCTGCCCCTGTTGACCAGGACTCTTGCATTGCGAAGCCATCTGATCCATCTGCTGGCTCATCTGCCCAAGCTTCGATTGCGCGTCCTTCACAGACTGAGCCATCTTTTGCAGCGACTCTTTCTGCGATTCGTTTAAATCCTTTGACTGCGCAATTGCCTGCTGCAATGCCAACGGATTGTTGGCAAGCGCCGGATCCATGCCGGCACTTCGCAGCGCCTCCGCCATCTTGGCCGGATCCTTCGAAAGTGTTTCCAGTTGCTTCGCCGTGTTCTCGAGTGCCTTCGCTAACTTCTCTCGATCTTCCTTTGAGAGTTCGCTGCCCGCCGCCGCCTTCTTCAACTCTTCGACCGCTTTCTTGGCAGCCTCAAAGTCACCACGCTTGAGCGCTTCAGCAAGATCGCGTGCGGCATTCTCGTCCTTCGGCAAGTCCAACTTTGCAAGTGAATCCCGCAGTTCCCGCGATGCCTTGGATTCTTTGCTGTCAGCTACTTCCGCCAAACGCTCCTGTAATTCAGCCATGCGCTTCAAACTCTCGCGCGCGGCGTCATCGGGGCTGCGGACGGGACCATTGGCTGCCTCGTCAAGCGTGCGTCGCGCCGTCTCCAACTCTGCGTCGAGCTTCGCTGCAAGTTCCGGCGACTGCTCGACCTTCTTGAGTAGATCTTCGAGTCGTTTCTCTTCCGGACTCTTGGGACGTTCAGCAGCAAGCGCAGCATCGGGAGCCTTCACCGCACTGTCCGCAGATATGCGCTGCGGCACAAACCACCATGCCGCAATCACCGCCGCGAGTAACGCCGGCGCCGCCCACCAACGATCTGAAAGTCGAACGGGAAACACCGCGCGAATGCAACCAAGAAGATCAGGATCCTTTGCGAACGCAACTGCATCGGCAATCGCTGCGCGCGCAAACGCATCACGTGCAACCGAGTCATCCGCGTCAAGTGCCAACGCCGTCGAGAACCGCTCGCCGGAATGAATCCGAGCATCAAGTTCCAACGCTGCCTGGTCCATGGTGAGTTGGCGTGCACGCACCCGGAGCCAACCAACGAGCGTCGCCAAGCCACAAGCGAGCGCGATCGATCCGACCAACCACATCGCGCTGCGGCTTGGAACATTCAGCGCCGCAGATGCACCAAGCAACCGCCGCTCAAGAATGGACAGCAGTACTAATCCCAGCAGAAACGACACCACCGTCCAGGAGGCAAGAACCCAGTCCTGAAATAGCAGTCGGATGCGCGCGAGCGCCACGAGTGATCGAATCCGGTCCATGCGGGGGTCCTCTGTGCAGAGTGTATTCGGGCTGCCGGGCAGAGTGCTACAGAATGCCGGCAATTACTGCCCGGAGATGCGACCGCGACCCCCCGCGATCGCCTCTCCGCACCCGTTATGATGAGTCCACTATGCGCCTGACGCAGTCCGCCCTCATCGTTTCGTCGCTCACCATCGCAACCCTGACCACGGTGCCCGCGGCCCATGCTGCTGACCCCGCCGCACTGGCTCACGCAAGCGCCACGGCACAAACAGCAACTGGGGAGTCGATGAGTGACCTCCGCCAGGAAATCGACCGACTGCGCCTTGAGTTGGCGAAGAAACAAGCGGACCTCGATGCAGCCCTGCAACGTATCAAGGCCCTCGAGAGTGGCACAACGACGAGCACAGCACCTCCGGCGACCACAACGAAACCCACACCGGCCACCACTGCCGCGCCGAAGCCACTCGTTCGCGTTCTTCCGCCTGCGCCGATGCCCGACCCCATTCCTGCCGACCCAAGCATCGGACCTGGTGGATTGCAGGCATCGTTGCAGGCTGATTACCTCGGAGCATTTCCAACAGTCCCCAACGCGAGTGATTCAAAGCAACTTGCTCTGCACTTGCGAGCATTGGCAAGTTGGTGCGCCAAGGCCAACCACGAGGGAACAAAGCAGTACATCTGGGTTGGTCGCGTTGATCAAGACACCGTGACGAAGGTTGGCAAGAATGTGAGCTTTATGGTGACCTTCGTGAATAGCAACAAAGTGTTCAAGGTCCCGGTCACCGTTGATCAAAGCCTGCTGACAAACGTCCTGAGCCGCGCCGGTATCAATAATGGCGATCTTGCTTTCAGTGGCATTGTGCGACCGCGCTTGCGAGTGAACGACGCGCGTCCAGCACCGAGCGTCTTTGAGGTTCCGCCGATGATTGCGCCCTATCTTGAGTACTTCTTCAGTTTCAATGTGAAGAGCATTGTTCCTGCCGCCGGTCCGCCCCGCTGATGCAATGCGCCGACCACGGCGCGCTGATCAATGAACCCAGATGACCATGTCTGCCTCTGCTTCCGAGTCAGCCAGCGCAAGCTGGTGAACTTCATGGAGCGGGAGAAGCCACGAGTGGCGAGCCAACTCTCGGAATGCCTTGGCGCGGGTACCGGATGTCAGTGGTGTGTTCCGTTTCTCAAGAAATTGCATGCGCAGTGGGAGCGCGGAGACGTGCCGCAGCTCACTGTGGCCCCCGCGGAGTACGCCGCGCGGCGAAGCCAGTACCGAAGTACCGGCGTTCGCCCGGATCCCGACAACCCCGAATCTGAGCCCCAAAGCCCCCAGTGACGTTGCAGTTGAGACTCAGTCGCAATATCATTGCGGTTGCGAAGCCATGTCAGTACCCACCGACCGTTCCCAGCCAGTGCGCATCCCCCTGACCCAGCTTCGGCGCGGCCAGCGGGCGATTGTTGATTGCTCGGAACTGACTGATTTGCCGGAGGGCGACCGCTGCCTACTCCATGCGATGGGAATGCATCACGAATGCGAGGTGCGCGTCTGCCGCCCGGGCACGCCGTGCATTGTCCAGATTGACAGCACGCGCTTGGGAATCTCCGGTGAGGTTGCTCGCAAGATCTTGGTGACGCCGATCGAAGATTCCCCGGGCAAGCCGGGCGCCCCGGAACGCCGCGCGTGAACGCCAGTGCCACCGCAACCGGCGCAGGTGACAGCGCAGGAATCCCGCGCATTGCGGTTCTCGGAAATCCGAACACTGGCAAGACAACTCTCTTCAACCGTTTGTGCGGCATGCGTGCTCGCACAGCAAACTTTCCTGGATCCACCGTTGAAGGACGGATCGGCACGCACCGCGCGCCGGACGGCCGCGTTGAACTGCAATTGGTGGATCTTCCGGGCACCTACTCCCTCTCCATCGATGTGCCCGAAGCGCGCGTCTGTCGCGATTGCCTGAGCGGATCGCTTGATGGCATTGAACCAAACGCCATGCTCGTGGTTGTCGATGCCACCAACTTGCGGCGCAACCTGCAATTTGCAGCACAGGTACTGCTGCACCGACATCCCGCGGTCATAGCGCTCAATATGTGGGATGTTGCGCGCACGCGCACCTCACGCGTTGATCCTGCCGAACTTGCGCGCCGACTCGGATGCCCGGTTGTTGCCGTTTCTGGTCGCACCGGCGAAGGGCTTGCGGCACTTGATGTCGCGCTCGATACCGTCACCAACCTGCCCTTTGGAAGCGATGCACTCATTGCCCGCTTGCAGAAATTGCCTCCCGCTGAAACGACGCCCGCCGCGCTTGCCGCGTGGTCCGATGGCGTCGTTCGCGCAGCAACTACTGAAACCGCCTCGATTGACGAAAGTCGCGATGCACTCATCGATCGCATCGATGCTGCACTCACGCATCCACTCTTAGGAATTGGGATCTTTCTTGCCATCATGGCCGCGCTCTTTGCGGCGATCTTCTTGGTGGCATCGGTGCCGATGGACCTCATTGACTTTCTGTTCGGTCGCGTTGCCGAAGGCGTGCGCGCTGCGCTACCGCACGGCATCCTTGCTGACCTCCTCGCCGACGGCGTACTTTGTGGCATCGGTGGAGTACTGGTGTTCCTGCCGCAAATCTGCTTACTGTTCTTTCTGGTTTCGCTTCTTGAGGATTCTGGATACCTCGCGCGTGCTGCGTTTGCGGTTGACCGCGTGATGCGCCGCTTCGGGCTCAGCGGACTGTCATTCGTTCCGCTTCTCTCGAGCCACGCCTGCGCGTTGCCCGGCATCATGAGTACGCGACTTATCCGTGATGATCGCGAACGCCTCGCAACGATCTTGGTGGCGCCGTTCATGAGTTGCAGCGCGCGACTGCCGGTGTATGTGCTACTGATCGGGATCCTCTCGATCGGCAAGCCCGCCTGGTTTGCCGGTGTTGCATTCGCGGGTTGCTACGCACTCGGCGCGGCAGCTGGTCTCCTGAGTGCACTTATTGCCCGACGCACCATTCTGCGCGGACCCGCGCGTGCGCTCGTTCTTGAACTACCGCCCTACCGCATCCCAAGTATTCGAAATGCCGCGTTAGTGACTTGGGACCGCGCGAATGTCTTCATCCGCAATGCCGGAACCACGATCTTGGCAATCTCCATTGTCATGTGGTGGCTCAGCGCGTTTCCACGCGTGGATGGCGACGCGCGCCTGCAACAGGCCCAGAGCTTTGCTGGACGGATTGGCGAAACGCTTCAGCCGGTCTTCGCACCACTCGGATTTGACAGTCAACTGACCGTCGGCGTGATGACGAGCTTCATGGCCCGCGAAGTCTTTGTCAGCACCATGGGCGTGCTTGCGGGTGCCGGTCGCGGTGCCGATACCGGCGACCAACGCGTGTTGGAACAGGTGGCCGGGATGGCTCGTACTGATGGGACCCCCGTCTTCGACCCAGCAACATCGGCGGCTGCGCTTGTCTTCTTTGTGCTTGCCATGCAATGCCTGCCAACGCTGGCCGTCACTCGACGCGAGACGGGATCATGGAAATGGCCGGCGCTACAGTTTGGATGGATGACGGTGGTTGCCTACAGCGCGGCGCTCATCACTCACGCAGCGGTCAGCATGACCCTAGGAGTCCACTAAATGCCCTGGAACGACTGGCAATTCCTCGTTGCTACTGCAGGCGCGGCGATCGCCCTGGCATTCATGATCAAGCCGCTCTTGGCGCGCAGAAAGAATGCCGCGTGCGGCGGATGCGGCCCAACACCCGCAAACCGTCCGAAGCGCGCAACACTCACGATAGGCAACACGGAACGCGATCAACCGCGCTGACGTTTCCTTTGCACAGCGCATCATTACAAGCGCCGCGTCCAATCACTTCTTCAGTAGCGCGCGCACCATCACAAGATCTGCCGGCGTCGTCACTTTGATATTGCGCGGATCGCCATCCACCACAATGACCTCTGCACCCAGGCGTTCCACCAGCATGGCATCGTCGGTGGCTCCATTGAGCCCCGGCTGCGCGTAGGCGCGGCGCAGCAATTCGGCACGAAAGATCTGCGGCGTCTGCACCGCCACCAGGCGTTCGCGCGGAATGGTGCCGACGACTTTGCGACCACGGACTTTGGTTGAATCAGAAATCTCGCCCAAAATCATGTCGGAAATTGCGTCAGCCTCCTCGGCGTCCACCGCATCTTCAGAGACCTGCTTGAGCGTGGAAGTGATTGGGTCGCCAGGAATCACCGCATCATGAACGCGCGCTGCATCAAAGACTCGAGCAATGAGTTCCTCACTCGCCATTGGTCGAGCGCCATCGTGAACGGCTACATGCGTGCAATCTGCGGGCACCTCAGCGAGTGCGTTTCGAACGGTTTCCCAGCGCTCCACGGTGCCACCCGCCACCACCTTCGCTCCGTGAAATCCCAACTGATTGCCGTAACGATCACGGAATGCATCCACTTCATCGGGCGGTGCGGCAACGATAATGACCGCCACATCTTCGCGCCGCGTAAAGAGTTCAACGGTTCGTAGGATCATGGGGCGACCGCCAACATCTTGGGCAAGTTTGTCAACACCGCCGAAGCGGCTGCTCCGTCCTGCAGCGGGAATAATGACGGCAACACGAAATGCACTCATTTGCTGCTCCATTCGGCCGGCGCCGGAAATTGTGGGCGTTGTAGTGCCATGAGCGTCATGGCGGTACCAAAGTTGCGCGTGCGCGGAAAGACGCGGTCGTCCCATGTGCCGTCGGCATCACGTACCGCAAAGAGTAATTGCTCAAACTGCCGGCGATATTCCGCTCGCTCTGCAACGGGCAGCAACTCAATGGCGTCACATGCGTTGTAGAAGCCAAAGAAGAAGTAATACGGCGCCACGCTGTACGGTCCAACGTGCGTACCGGTCTTCTTGCGGCGAATTTCTAGCTGCCGCCAGTTGGCGATGAATGCATCAAGTGCACGCCGAATACTGGCGACATCGGAGCGCCCCGCGCGCATCAATACGCTTTCGCTGCACACCATCCGACCGATCGCGCCAGGAATGGAACGCGCTGGCTCGTGCGTCTGACGCTGCGCGCTGTAAGCGAAGTTCCCGTCCGGCGTACGACATCGTTCCAATGCGTCGAGCGCGCGCGTTACCACAGCGGCGTCCACAGGCAATCCCTGTGCCTTTGCCTCAAACAGCACTTGCAGGCACGGCGGAGTCATGAATGGCGATGCAGGCGAGGGAGTCTCAATACCAGGCTGCCGTGCGTAGTTCCACCCGCCAACTTCTGGGATTTCAGTCTTCTGCATGGCATCCAAGTACCAGCGAAGTGCGGCGTCTGTTTCAGCTTTCATACCCGCCGGCACGGCCTTCGCCGCGCGCAGCACCAACAGGAAGCGCGCGCCGTAGCAGTAGCCCCAACCGCGCACGTCGTAGCCGCCTTCGTACACGGGGTTCATGAGCGGTTCGCGGATTCCTGCACAGATGTAGGTGCACGCGCGGCGGACTGCTTCTTGACGAGCCGCATCTGCGCTGTACCCAGGCGTACGCACCAAGCATTCGCCGACGATTCCCGTTCCACCGACGCGGTAACCAACGGGAATCTCGCCACCCACGCGGTACACGCCTTCATATGGCCATTGCGCTTTGGGCGTGCCCTCCTGAGCGGAAAGGAGAAATGCAATTCCTTCGCGCACTGCGGACTCAATTGCCGCGGCGTCAGGCGGAGTTGGCGGCCCAACGAGCGCAACAGTTGCTGGTTCCGTACCCGCCACGAGCACCGGCGCAGCCACCAACCCATCCGCCGTCACGCGCACATGCAGCGAACTCGCAGTCACAACGCACGCAATCAATGCAATGCGATTGAATGCGGCATGCTTCATGTTGGTTCCTCGGCGGTTTCATCAAGCTGCGCGGGTACAGCACCAGCGCCCGGCGAATAAAGATGCACATGCATGTCACCGAAAGAGCGAATTTCTGGACCGTTGAACCCGACAATCGTGCGTTCATCACCTTCCAAGACATATGGCAAGCGCAGGACCATCCAGCCGCGGTCGCCCATGGCGCTGCGCAGGCGCGCGCACTGATCCAAGATCCGCCGCTTGCCACTCGACTGCTCTGCGATCGGATACGGTGGATCAACAAACACCACGTCGATGACTTCCTTCAGTTCTGCAAGCAAAGCGGGCGCAAGCGCATCCGCCTGAAGCGCCTGAGACCGTGCCCCCACCCCGAGCATGTCGATGTTCTTGCGCATGCAGTCATAGACGCCGCGGTCACGCTCTACAAAGATCGCAAGTCGGGCGCCGCGACTCAAAGCCTCAAGACCCATCGTTCCAACGCCGGCGAAGAGGTCAAGCACAACCGCGTCTTCGAACCAGCCACGCAGAATGTTGAAGATGCTCTCCTTCACCCGCCCGGTCATCGGCCGCGTCACTTCCTCACCCGGCGGCGTATGAAGAATCCGCGATCGATGCTCGCCGCCCATGATTGTTACGCGTGAGTACACGGTCTGAGGATACGTCCTGCTACATTTCCACGCGCGTGCCGCAGCCATTCCACCAACTTCCAGCGAGCGCCCTTGCTATCTCGCGTTCCGTGCGCCTTGCGGGCGGAACTGTGCCCGCGCTCTTGGTGCACCCATACTTTGACCGCAGCTCCGGCAAAGTGTTGCGCCCCGCGCCAGTACTGATTTGGATGCATGGACGAACTGTCACCAAGGAACTCGACCCTGGCCGCTACCTTCGACTTGCACGGGCAGGTATTGCCACCTGTACTGTTGATCTACCCGGTCACGGCGAACGCCTTGACGCCCCGCGGCAAGCGCCAGAGCAAACGCTCGGCGTGGTTGAGCAGATGGTCAATGAACTTGATGCTGTCCTTGCAGATATTGATTCATCCGGCGAACACGCTGGCTGCAAACGCGCACTGGGCGGAATGAGCGCGGGTGGAATGGCAGCCCTGGTGCGATTGACCCGCCCACACTCCTTTGATGCTGCGGTGGTGGAATGCACAACCGGAAGTTGGCACTGGCAACAGCACCGCGCGATGTTTGATGCGGTCCGTGTCGCGGCCATGAATCCCATTGACCACCTGACGGATTGGCGCGATATTCCGTTCCTCGCACTGCATAATTCCGCGGACGAGTGGATACCCGTTGAGGGCCAGCGCGAGTTCATTGAAGCACTCCGGACTCGCGCAATCAGTCCAGAACATGTGCAATTCCATGTGTATGGCCCAACCGGCGCTCCGTTTGAGCATGCCGGGTTTGGACGTATGGCCTCGGACGCCAAGGAGCGAGTAACGGCGTTCCTGACCCATTCCCTCACCGCAGGGCCATGACGAGTCGGTAGATTTTCAGCGATTCAAGGCGGGATGCTCTCGGAAATGCCGTATCGTCTAGACAGCCATGCCTCAGCCGATTCATACGCCGACGACGATCTCCAAGCGCACCCTCCGCTCACCGGATCCGCGCGCATTCACGATCGTTGAACTTCTAGTTGTGGTGGGCATCATCGCGCTACTCATGGGCATCTTGGTGACTGGCGTTCGCGGCGCTATCGGCAGCGCGCGCAAGACCCGTGAACTCAACGGTCTGCGCGGCGTCTACGCGGCGTGGTACCAGTACGCAAATACCTACGAAGAGCAACTGCTTCCAGGCTTCCTTGATGAAGCGACGCAGGTGAACTGGAAGGTCAAATACACGAACATGTCGTCGGCGAACCTCAATTCGTCACTGACACAGACATACCCGTGGCGGCTCGCACGCTTCATGGATGATCCGTACGGAGTCATGATCAGTTACATCGAAGCAGAGAGTGCCGATGCCAACAGCAATGCCAGCGGCGAGTGGGATGGAGCTCCCGACCACCCAAGCTGGATGGCAACTGCGTTCGGCGCTCCGGGTAGCACTTTGGCTCTGCAGCCAGCGTTCGCATACAACGCTTTCTACATTGGGGGTTGGTACAAGACCGCCAACAACGTTTCGTCGCCCACATACGCCGACGCCGGATGGACCACTGCCGACGGCAGCGCAGTCACCGGTCGCTTGGTGTGCACGCGGCTTGCAAATATCTCGCGCACCTCAGATGTCATCGTCTTTGCGTCAAGCAGCCTGCGCGCGCCCGGCAACTATCGACCTGGTCTGAACCCCGAGGATCGCATCCCGGGTAATTCATGGATCGTGCCACCGATGCTTGGCTCCATCGCTGTCTGGGAGCCGTTCATGGGAACGCAACAAAGCATCACGATGGCAGATTCCGAGGGCGGAACCGCGGCCTTCATGCATCAGTCAGGCATGACTGATTCCGGTGTTCTTCAGGTGAATGTCGCGCAGGGCGTTCCGGTGCGCCGACACAATCGGCTTGTGGCAACAGTCAAGGCTGACGGAAGCACGGAAAGTGCGAGCGTCGGAGCGCTGATGGATATGCGCGTCTGGATCGACGCCGCCGATCGCAGCGATTTCATACACGCTGACAATTGAATTTCGAAACCGTCTCGCTGCGCCCCCACCACTTACACCTGCTGCGGAACGCCGATCTCTGCGGGAGCACGCTCGTGGGTGTGATTCGCGTCGGTTGACGGCTCATGATGTGGGCGCGGCGGAGGGGCAGTTCCCAAAGTGAGCTGCGCAACAGCGATCATGGTTTCAAGGCGACCGAGCGTGTTCTCACGCTGCGCGCCGTAGCCCATGAATGGGAACAGGGAAATCAGTGCAACAACCAGACCAGAGGCGGTTGCGACGAGTGCCTCGCCGATACCACCCGAGATAGCGCGCGGGTCGACCATCGCGCCACCGCCGCCGAGCAACTCAAAGCTACGGATGATTCCCGTGACGGTTCCCAGAATTCCAAGCATCGGCGCGGCGGTGATGATGGTGGAGAGCGTCGCCATGAAACGATCCATGTGAATGCGCTCGGCTTCCACCGAACCGACTGCCACCGCGTCGCTCGCGCCATCGTTGAGGAGCGAAGTGGCAACCCGCGAGTACACCGTGTCGCTCGTCTCGGCCAACGCAGAGACGCGCATGCGGTCTCCGCGGCGAAACGAATCCATGAGCAGCACGAAACCGCGCTTGGCCGACGGACCATTCTGCCGGATCCAATAGACCCCGCGCTCGAACGACACGGCAACGGAAACGACGCTGAGAACAAAGAGCGGCCACATGACTGGGCCGCCGCGGTGCATGAGTGATAGGAACGTCTGGATCATTGTGGGGGCTTCGCGCGGAATTTGCGTCGAGCGAAGAATCATACGGAGTCCGCTACACTCTGCCGAATGACCGCGCTCGGCACTCACGTAACGGATTCCCAGCTCATTAATGAGGTTGAAACCGCCCTGAATCAGGCGCTGGCTGGCCACCTCTTGGCACCCAAATTGCGTGAGGCGATGCAGTACGCAGTCCTCGGAGGAGGCAAGCGCGTCCGCCCAGTCATGACCCTTCGCGCCTGCGAGGCCGTGGGTGGTCGCCGCCAACACGCCATTCCTGCCGCTATCGCCCTCGAAATGATCCACTGCTTCAGTTTGGTGCATGACGATCTACCGGCCCTCGACAATGATGACCTGCGCCGTGGCTGCCCCACCACTCACAAGGCTCACGGAGAAGCGCTGGCCATCCTGGCTGGCGACGCGCTGACGTCCGTAGCCATGGAAATCGCGCTTGATTCACCGGTGCGCGCTGCGGACATTGCTCGGGAGTTGGCCGCAGCGACGACTGCCATGATCACCGGGCAGGTCTACGACACACTTGCTGGATTCCCGGGAAACCTTGCCGCCGCCGAACGCCTGCGCCTCGTGCATGACAACAAGACCGGCGCGCTGATCCGGTGCGCGTGCCGGATGGGTGCGCTGTGCGGCACACCGGATGAATCGCGCCTTCAGGCCCTGACCACCTACGGCGAATCCATGGGACTCATGTTCCAAGTGGTCGACGACATTCTTGACGAAACCCAGTCCACCGAGCACCTCGGCAAGGCTGCCGGCAAGGACCGCGACGCAGGAAAGCTCACTTATCCGAGCATCTTTGGCATCGACGAAAGCCATCGCCATGTGGCACATCTGTTGGAAATCGCCCTCAGCGCCCTCCAACCGTTGGGGAGTGCGGCAGAACCGCTGCGTTTGACGGCCCACGCGCTCGCAACTCGGACTCGATAACCACCGCCGCGCTACACTTTCCCACCGCTCGCAAATGCCCCGTGGGCACAAGAGCGGAGCGCCCTGCTGACTATGGTCGAGCGCTGACAGGCACCCAAGACTCCCCCATGAAGCTCCTCCCATCGATCGCCGGTCCCGCCGACCTCAAGAAACTCTCCATCGAACAACTGCCGCAACTTGCGGCTGAGGTTCGTCAAGCAATCTGCGACCAAGTAGCCAAGTCCGGCGGGCACCTTGCTCCCAATCTTGGCGTTGTCGATCTCACGATCGCCATGCACTATGTCTTTGACTTCGGTCACGATCGTCTGCTGTGGGACGTTGGCCACCAGTGCTACACGCACAAACTCCTCACCGGGCGGCAGCACCTCTTTGGAAAGTTGCGTCAACGCGGCGGCATGTCGGGCTTCCCTGAGCCACGCGAGTCAAACTTCGATCTCTTCTCCGTCGGTCACGCTGGAACAGGCATCTCCACCGCAGTCGGTGTTGCGCGCGGCGATACGCTCGGCGGCGAGGGCTGGACCGCAGACAATGCTGATGGTCGCCGCGTTGCGGTGGTCATTGGTGATGCAAGCATCGTGAACGGCGTTGCAATGGAAGGCCTGAACAATGCGGGCACACTGCACCGCCAGTTCTTGGTGGTGCTCAATGACAACGGCATGTCGATCGCCAAGCCGCAAGGCGCGGTCGCTGCGTACTTTGATCATGTCCGTCTGAGCCAGGGCTACAGCGAGTTCAAGAAGACCGCGCGCGAGTTCGCCAAGCACATGCCGGGCGGCAGCACACTGGCTGAGATCTACCACCGTTTGGGCGAAGTCTCCAAGAATTTGGCGCATGAAGTGCACACCAGCGGCTGGTTCGAGCACTTCAATCTCGTCACCGTCGGACCCGTCGATGGCCATGACATTAAGGCCTTGGTGGATGTCCTGAATGAAGCCAAGGAATTCGATCGCCCCATGGTTCTCCACGTGAAGACCGTCAAGGGCAAGGGCTTCGAATTTGCCGAGAAAGACAGCTGTACCTTCCACTCCCCGAGCCCGTTCAGCATGCTCGACGACATGGAGAACGAAGGCTGCCGCGTTGAACTGAAGAAGAGCGGACGCTCGTTCACCGCAGCGTTCGGCGAAGCGATGACCGACCTGATGGCGCGTGATCCGAAGGTGGTGGCGTGCACCGCCGCCATGCCAGACGGCACGGGCATCTCAAAGGTGCAAGCCAAGTTCCCCAATCGCGTGTGGGACACCGGCATCTGCGAAAGCCATGCCGCTGACATGATGTGCGGTCTTGCCAAGACTGGTTGGAAGCCGTTCATGGCCGTGTACAGCACGTTCCTGCAGCGCGCGTTTGATCAGTGCTTCCAGGAAGCTGCGCTGCAAGGTCTGCCACTGCGTCTCTGCCTCGATCGCGCCGGACTGGTTGGCGGCGACGGCGCAGTGCATCACGGCTTCTGCGATATCGCCATGCTTTCCGTGCTTCCCAACGCTGTCATCATGGGCGCACTTGATGAGCCGAGCATGAAGGCCGCGTTGGAGTTCATGGCCAACTACGACGCTGGGATCACCAGTCTCCGCTATCCGCGCGAGGCAGTGATCGATCGATTCACGAACACCGCTTGCCCACCGTTTGAACTCGGCAAGTCGCGCGCACTGCTCCGCAATGCGCGGCCAGATGTCGCCATCGTTGCATTCGGAACCATGGCGCATGAATCCGCTGAAGCGATTGCGCTCCTCGGCGAGTACACCGTGGACCTCTACGACGCGCGATTCGCGAAGCCGATTGACGTTGCGCTTCTCAAGGATCTGCTCGGACGCGGCATTCCGGTGGTGACCATTGAAGATCACTCGATCCGCGGTGGCTTCGGCGCCTGCGTGCTGGAGGCATGCAACGAACACGGCCTCGATACGCGCCTCGTCACTCGCTTGGCGATTCCAGATTTCTGGATCCACCACGGCGAGCGCAAGGAGCAATTGGTCGATTGCGGGCTCGATCCAGCCGCAATTGCTCGGACCATCCGTGCGATGATCGAAGGCCGATCCACCCCGACAACCGTCGGCAACGCATCCCCGCGTTCGGTCAGCAAAGTCTGATCCAACATTCCTAGCCTGTCAGCCCCCGCGAGAACCACGATGGCCATCCTTGTCATCCAACATTCCAAGATCAGTGACCCGGGACTCCTGGGCAATTCGCTCCGTTCACATGGACAGCGCGTGAAGATCGTGCGCGTTGACCTTGGTCAGCCGCTGCCGAATGACCTTGATGATGTGCACGGCTTGATCTCGCTCGGCGGTCCACAGTCCGCCAATGGCAATGATCCGTGGGTGAAACCTGAGCTCGAACTCATGCGCGAGGCGCACGCTCGCCAAGTCCCGGTGCTTGGCGTGTGCCTCGGTGCACAGATGCTCGCCAAGGCACTCGGCGGCGAAGTGACCACCATGACCAAGCCGGAACTCGGTTGGGTCGCTGTACGCGCCGCAGGTATCGGCGTTGAAGACGTGCTGCATGCCGGCATCGGCTGGACGCAGTACGTCTTTGAGAGCCACGGCGAACATGTTTCGAAGTTGCCCGAAGGCGCGACGGTTGTCATGAAGGGCGACGCATGTCCCGTGCAAGCGTTCCGTGTTGGTGCACTGAGCTACGGCACTCAGTACCACCCGGAGTGGACGCGCGAGACGATCCTTGGCGAAATTGATTCTGCGACCGACGCGGAACTTGCGGTCGTTGGCACGACGAAGGCAAACCTGCGCCAAGCCACCGCCGAGCACTACCCCGCCGCCGAGCGCAACGCGAACCGCGTCTTTGAACTGGCTAATTTGCTGCTATTCCCGGCTGGTCGCCAGCAAACTGGATTGGTTGCGCCAGGCTGGGTGCATCACTAAAAAATGCACTGCCATTCCGCCCAATAGTCGGGCACTCGCGGCGAGCGCTCATACGCTCGCCGCATGGATCTCAATAGCAACTCATTGTCGCGCGCTGAAATCGGCGCCGCTGGCGAACGCGCCGCTGCTCAGCACTTAGCTGATCGCGGCTACACCATCATGGAACGCAACCTCCGTATCGGCGATGACGAAGCGGACATCGTTGCCCTTGCCCCGGGCGGCGCGGTGGCGATTGTTGAAGTCAAGACGCGGCGTGGACCATGGAACCCGGAGGAGCGCGTCGATGCAGTGAAGCAAGGGAATCTTGTGCGACTTGCAGCAACGCTCCATGAGCGCCCCGAATTCCATGACCGGATGTTTCAGTTTGATGTGGTGGCAGTATCGGTAGAAGCTGAAGGAACCATCACAGTCATGCATTGGCCGCACGCGTTCGATGCCAGCGGAAGCCCGTGGTAGGCGGCGAATCTCAGTGCGCCGGCCCCTGTTGCGCACCCTTCATCGGTCGCAATGGATCCAAGTACCGCTCGCGCGCAATCTGCACGAGGCGAATTTCCATCTTGGTGATACTTGCACCCAGCCAGCGCTTCTGCAGCGACTGGATGTAGCGAGCCTGCTCGAGTCGCTCTTGGGTTCCCTGTAACTCTCCACGCAAGGAGAGCTGCAAATCCGTGTCGAAGATCGACATGCGCGGCGGGGTTTCTTCGCTGATCACTGCAAACCAGGTCATAGAAGTGCGCGCATCAAGTGGCTCAGAAATCATTCCCGGCTGCAGTGGCGCAATCAGTTTCTGCAGATCATTGGTCATGTCCGAAACCATCATCTTGCCGTCAGCCACGGTGACTGCGCGCCACATTCCATGCTCAGGAGTGCCCACCGCATCGGCGATCTCCGTGAAGGTCTTCTTCTCGGTAATCATGCGTTTCACAACTTCAATCTTGTCTGCCTGCTGTTCCTTGGCCAGGCGAATGCGCCCGAGGCGATAGATCGGATCAGGCTCATATGCAGCGTGGCGCTGTCGATACAAACGCTCGACATCGCGCCAACTCACCACCACGCGCGGCTCGACTTTGCGCCGAAGAATATCGCGCGTCAGCTCTGCATTCTTTCGGAATGTCACGAACTCCTCAACGGACATCTGCATCTCATCGCGGAGTGCCTCTTCGGCACTGGCACGGTTACCGCCGCGCTGCGCAATCGTGGTCTCTTGCAAATCACGAAGCCAACCGAGCAATCCGACTTTCATCTCTGGCGAAAGCCTGCTCTCCGCTTCGGCGAGAATCAATTCAGATTCCACCTGCTGTCGGAATGCGCGACGCACCAACGCGTCAACCTGCGTGCGCGCCGATTCTGGATTGGGGTCCTGCGAAGCCAACAGTACGGCTGCCTCGATCTGCTTAAAGATCTCTTCTGCAAAGATCGGCCGACCATTGATCTGCCCGATCAGACTTTCAACAAGCCAGCGCTGACCAACACGCAGCGTGCGCTGACTGCCCTCGTCAATGAACTGACTTGCTTCTTTCTCCGTCGTCGGATCGACCGCCGTGATCACTTCTTCCTTGCGAATGACCTTTGTGCCATCAGCAAGGGTGACGGTGCGTTCAATGTCCGTGACGCCGGGCGGTTCTACTTGCGGCAGCGGCGTTGACACCACCTCCGGTAACGGACCCTTCGGGGGCGCAGAGAACGCGCTGATATCGACATCGCGCACCGTCTGTTCCACCTCGGGGGATGGCGTGCAGCCAACCACCACAGTGACGGCCATTGCGGAAATCGCCGCCAGTATTCGGCGGTATGTGTCGATTGGGCGCGTGCAGATCGGGTGAAGCATCGGGCGGGCGGAGTGTACGCCGGGGGCGACCTATACTCACTCCTTCCCCAAAGGACCACACATGATCGACCCGAACAGCCAACACTCGTCCGACGCGCCCGCCCCGAGCATCCATGTGGACAGCGACTGGAAGGCACAGGCAGAAGCTGAGCGCACCCGCTTGGCCGCCAAGGATGCAGCGATGGATGCACGCGCTGCCGAGGCAGGAAACGAACAACTGCCACCCGCGGAGTTCCGAAGTCTGGTTGGCTTGCTTGCGTCACAGGCTGTGATGGGTCTCGGCACGATGGCCGACCCGCAAGGCCGCGTGGTGGTCGACCTCGAAGGTTCGAAATTTGCCATGGACCTCTTGCAAGTCCTGCACGACAAGACCAAGGGCAACCTCACTCCCGAGGAGGCCGGCGAACTCGACGAAGTACTGCGCGAGCTCGGCATGCGATTCGGAGCGATCGCCCGCATGGTGGCTGAACAGATGCGCACCGCGCCCGGCTCCGTTGTCGCCGGTGCACCAGCCATGGCGCCACCAGCCGCGGCAGCTCAGAAGCCTGTCAGCAAGTTGATTATTCCGTAAGAGCAGCCAAGGTCGCTTTTCAGCCAAGGTCGCTTTTAGCTGAATACTGGCAGCAAGTAGTCAAGCGTGGAAATTGTCGCCTGCGCTCCTGCAAGGAGCAGCGCGCCGAGTACTGCACGTCCCGCTGAGTGCGGCCGCGTGCGGTCGATACCAAGTGACACAAGCCAAGCGAGCGATACCAGTACCGCGGGGTCAAAGTAGCGCTGCCACACTTGAGAATTGCCGACCTGGACCACCATCAGTGCCAAGAGCGCAACAAGCACAATGGTTGCCTGCCGTCCCCGACGAATCTCAGCAGCCCGAATCCAGAGAACCGCGGCGAGCACCGCGCCCACCGCGGCAGCTGAAACGATGACAATTGATCGCCCGCCGATCGATGGGAATGCTTTCACAATCATCCAATGCGACCCGCCCCAACGGCCCTGCTCCACTGACCAGGTGCTCTCCGCTACCGTGGCGGCTACGAATCCAAGCAGCGCAATGACCCCAAGCCCCAACCAATGGCGTCGAACGGTCTGCGCCACTTCAGGCATAAGTGGCAAAAGTGCGATGCTCGCCCATGTCCCCATGAGCGCCATTCCATAGGCGGGCGCCACAGGGCTCAACCCGTTGTCATGCATCGAACGGAACGTGGCGGGCATCAATCCGCCCCAGAGTTTCATGAGCGCCAAAAGCAATAACGCACCGGGAACAAGTGCGAAGCACGCCGCGGCAAGGCGGCTCCATGAACGCGGCTCGTCGCCGCTCCACTGCTCCGCGTCGGACGCTGATCGACCAAGAGGCGAGCCAAGAATGCCCGCTGCCAACACAGGTGCCGCCAAGAACACGTTTGTCTGCCGCACCGCAAGCGCGGCAACAAAGAGCACTGCAAGCGTGAGAAATGTGCGAGTTGTGGGCATCCACCAAGCGGAAACGGCAACCATAGCGGAGCCGATCAGCACCGAAAGCACATCGGTCGTGAGCCACGCGGATCCACTCAATATGTATGTCGAACAGAGGAGCGGCAATGCCAGCGCCAACCCGACCACCGGACCCGCGGCGCGTGCCGCCATACGCCACACCAAGAGCACAAGCGCTAGCCCGGCAAGCGATCCAATGATTCGAAGGCCATGAACACCCACGCCAAGCCGTGCCGGAATGGCCATCAGTAAGTGATATCCCGGACCGGTGGCGCTTGGATAATCGTGCAGATCCGGCGTTGGCAATTGCGCGGCAAACTGCATGACGGTGGGCAGATGCGCTGTTGCTTCGTCCGACGCTTCGCTCGTGGAATCACTTCCAAAGAGGATCACTGGTAGCACAGCGAGCGCAAAGAGAAGCGCCAACACACCGGGCGCAACTATCCACCATCTGCGATTGCTGTGAGTCAGTGTGTCCACGCGTTCAACTTACTTGAAGAGTGCGGCAAGTGCGGCTTCAGCGGGCGGCCAGAAGAGGACCACGAGCACCCCGATCGCAAAGAGGAGTGATGCCGCACGCGCACTGCGGTCAGACAACACAACGATCACCGGACTCTCCGCACGTCCCGAATTTGCCCGTAAATACAAGCGATGAACCACCACGAACACCAGCGGCGCAAGCAGTGCGAAACCCGTGGCGCGAACGCCAAAGATGGTGCGCGCGTGATCGCTCAGCGCGTAGACCAGATAGGCCATCATGGTGACGGCACCCGTAGTAGAAAGGAGCCAGTTGAGATCCTCGGCGCTGTCGTAACCAGCGCGGGGCTTCCAATCCGTGCTGTCGCCTTGAGCGCGAGCGAGATCAGCAGCCCGTAGGTCACCGAGCCGCTTCACAAATCCCAAGAACAGGGTGAGCGCAAACACCACCACCACCAGCCATGTGGAGACAGCGATTCCCAGAGCGAGGGCGCCAGCCATTGCACGCAAGACGAATCCACTGGCAACCGTCACGACATCAAGGAGCCGCACCCGCTTCAACTTCACGTTGTATGCCACCTGCAGCACAATGTAAGTACCGATCACCGCAAGGACTGCTGGTCGCACGCACCATGCCACCGCAACGGAGCCAATGATGAGTGCAACGCCGAGTGCCGTTGCAAACCCCGGTGTGACGGCACCAGATGCAACCGGTCGGCGTCGCTTGGTTGGATGCTTGCGATCTTCACTGCAATCGAGTGCATCGTTGATGGCATAGAAACCACTGCCTGCCATTGAGAATGCAATCACCGTGAGGGCAACCCGCCACAGTTGCTCGTTGACAACTTCTGACGCGGCACCACGCCCTTCACCAGCAAGCCAGAAGACGAGCGGAACCAGAACGAAGACGTTCTTGGCCCAGTCGCCGGGTCGAAGGAGTTTGAGGGGAGCGGGAAGCATGCCACATCAGTATCGGAATCTGCGGTCGGTTTCATTCCCAAAGTTCCTTAGGAAGCGGCGACTTCTAGTAGAAACTCATCCAAATAGACCCTCCGGACGCGAAATGGCGGGGTTACGCAGGCATATGCGCCCGCCTGGGGACCCTCAAGCCGCGTCACACCAAACGCGCAAGCACCGTATTCGCCACCATCATGCCCCGCGCCGTGAAGCGCAGCGCACCGTCACGATGCTCCATCATTCCTTCAGCAACGGCGTCCGCGATCGCGCGCGCCCGCTCCGCCCCGCGTTCACCAAGCTGCAGAATCTCCGCAAGCTCTCCTTCCGGAACGCCCGCGTGCAGGCGCAGTCCCATCATGAGCCGCTCACCAGCGCGCATGTCCGGCGTCACTCGCTCCACATCGACCGCGGGGCTTGCGCCCTCGGCTGCAAGCCAGTCGCCAAGGCGCGGCACATTCTTCCATCGAACACCCTGCGCGTGACCCGATGCACTTGGTCCAATTGCCAGCCAATCGCGATTGCGCCAATAGAGCAGGTTGTGGCGGCACTCCTCGGCGTGCGGATCGCCCGCGCGAACGCGGCCCCAATTGCTAACTTCGTAATGCGCGAAGCCCGCTTCGCGCAATACATCGGCTGCGCGCTCAAGCATCGATGCTTCCAATCCGTCATCGCACGGCTCGAACTCGCCGCGCTCCATGCGCACCGTCATGGCCGTGTTCGCTTCATACGTCAAGCCATAGCAACTGAGATGATCAGTTCCAAGGTCAAGCGCAGAACGTAGGTCTGATTCCCACTCTGCGAGCGTCCCGCCGGGAATTCCAAAGATCAAATCGACATTGATGCGCCCGATGCCGGCCGCGCGCAGAAATCCAATCGCGCGCGCAACACTCGCTGGATCGTGCCAACGCTCGAGCGTCTTCAAATGCCGTTCGTTGAAACTCTGCGCGCCAAGCGAAACACGGTTCACGCCGCTTTCAACAAGTGCATCGGCCACCTCTGCGGTGACGGTTTCTGGATTCGCTTCCACCGTCCACTCCGCGCCTGCAGCGAGTGGTAATCGCGAACGAATGGAACCAAGGACGGTGCGTAGCACTGGCGGTCGCAACAGCGTGGGCGTTCCGCCGCCAACAAAGACCGTATGCAGCGGAGCATGCACCCAGGGCGCCATGGCCGCAAGTTCCGCATCAACACGCGCTGCGTAGGCATCCTGCCGATCTTCACGATCGACGAAGCTGTAAAAGTCACAGTAATGGCACTTGTGGAAACAAAACGGAACATGAACATAGGCGCCCTCAAACTGTGGCGTGATGCCTGCAAGCGCCTGATCCACGCGCATTGCATATGCATCGGGCGAACCCTGCCCGGCGATGGTGAGCGCGGTGGCCATGAGCCACAATCGTAGGAGCAACCTCCGCGCAGTGCGCTACTATTCCCTGCTTCGCACCAATCGCCGCACACCCGCCCCGGAGCCCCGACCGTGACCACTGGACACAGCGCCAATCGAACTGCCCACACCGCCGTTGTTGGACTGCAATGGGGGGACGAAGGCAAGGGCAAGATCGTTGACCTGCTCACCTCGGAACATGATGTGATCGTCCGCTACAACGGCGGGGCAAACGCTGGCCACACCGTGCAGGTGGGCGACGAACGCTACGCGCTGCATCTGATTCCTTCCGGCATTCTCTACGGCGACAAGACCTGCGTCATCGGCAACGGCGTGGTGGTTGATCCCGAGAAACTTCTGCAAGAGATCGATGCGTTGCGCACGCGCGGAATCCGTGTTGGCGACAATCTTCGTATCAGCGATCGAGCGCATGTTGTCATGCCCTATCACAAGGAGCAAGACGCTGCGCTTGAGGAATACCTTGGCTCCAAGACCGCGCACGCGCAAGGGAACCTCGCGATCGGAACTACACGCCGCGGCATCGGTCCTGCCTATGCAGACAAGATTCGACGTTCGACGGCCATTCGCGTTGGCGATCTTCTTGACGCCGATTACCTGCGCAGCCGACTGCATGTGATTTGCACGCTGCGCACTGCGGAACTTGAAGCGCTCGGCGTACGCACCGCCCCGCTCGACCCCGATGCATTGGCCACCCGTTACGCGGAGTTCGGCGAGCGCCTCCGTCCTCATGTGGACGACTCGGTCTATGCGCTGCACGATGCCATGCGCGCTGGCAAACGCATTCTGTTCGAAGGCGCGAACGCCAGCCTGCTTGACATTGATCATGGAACATTCCCCTACGTAACAAGCAGTAACTGCTCAACATTGGGTATCCCGTCAGGCACCGGCGTTCCCGGCAGCGCCATCGGTCGGGTGCTGGGCATCATGAAGGCGTACAGCACACGTGTTGGCGCGGGTCCGTTCCCAACCGAACTGGTCAACGAACTCGGCAACCAAATCCGCGAACGCGGTCGCGAGTACGGCACCACCACTGGTCGACCGCGCCGCTGTGGCTGGCTTGACTTGGTGGCAGTCCGCTACAGCGTCATGGTGTGCGGAGCAACTGGAATCGCTTGCACGCTGCTTGATGTCCTATCCGGATTTGAAGAAATCAAGTTGTGCGTTGGCTATCGGTTACCAAACGGCACAACGACTGACCGGTTCATCCCCGACGCACATCGGCTTGAGGGCGTTACTCCGATCTACGAAACCATGCCGGGTTGGAGCGCGGAGATTCGCGATGCATCCGACCGGTCGACGCTGCCGCAGGCTGCGCAGCGCTACTTGGCGCGCATCGAAGAAATCACCGGAGTACCGGTTGAGGTAGTGAGCCTTGGGCCAGAACGAACGCAGACACTTGTCGATGGACGGCGCGCCGTGGCGCTTGCTACCGCGTGAACCAATGCGAGTTCCCAGGCACATTGCAATCATCATGGACGGCAACGGACGCTGGGCGGCCGCGCGCGGACTGCCGCGAATCGCCGGACATCGCGAAGGCGCACGACGAGTGCGTGGCGTTGTTGAAGAGTGCGCGCGCCTCGGTGTGGAAGCGCTGACTCTCTATTCATTTTCCAGCGAGAACTGGAAACGACCAGAGGACGAAGTCACCGCGCTCATGGAGCTGGCTCGTCACCAATTGCAACTTGAGCGGCAAATGATGCTTGCCAACAACATTTGCTTCCGACGCATTGGACGTCGCCAGGGACTGTCCGCGCCCGTCCTTGCTGAGTTCGACCGCACCGAGGACGAAACCAGCAATTGCACAGGAATGACCCTGTGCCTTGCCATGAACTACGGTTCTCGGCAAGAAATGGTGGACGCCGTCCGTGCTATCGCCCTCCGGGTACGGCGCGGTGACCTTGACCCAGCCGCCATCGACGAAGAGACCATGTCCGCAGCCCTTGAGACCCACGGGCTGCCAGATCCCGACCTACTGGTCCGGACCGCCGGCGAGCGCCGATTGTCCAATTTCCTGCTTTGGCAGGTCAGTTATGCCGAGATTTACGTGACTGATGTGCTGTGGCCGGAATTCAAGGTCCCGGAACTACAAGCCGCCATCGCGGACTTCGCGGCACGCCGGCGAACCTACGGGGGCCTTGGCGGAGCACGCCCAGCCGCAGCCACCTGAATACGGGACGCACTCGGGGCTGAGAATGTCTTTAATCTAAGCGAATTACCGGGGATTCCCGGCACCCAGTTGCGTATACCCTGAGTGTCTTCCATGCCCTTATTCCGCCGTGCTCTGTCGTCCCGCCTGCTCGCCGTGTTGATGGCTGTTGTTGGCGTGGCGGCGAGGCCAGCAATCGCCCAGTGCAACGACGCCGCGGCGGCATGCACCACCGCAGCAAACTCCAATTGGCTTGGTGACCTGAACGCGGACAACCTTGTCAACCAAGCGGACATTGACGTCTGGTCAAGTTGCATGCTCGGTCAGCCGGTGTACTGCATCTCGGGCGACTTCAATTTCGACGGCGCGATTGACAATGTTGACCGCAATTACCTTGGACAACTTGTGGCAATGGCGTCGAGTGCGGCGATCGGCAAACTCCCGAAGGCGACCCTCTCAGAAGTGCGGGTTCGAAAGCCGAACGACCAAACCGACCCCACCATTCCACAATCCCGCTACGTAGAGATACGCGTTCCGACAACAGCCGTTGGCGTTGCAAGCGCGCCGACTGTGAACGATCCGGTTCCCTTGACCACGTCGATGCGTGCCTTTCAGAGCGGCTGGTTCTACGTCAAGATTGCCCGGTCCAACAATAGCACTGGCACCGACCAAATCAGTGGAACGGTCGCGGTAGTGGAATCCCTTCAGGGGATGCCGTGGGATGCGAACCCGCTCGATACGAATTCGCGCGGATTAGGAGTGCTTGCGGACTCATCATTCACTGGCGATGTGCTCGACGCTGTGCCAGTGACGCTGGAGCCATACATCTTCTATAGCAGCACGTCCCTTGCGTTTCCAACTGGGTCCGCAGCGAATGGGCGTGTATTTCCAGCTGAATCCGCCACGAATGTCACGCACCTGATCGTCTTCCGCAACCCGAATCCAGCGAACACCCGCGAGTACCCGACGGTTGGTCAGCGCGTGAATGTTCCGACCGGGACTGATCCAACCCAGTCCTGCGACTTGGCATGGACTGTGCCAGGGGCCCTGACCCTACCGCCGTGGGATGCGATTGTCGATGCACTCACCATCGTCCGCGGCACCGAACAGAACGTCTACGGATGCATCTTTGCCGACAACGGCAAGGCGTACATCGGACCGGTTGGCAATCCATCCAATTCATTCGCTCCGCCACATATTTACCGCTGCCGCAACGCGGGCAATCTGACCAAGGGGCCAACCGCAATCACACCGACAAGCGATACCCCGTTTGTCCGCAATCCATCCTGCACTGCCAATGTCACCGGATGCGGCGAGCCGAACCAAGACGGGACAACCCGTAGTTGCTTCGAGCCGCAATCGGGACCAAGTTGCTCGGACTCAGACTGCTGCAATGCTGTGTGCAACATCGACCCCGGTTGTTGCAATGTGGTGTGGGATCAAAACTGCGCGGCCCAAGCAACCGTTACCTGCGTCGGTTGCGGAAGCACCACCGCCAGTTGCTATCAACCGCACCAAACCCCCTCCTGCAGCGATCCGAATTGCTGCAGCCGAGTCTGCGCGATTGACCCAACCTGCTGCGATATGCAGTGGAATTCAAACTGCGTGACCCTCGCAACTGCCAATTGCCTCACATGCGGTGTTGGCGGAAGCGGTGCCTGCGACACGGTTCACAGCCTTCCCTACTGCGACGACTCCACCTGTTGCACCACCGTTTGTAATCTGAATCCGTACTGCTGCACCACCAGTTGGGACCAGAGCTGCGTTGATACGCAGGCCGCTGCATGCCAAGGCTGCGGCGCGGTCAACACTGGTCCATGCTGCATCGCACATTCCACGCCGTACTGCAGCAACAGTCTGTGCTGCGCAGCAGTCTGCGCACTTGATCCCTTCTGCTGCACCCATTCTTGGGACATCAGTTGCACGCAGATTGCGCTCGTCACTCCAAGTTGCAGCAGCGAGAGTTGCGCCTGCGGCGGCGATCTGAACTCTGGCGAAGAAACCAGCTGCTTCATCGCCCATACACGCATCGGCTGCGCCGACTCCTTCTGCTGCCAAACGGTGTGCATGCGCGATCCGTACTGCTGCTACGTGACTTGGGACGCAGCGTGCGTAGCGATTGCGAACGACCTCTGCTCATCGCAGCCGGGTTGCATTGATCCAAACACGTCGCTGCCAGTGAACGGCAGTTGCTATATCGCACACCCAACAGCCGTCGGATGCGACAAGCCCGGCTGCTGCAGTCAGGTGTGCGCTGATCCTTCATTCGCATACTGCTGCCAAGTGGGTTGGGATGCCGCCTGCGCCCTGAAAGCTGTTGAGATCTGCGACCAGTGCGGTGATCCGCTCTCGGGAAGTTGCTACTCCCCACACGCTTCGCCCAATTGCGCAGACGGAACATGCTGCGCATCCGTGTGCAATATCGATCCATTCTGCTGCGAAGGCCAATGGGACTCACTCTGCGTGAGTACGGCCAACGTGAGTTGCATCAGCCCCATCAGCGTGTGTGGCTCAAGCAATTCGTCGCTCCGAAGTTGCTGGATCCCCAACTACACCCGCGGCTGCAGCGATGGCGCATGCTGCACTGCTATCTGCCGAGACATCGATCCCTACTGCTGCGAAGCCCGCTGGGACGCCGTATGTGCGCACGAAGCCGTCTACATGTGCACGCCAACATTCGTGGTGACAATCGGCCGCGAAGGCTGCCTCACGGCACACGCATCTACCGGCTGCGCCAACGCCGAGTGCAGCCGCGCCGTCTGCAGCGTGGATCCATCATGTTGCACCACTGCGTGGGACCAAGGATGCGTACTGGTTGCAACAGCCGTCTGTCCTGCCCCAGAATCCTGCCCCGCCGTTGGTGATTGCTTTGCTTCACACTCCAGCCCAGGCTGCCACGACTCCTCGTGCTGCAACGGCGTCTGCGCGGCTGATCCGTCCTGCTGCCAAGGCGAGTGGGACAGCACATGCGTGACCAGTGCACGCACACTCTGCAAGGTTCCCGCTAACAGCGGCTGGACCTGCCCATGCCACGGCGGATGCTTCGAGGCTCATGACAACCCAGGCTGCGACGACGGCTCGTGCTGCTCCATCGTGTGCAACATCAGCCCCTCGTGCTGCGATGCCGACTGGGATAGCGCATGCGTTTCGATCGCGCGCGAATATTGCTGTGGCGCAATCGGATGCGGCTCCGGCTGCAACAAGCCCTGCTTGATTCCTCACCAAGAGCCCTACTGCAACGATCCATATTGCTGCGATGCGGTGTGTCGTAATGACCCGCTGTGCTGCAGTGCTTCGTGGGATGCGCTGTGCGCGGCCGGCGCCCTCGCCCGCTGCGGAAGTTCTTGCGGACTGCCAGAGTCCGGCGACTGCTTCATTGAACATGACCTCCCTGGTTGTAGCCGCGGCGAGTGCTGCAGCAAGGTCTGCGTTGCCGACCCAAGTTGCTGCACCATCGCTTGGGACTTCGCCTGCGTCAACTTGGCCTCGCTGCCAGCGAACGCTACAAACTGCAAAAGGCCAGTCTGTGGAGACTTCGACGCTGGACCATCATGCGAACCGCACCCTGGCCAGTCATCAAATGATCCCGTCTGCTGCGCTGCGGTATGCGCAGAAGACACCTACTGCTGCAATACTGAGTGGGATGCTGATTGCGTCGACATTGCGCGCACCATCACCTCGTGCGGATGTAGTTATGTCTGCGGCGATGTGTGCGCTGGCAATTGCTGCCGAGCCCACGACAACGGTGCCTGTAACGATGCCGCATGTTGCGCATCGGTGTGTGCGCAAGATGCGTACTGCTGCAACACCCTTTGGGACAGTGTCTGCGCCGGAGTCGCCCGCGACACCTGCACCGCCAAGGACGAGGCCTGCCCCGTTCCGCCGTGCGGTAGTGATTTGCTGCAGAGCTGCTGCGTGCCGAGCATCATCCCCAACTGCTCCGACCAGAGTTGCTGCACACGGGTCTGCCTCATCGATTCGTTCTGCTGCGACACTGCATGGGATGTCACCTGCGTGAACCTTGCGGCTGCGGATCCTTCCTGTGGCTGTGATTCGAACAGCTGCGGAGATGCCAGCACCGGTAGTTGCCTGCAAGTACACGCCACACCATTCTGCAACGAAATTGGTTGCTGCCAGACGGTGTGCGCGTTCCAGCCTTCATGCTGCGACGTGCAGTGGGATGCCAACTGCGTGGCAACCGCCCAGTTCTTCTGTGGCAGTGGGAACTTCACTGGCCTCCTTGACGCATATCGCGGTGGACCGATCGGGAACACAGGGCGCGGTCAGCCACCCGCTGGCTGGATACCTGCTCGCGAACGCGGCGCCATGCGGCATCCAAAGCCGATTCCGCCGTCGGTTCCGATGCCCAAGCGTCCACCCGTGGAAGCAAAGCCGATTCCCCGTTCGGACGGCGTGCTGGTTCAGCCAGTGCCAGGAAAGCTGATGGACGCTGAAGCAAAGCAGCCGGCAGAGATGCAGACAGGCAAGTTTGGCGCCAACGCCGGCAAGCCTGCTAGTTCCAAGTAAGCCTGACGCTAACGAAAGTCCCGTGATTGCTGCGCGATTGGGTCGCCCATTGCCATCTCGCTGAGTTCATCAGTCAAGTCAGTGATGCGACGCACCAGAAGGTGCGTGACTCCGGATCGATGCTCCACCGTGCCCTCTGCCATGAGAGCCGTCGCATGACGAACAACGGCACGAACCCGCTCGTAAACGCGGGGCCGAATGATCAAATTGGCGATGCCCGTCTCATCCTCAATGGTCATGAACGTGATCCCTGAAGCTGTGGACGGTTGCTGCCTGCATAGCACCAACCCCGCAACTATGGCAGTTGGTCGCTTGGTCGCCTCGCCGATGCTGCGCAGATGAACGCATTCCGTTCCTCCGCGGCGTGCAATTGATTCGCGCAGGAATCGGATTGGATGATCATGCAAGGAAAGCCCGGTGCTGGCGTAATCAGCAGCCACGGAGCGAAGCGCGGGAACGGGCGGCAACGGCTGCGGCAACATGTCAAAGAGCGTGGCGCCGCGCGCGGCAGCATCGTCGAGCACCGGCGTGTCACCACCGCGCAACGCGCGCACCTGCCAGAGAGCTTGTTGGCGCGGAATTCCCATGCCGGTAAATGCATCCGCAGCGGCTAACCGTCGCAGCGCGTGCAAACTGCAGCCAGACGCACGCCAAAGCGACTCAACCGATGTCAACGTTGCTACAGTCCGCGCGCCGCGCGCTGCAGCCGCTACCGCGCGCCCGTCTTCTTCGCGCAAACCGGCCACCATGCGCAGGCCGAGGCGCAGACCCGGATGGGAAGCGTCGCGCCGTTCTCGTTCCTCAAGCGTGCAATCCCATTCGCTACTCAATACGTCCACCGCGCGGACATCAACCCCGTGCTCACGCGCGTCACGCACCAACTGCGCGGGCGCGTAAAAACCCATCGGCTGACTGTTGAGAAGCGCGGCCGTGAATGCTGCAGGATGATGGCACTTGAGCCATGCAGAGACATAGACCAAGAGTGCAAAGCTCGCCGCGTGACTCTCAGGAAATCCGTAACCGGAGAAACCCTGGATCTGCCCGAACACCTGCGCCGCAAACTGATCCGAATATCCGCGCGCACGCATACCGGATTCCAACTGCTCTTTGAACGCAGCGATTTGATTTCCGGATCGTTTCCAGGAGGCAATCGCTCGGCGCAGTTTGTCTGCCTCGCCGGGCGTGAACCCAGCCGCCACTACCGCAAGCAACATCGCCTGCTCCTGAAAGAGCGGCACTCCAAGTGTTTTTCCAAGCACTGCGCGCATTGCTTCGTTTGGATAGTGCGTCGGATCGATGCCGTCGCGTCGGCGCAGATAGGGATGCACCATGTCGCCTTGAATAGGTCCTGGGCGCACAATGGCTACCTCAATAACAAGGTCATAGAAACACCGCGGTTTCAGGCGCGGCAACATGCTCATCTGCGCGCGGCTCTCGATTTGAAACACGCCCACAGTATCTGCGCGACACGTCATCTGGTAAGTGGCCGCATCTTCGGCAGGAACGGTGCGGTACATCAGTGCGCCCGCGCCGGAAGAGTCGAGCGGCCAGCTCGGCACTGGATGCGCGTTTCCCAAGTCAATCGCCTTGCGAATGGCCGTGAGCATGCCAAGCGCTAATACATCCATCTTCAACATTCCCATGGCATCAATGTCGTCTTTATCCCACTCAACAATGGTGCGTGCGTCCATGCGAGCATTGCGCACCGGTACAAGTTCGCACAGTGGGCCATCAGTGATAATGAAGCCTCCAACATGTTGCGAAAGGTGCCGAGGAAATCCTTCAAGCGCTGCCGCAATGCGCACCGCGTCCGGCGACTCAGACGGAACACCAAGCGCTTTGGCTGCCTCACGCAAGGAGCTGCGGTCGCGGAAGCAGATGACTTCCGCGCAAAGAGCTGCCCGGGATCGACCCCAGGTTCGGTAGATGAATTGAATCACTTCCTCGCGACGCTCGTGTTCAAAGTCAACGTCTATGTCTGGCGGCTCGTCGCGTTCGCGGCTGATGAATCGCTCAAAGAGCATGTCGCTGCGAGTTGGATCAACAGCAGTAATTCCTAAGCAGAAACAGACGGCGCTATTTGCCGCTGCGCCGCGCCCTTGGCAGAGAATGTTGTTCGCGCGTGCAAAGCTGACAATGGCATGCACGGTGAGGAAATAACACGCATAGCCAAGTTCAGCGATGATTGCGAATTCGTGATCGAGTTGCGCACGGACCTTTGCGGGGATACTTTCTCTGCATGAAGAACTCGCCGGCCAACGCTGGGCCGCGCCATCTTCAACCAAGATTCGCAGATGCGCCATCGGATCAACGCCAGGCGGCGCAACTTCGCGTGGATAGCGATAGCGGAGCATCGACATAGAGAACCCAGCGCAGCGCTGTGCAAC
>JAPLMU010000152.1 GCA_026386795.1 Planctomycetota bacterium
GGATGCGTGAACGATTCCCATGGAGTCCTCCACGCTCACAAATTGCGCGCCGCTGCTTTGGATATCTCGCTCGGTCCGACCAAGGCAGGGCAGCATCAATGCATGATCGCCGGTGATGAGATGCGATCGATTCAGCTTGGTGGAAATCTGTACGGTCAGGCTGCAGTTGGTGAGCGCCTGCGCGGTGTATGCGGTGTCCGGCGTTGCCGAGAGGAAGTTGCCGCCAAGTGCGATGAACACTTTCGCTTGTCCATGATGCATGGCGTTGATGGCTTCAACGGTGCTGTGGCCGTGCTCAACGGGAGGCTCGAAGCCAAACTCGTCGGCGAGACTCTTGAGGAACGCTGGGCTTGGACGTTCCCAGATCCCCATGGTGCGATCGCCTTGCACATTGCTGTGCCCGCGCACGGGACACGCGCCAGCGCCAGGGCGCCCAAGGTGCCCGCCCAGCATCAAGAGATTGATGATCTCTTGAATATTGGCAACTGCATTCTGGTGTTGCGTCAGCCCCATCGCCCAGCAGCAAATCATCGCCTGTGACTTGCCGATGACATCTGCAATTTCGCGAATCTCGGCTTCGGAAATGCCGGAGCCCTCCACGATGGCGCTCCACTCTTCCGCCTCAAGATTCGCGCGGTATGCATCGAACCCTTCGGTGTATTGGCTGATGAACTCACGATCGACGCGCGCGCCCGGCATTTCCAAGATCGCTTTCTGAAATCCTTTCAGAAGCGCCACATCGCCATTGATGCGCACTGGCACATGGTGCGTGGCAAGGGCGGTGCTCATACCCAACATGCCGCCGACTTCTTGCGGGTGGCGGAATCGCTTCAGGCCAGCTTCGGCAAGCGGGTTGATGCTCACGATCTTGCAACCGCGGCGCGCGGCTTCTTGCAGCGTGATCAGCATGCGCGGATGGTTGGTGCCCGGATTCTGACCGATCACCACAATGCAGTCTGCGGACTCAAAGTCTTTGAGCGTGACAGTGCCTTTGCCGGATCCGATTGTTCGCATCATGCCAACGCCGCTCGACTCGTGACACATGTTGGAACAGTCGGGGAGGTTGTTGGTGCCGAACATGCGCACGAACAACTGATAGAGGAACGCAGCTTCGTTACTGGTGCGGCCGGACGTGTAGAAGAGCGCCTTGTTTGAGGATTTCAAGGCCTTGAGTTCATCAGCAATCACCGTGAAGGCGTTTGCCCATGAGATAGGCACATAGTGCGTGCCCCCGCGCGGCAGGTACATCGGCTCGGTGATGCGGCCTTGCTTGCCGAGTTGGTAATCGCTTTGCCGTGAAAGTTCCTCAACGGAATGCGCTGCAAAGAATGCGGGAGTGGCGCGAGCGAGCGTCGCTTCTTCAGCGATTGCTTTCGCGCCGTTTTCGCAAAATTCAAACTTGGAACGGCTGCCTGCCGGGTCTGGCCACGCGCAGCCGGGGCAGTCAAAGCCGGTAGTTTGGTTGACACGCAGGAGCGTTGCCATGGTGCGCGCCACGCCCATTTGCGCCACTGATGTGGTGAGCGCCACCGTCACGGCCGGTGCGCCGCCCGATGCCGCCGCGGGAGCGCCAATTCGAATACCGGGGTCAAGCAGCTCCGGGCTGAGAAATGCTGGGCTCAGAAACTGCGGCGTGCGCGGACGGTTGGTTGGTTGATTCATGAAATGAGTTGGTGGAGCACTTGCTTCACGGGCCACACGATGAATTGGGATTCATGAACGCGTCGGAATCATCTTCGCGCAGAGACGGGTCGCGCGGTTGCAGACATGCGAAGTCTTTTTCAATGAGTATGAGCAGTGGACCAGCAGGCGTGACTTGTTCGGCAAGCATTCCAACTTCATCCGAGTTCGCCCAGTTCAATGCGGCAGCCAACGGCACGCGAATGCGGATGGTGTTGCTTGTTAGTTCGGCGCACAGGGCGCTGACATCGGCGCTTGTCTCAACAGAGCAGCGCAGCGTCTCTGTGCCGAAACATGTTTCATCAATCACCGCGCCATCAGCAACAAGTTGCTTCACTTCATGTTGTTGAAGTCGCAGGCGCAGGGAGTTCTTTCGGATTCGGAGTTTCATGCCGTTTCGCCAGTCAGTTGCCAGTCAGTCGCCATTCGCCGCTGTACACATTGAAGCGCTCGCCGCGCAGGAATCCGATCAGCGTAATGTCAAATCGCTTTGCAAGTTCAATCGCAAGACTGGACGGCGCACCCACCGCTACCACCATCGGAATGCCGCCCGCCAGCGCCTTCTGCGCCAGTTCAAAGCTGATGCGCCCGCTCAGGAAGAGCAGGTTGCTTGAGAGTGGCGTATGCCCCTGGAAGAACTGCGCGCCGAGCAACTTGTCGACGGCGTTGTGGCGCCCGACATCTTCTCGGATCGCAAGTAATTCGCCCGCCGAGTTGAAGAGCGCTGCCGCGTGCAGTCCGCCGGTTTCTTCAAACACCGACTGCTGCGCGCGGAGGCGAGCGGGCAACATGCGAACGGCCTCAACCGTGAATCGGAATCCATCGCGCGGAATGGGGCATAGTCCGGGCACCTCAAGTGCCTCGAGCGATGCTTTGCCGCATACGCCGCAACTGGAAGTTGCGTAGAAGTGGCGCTCCACGTTTGGCCATGAAATTGTGGCGTGGTCGGCTATGCGCACCTTGACCACATTGTTTCCATCGTGCGCGCCGCTCTCTGGTCCGCACGGGCGGATCGATTCGATGTCGCGTGCAGAACGCACCAGCCCTTCGGACATCAGGAATCCGGCGGCTAGTTCCTCATCATGCCCAGGGGTGCGCATGGTGATGGACAGACTGCGGACGGAGCGCTCACCGTTGGCAACAAAGTCAACGCGAATCTCCAGTGGCTCTTCAATCGCCACGCGGTCGGTGAGTTCGCTGCGTTCATCTCTTTGAAATCGAACAATTGCCGTTGCCGCACTCCGCTGTGTGACATTGCTAGCGCGATCGCGGGTCATGTCACTCGCATTGCTCATTTGCGCGAAAGCGGCGTGACAACATCCGCCTTTGCGGCCGGTTGCAAGAGCACTCGCCGCGCGGAAGGGTGCGTGAAGTGACGATTCAAATCAAGGAGCGCGCTGTAGTTACCGACCGGAATGATGGCTGGCGCCAAGTCCATGGTGAGCGTGTAGGTCAAGCGTGTTGCATCGGTTCCTGCGCCGCGTTCAGCAGTAAATCGCACGGATCCGAGGTTTCCCGGTCCGCGCCAATCGAGTTGCTCAGGCTGAATGATCGGCTCGAGTCCGGCCGGTGCGGTCACTTTCCACGTATTGAGCGACTTGTGTTCAGTGCTTGAGAGAAGCGCACGTTCGCGGTGATCTGCATCGGTCGGCATGATTTGCGCCGGAACATTCGGCAGGTCAAAGTACAGACCGCCCGCGTTCTTCACTCCATACCGATCAACCTTCACGGCGAACTTCAATGTCGCTGGGTATGTGAAGTCCGTTTCCAATTCGCCCTGCGGCACAGCGTTCTGCGCAATGCCACTGACCATGCCTTGGAAGGTTCGGCTTCGCTCCTCAGGCGTCATCTCTGTAAACGCCTGTACGAACCCTGCGTGATCATTGCCATGGAAGCGTGAAACCGTCGTGATGATCGCAGTGCCTTCGGCGTCAAAGTCCATGGTGATTTCAGTCTCACCAAGGTCTTCCATACCCTTCGGGTCTTTCCATGTGAACGACGCGCCGTCCATGGTGAGCCCTGGCTGGCCATTCAGTGATGTTGCGCCAAGCGGCGCGTACTGTGACAGACTGTCGAGGGGCAGCCACTCACCGCTCTGCGGATGCTTTACGCGGCAGACGATGCCGCCGAAGTAGGTGTCCGACGGATAGTCGAGCTGACGCTTCTGGATGGTTGGTTCCTTCGTGCCCCACGAAGCCAAGTCAATCTCCGCGTCAAAGCCCGCACCGCGCAACATGGTGCAGAGGAGGATTGATCGGTCGTCAAAGTTTCCGTAGCCATCTTTCAGTGTCACGTCGGCTGGCGAGAATGCTGCGGAGAGCGGTAGTGAACCGATTCCCGGACCGTCGCTGCGAATTTGTCGCGCCACAAAGTCACGGATGGCGGTCATCTGGGCAACCGGCGTGTCCTTGGTTGCAGCCAGTTCCTTGGCCTTGGCGATGCTGGCGGTTTGCCCAACAAGCATGGGATTTGCGTGGCTACCCACTTCGGTGGCGTAGGTGGTCCAGCTACCAGTGCTCATGATGAAATCAGGTGAATCCATCCATGATGGCGGGGCGGAGGCCTCGCGCTGGCGCGGCTCAAGGTCCTTCCATGTGAAGGTCATGACGTGTCTGCCGTCCTTCTTCTCTTCAGTCATGTGGCCTTCCGCGGGGAAGTCCATTTCAATCTTCGGAGTGACTCCGTCCGGCAGGTCATAGGACAGCACCATCTCACGAACGCGGTCACTGGTTGTGAATGAAGCGCCGCTGCTGAAGATCGGCTGCTCCTTGGCAGTCTCCGTCACCGCGTACTCAATGGTCGAACCCACTTCGACGCCCGGCAAGGAAACCACCAGAGTCTTCCCGCCCGGATAGCGCGGCGCACTGGCAACCCATCCCGCGTCCATCACGTTGATTTCCTCAGGCCTCACCGTACGGACGGTGCCGTCCTTCTGGGTGACCCGTGCATACTCAAGCGTTGCGGTTTCCCACGCAGGGTTGTAGGCAATCTGGAGTTCGCTTGCCGATTTCACTCCTGCAGTGGTGAGCACCTTCTCCGTCACCTCGCGTCGCGTCGACCAGCTGGTTGGGCTGTCCATGCGGAGCGTCCGCGTCGTGTGAACAATTTCCAGATTCGCGCTCGGAGCTGGCGGTGCGTTAGTGGTTGAAACCCGCGCAAACACCGGCTGCTGCCGCCCATTGATTTCCATGTTCGCCATGGCGCGTTTGAGGAGCGGGTATTGGTCGGGTGCAATTTCCGGTGACTTCACACGGATATCAATGGAGGCATTGATTTGCCCCGATGTCGCGGAAATCAATTGCGAAACGGTGAAGTCCTTATGCTCGGTGTTCTCGTACTGCGGCAGCGCAATTGGCGCTCCCAAACTTGCGGGCAGCGTGATTTCTAGGTCCTCATGCACGCCGCACGGCTGTTGCATCACAAGCGGGAAGCGGCGCTTATCAAGCTGCAGCCCTGCACCGATCATGCGCGTGACAACGCCGAAACCGTAGCCCATGTATGGAAGATCCAACTGCGCAGCGTTGCCGCCCGCCACTAAGAGATTCGGTGCGGTCCACTCAAGAGTGAGTCGAATCTTTTGCGTGCTGTCCTTCATGTCTTTCGGCGTGAGGCTCATGCCGGTGAGTGTTCCACCAGGCAGCATTCCCTTGACTGCGCGCTCAAATCCGCGGCGAATATCGGCGGGCTTGGCTTGCAGAAATGACCCGCGGTAAGCGTTGTCGTTGATCCCTTCGAAGGCGATCACTGTGGTGCCAGTGGCGCTGCCATCGTCGGCAACTTTGACGGTGGTCTTCGCCGTCATCATGTTGTCATCAGCGGATGCGACCGGTGATGTCATGAGGGTTTCGCCTTCCGTTGTGGCAACTAGGTAACTCTTGTCTTGCAGATATTGCGGCAACAAATCTGCGGTGCTCTCATCAGTGCTGTCCATCAGGATGTATTTGCCATCCTTGCCACGCGCCGCGGTGATGGCATGGTTAAACGAGATGGACGGAACTTCAACATCAAGTTTCTCGCCAGCGTTCACAAGAACCGGGAACGATTCAATTCCGCCGGCGGAGAGCATCGCCACCAACAGCGCGGCCTTGTCGCGACACACGCCGTAGCGATTCTCAAAGGTGATGTTCACATCGTGCGGTTCGTAGCCGGGGGCATCTTTCTCGGTGGTGATGCCCATGTAGCGGATCTCTTGGCTAACGAACTTAAAGATCGCCTTGATGCGTTCTTCGTCGGTCTTGAGTCCGGCGGTGATTGTTGCCACTTTCGCCTTCATTTCTGGTGTTATTGCGTCCAAATGTGGCTTGGTGAGTTTGGAATACCAGCGGCTGACTTCCTTCCAATCGGCAAGTGTGCTGACGCGCAGGCGTTGTCCAACTGTGTAGTAGTCAGGCATCTGCGGCTCGGGGAACAGTTGTGGAATGTCCTTGCCGGTCCATGTGCAGATGACGTTGTCACCGGCGGTGCGCTCGGATGATGTGACGGTTCCCTTGATCTCAGAGAGCAGCGCCTTGCTGCGCAGCGCACGATCTTTCGGGCACACATATTCGTAGACGCAATTTTTGATTGGGTCTGGCGATTCGAGCACGCACATGTCTGCAAAGTTTCCTTGCATGCGCGGCTTTGATTCCCAGCTGCGGACATAGAAGTGCACCAGGTCGCCAATCTCAACTCCTGGAAGTGCGGCGACGACCATCTTTTCATTTGGGTCGAAGATGTTCGCGCCCATGCTTGAGGTGCTGACCTGTTCTTTACTGATCTGCGATGGATCATGTGAAGTCACCGCGCCACTGGGCTTGATGACATCGACTCCAAGGATTTCCATTCCGCCGTACGCGGCATCGAAACCAAAGGTGCGCTCCCGAGCATTCGTGCGGCCAGCCTCGGTGAGCACTTTCACGTACTGATCATCAAGGGTCACGAAACTTCCGTCCGCCTTGTATTCGGTGCGTTGGTATTCAGAGACCATCACCGTGTCAGCGTCGGGGTACTTCTCGGTGGTGACCTCTTTCGCTTCTGCGATCACCTTGTTCTGATCAAGCAGCCAATCCGGCGCGGCGACCGCTGGTGGCGTCGTGGGCGCTGTTGCGACCGTCTGTGCGAACAGTGCGTGTGTTGCAAGTAGGAGTGCCCCGGTAGCCGTGTAGATCGATCTCATACCGCCATTCTAAAGAGGCGCCGCGCCCGGGTATGTCAAGAATCCAAAGTGCATGGCCGTGTGGTTCAGGTTGAGCCGCACCCATTCCTCATGGGTCATGGCGCCGAGCCAGGGGCTGGGCTTGGTCATGCGCTCGCCGGATTCGATCCGTGCGAGTGCGCGGCGGATTCGTCCCATGCCTTGTTCAAAGGTGACGCCGGGGCTGGGCATGAGCTCCGGGTTTGACTTGCCGACGTTGAATCCTGGGCGCATGGCATCGGGCTTCGCTTTCAGGATCACGGGCTTGATCAGTTTGGCAAAGAGCCGCACGACGAACGACACCTTCTTGGTCGAGCCATCAAGGCCCTCTTCAAGAGGCACCGCGCAGTGGTCAAGATTCTGACCAGGCGTCCAGTTGCCGGTGGTGGTCAGCGTTCCAGCACGATGTGCGGCTTCGATCCGATCCAATTCACCACGCAGACATCCCATGCACTTGAAGAACAGGTGACGACGTGCGGCGGTCTTGGTATTGACGGGCATCAGGGCAGGTTACTCGGCAACCGCCACGCTTACGCGCGACGGCGACGGGCAACAATTCCAGACACTGCCAGCAGGGCGAGGGCGCCTGGCGATGGAGCAACCACCAGATTGACGCCGTGCAGAACGATGCTTCCCGTCCATGTTCCGGACGCGATGTAACTCTCGCGACCGTTACCGAGCCAGAACGACATGTCTGGATGGTTTGCCAGGTTGATGGCGCTGTTCAAGTCCACGCGCCCGGTGGAGGTGGTGGAGAAGAGTCCGCCACCGGTTGGCCATGCACGACGCTCAGCGGCGCCGGTATTCACGGCGCCACCGATTTGCAGGAGACCGCCAGTGCTCACGGGAGCGACGTCCAGGTACAGGGTCAAATCGTTGGCCTTTGTGAACCAAAACGAATTGGTCATTTGAACATTGATGGTGGCGCCAGTCAGCGTGCCAGCGATCTGCCCGGGCGTGATGGCCTCAGCGAATTGGTATCCAGCGAGCGTCAAGCCGGTGAACGAAATCGTCACGTCAGCGGAGGCAGCGGATGAAATGAGAGCAACGGTGGCAAACCCGGAGAGAAACAACTTATTGGTGATCATGGCTGGAAACTTATCTAACAGGGGAAAGAACGAATAACACACCCTTCCAGGCACACGGGAATGTGCGCGGACGACCCCTTTTCACAGCCTCTCTATGAGCCCGAAGTGTGCCACGGAATCAACGCAAGGCAAGGAAAGGCAATGCGTTTACGGAATAAGCGCTCTTCCTGCCTCGTTATCTCCAATAATTATTGGCGGCGGCAATGGTCGCAAACTCAGTGGCGACTGTCTGGCCGATGGCGATCAGCATGCCGGCATCCTCGGCATAGACCCCGCGGAGCCGTTCACGCACTGCGTTGTCTGGCTGCGTAGCCTTGATGATGAGTCGAGACATTTTGATGGCAAGCATTCGTCCTTCCTCTGGGGTCTTGGTGATCAGGGAATTGCCCGGGACGAGTTGAATCGGAGGTGCAGGAGTTTCGCTCATGGGGAGCAACTATACCCATTGGTATTCGTGTGGCAGTGGTTGGGCTTGCACCGTCACGGTGCTTCAATCAGCCACACCATCGCCGCAATCTCGCTGGTTTCCAGGCTTCCGCCGGACCAGTTGCACACCACTTCCGACGTTCCTGCGCCGCGGTACAGCTTGGTGCCGGAGACGTTGAACAGCGCCTTGGAGGAACCAGCGCCTTCGTACACCTTGCCGCTGGTGATGTTCCACAAGCATTCTGATGTGCCTGCGCCGCGGAACACTTTCGTGCCGGACACGGTGAACAGCGCCTTGCTGCTCCCCGCACCCTCATAGGCCTTCGTGCCGCTCACGTTGAGAAGTACTTTGCTTGAGCCCGCGCCTTCATAGAAGCTGCGGCCGTTACTGTTGAAGAGCACCGTGCTTGAGCCGGCTCCTTTGTAGAACTTGATGGATGTCATTGCAGCGGTCGTCCACGCCCCGAGGGCGGTTGCGCTTGCGATTGTGAGCGGAAGCAGCGCAGCGAAACAAATTCCGAGCACGCGCAGACCGGATGTAGTCGAGATGTTCTTCATGGTGAGCCGGTGGTGGGCGGGATGTAGTTGGGGCACGATTCAACGCGCACTGCGTGTGACGTCACGTTACCTCCCCGGCCGCTGACCTGGTTTCAGCAGGTGACCGCGCTGTTGCATCAGCATGCGCAGGGCACTTGGGATGCCGGTCATGCGGATCAGGTTGTCTTCCTTTATTGCGATCGGCGAGCCCATCTCATAGCGATTGATGGTGGCTGGGCTCATACCGAGGAGCGTCGCGAACGCCACTTGGCTGAGCCCCGCGCGTTCGCGGATTGCTTTCACTTCGTCAGGATGCAGCGTGCCCGACGCGATGCGGTACGCGTCGTAGACCGGACGCATCAGGTCTGGGTCGGCGGGGTCGGCCAATTCTTCGCCGCACGTCCGGCATTGGTAGGCCGTGACGTGGTAGGGCAGTTTGATGCCGTGGATCTCGCACTGCTCGTCGTATTCAACGAACGTGGCGTCCCGCTTGGTCGAGCAGATCGGGCAGAACAGCGTGCGCTTGGAATGTTGTGTGGTGTTCATGCGGGTGGTCAGCGCATTGGAAATCGAGGTTGATGAAAGGACCAAATCACGAGCGCGGACTCTGAACTCTCCTGCACGCGTCGGAAGGCGATCTTCAAGTACATGCGCCTGCCATTGAGTGTGGGGCAGAAGATCCATACCTCGCGGTCCGGACAGTGGTGATCTGGAAGTGGCCCGTCGTGAAAGTCGGTAGGCGACAACTGGACGAGCAGTTCCCACACCATGTCTTGGGTGGCCGCGACCTTGCGCATGGCGCGGCGCGTGCTGCGTCGGTCGACCAAGAAGCCATGTCTCTGGTGGGCCAGAAGCCGGATGTGTACCAGCGCATCATCCAACTCGATCGGGAAACGGATGGGCCGCGGGGCATTGTCCATACCTCTACTCCTAGATAGAGGTCAAGTCAACCCTTTGCTGCCACGATCTGTGCAATCTGCCCAACATTTATGGGGAATCCAGGGTTTCCGGCCCATTCCGTCGCCCGAAGGAGTTTCCCCCGCGCCAATACATGAATGGGGTGCGAAGGATCTCCGAGCACGCGCGCAATTGCGCGTGCGTCAATGGAATCAGGATGTTGCGACATGGGATCGCCTCCGTGCGGGTTTGCCGCGGTTGCTCCTTGCGTTTCACGATGTAAAGACGGACGGAAGGTAGGCGCGCAATGGGGCGCATCCCTGAATCACGGCTCTAGTTCGCGTGAGATTTAGCAACTTGTTTCGCCGCAAGAAGCGCGGGGGTGAAGTGCGGTGATGAATGATGCGGAGGCGCGAGTACCCAAGCTCTATTCCGCCGACTGCGCCATCGTGCGCGACGCCCTCTGAACACCAACTTGACCATTCATGAGTCCGCCCCGAACAGGAATCACACAATCTTTGCGGAGCATTTTCGCCTACATCTAAACCGTTCTGCCCTGCTTGAAACCGGAGATCCGCATGCGCCTGCACTTCGCCTCGCTCCTCGCCGCTTCGCTCTCTGCCGCCGCCTTCGCGGGTACGCCATTCATCACGCTGCAGTTCCTTGGTCGCTCAACCTCCGGTGGATACGACGTCTCGGCCGCGGAGATTGCCGCGTACGACCCCGCCACCTCCCGCGCCTTCGTCGTCAACGCGCTCTCCGCA
>JAPLMU010000088.1 GCA_026386795.1 Planctomycetota bacterium
CAGCGCCCCCGCGCCCACCGAAGTCAGCGCCACCAGCAATCCGAGCACACTGCCTGCGAACACGGTGAGCCCGCCTTGCCGCTCTTTGAAGCGCGCAGGTGCTGCGACGCGCCGATTGCGAGCGACGGCCTGCAGCCACGGCGCCAGTACAAGACCGACCGCAGTCACTGCTACCACTGCACCGATCGCTTTCGTAAGCCACTCGATGCGTTCAAGCCTCATGCCGACCGCCATGAGCACCACGACAGCGATCGCTACTGGAATGCTGCCCATCCACAGTCGGCGCACCACTTGCCAGTCGACATTGCCGCCGCGTTGATGGATTGCGACTGCAGCCAATTTGGTGAGCGGCGCAAACCACAGGTCGGTCGCTACCGCCGTTGCTGGCGAGATACCAAAGAGCAGAATGAGAATAGGCGTCATCAGTGCGCCGCCACCGACCCCAGTCAGTCCGACGACGCACCCAGTGACCGCACCCGCGATGACGAATGGTCCGTCAATCATCCTTCGAACACCGCGTCGACGAGGTCAAGTCCGCGATCGATGATGTCAAACGATTCGGCCATCTGCTGTTCAGTGATACACAGCGGCGGATTGCACATCACTAAGTTCCACTGCAGCACTGTGAAGAGTCCGTTGTCGCGGAAGAAGGTTCCAAGTTTGCCCATCACCGGGTGACTGCCGGCGTACGGGACCAAACGTTCACCTGCTGCATTCTTCTGCAGTTCAATGGTGCCAAAGAGTCCGATGTTGCGATGCTCCTTGATGCAGCGGTGCTTCTTGGCAAGGCGCGCCATGTGCCCGCGCATCACCGTACCCATATGTGCCGAGTGTTCAACCATGCCTTCTTCAACAATCACATTGATCGCAGCAAGTGCGCACGCTAGGCACAGTGGATGTGCGTTGTAGGTGAGACCGCCCCAAAAGACGTTCTCTTGGAAATGCGCGGCGATGCGGTCGCTCACCGCCATGACGCCGAGCGGTAGATAGCTACTCGTGAGTCCCTTCGCCATCGTGCAGATGTCCGGAACAATGTCACCGTGCTCAAACGCGAACAGTTTGCCGGTGCGTCCCCAACCGCACATGACTTCGTCGCAGACCAGCAGGATGCCGTACTTCTCCAGGAGCGTCTTGAGTCCCTTGAGATAACCCTTCGGTGGCGGAAGGATGCCGTTGGTACCGGTCACGGTCTCAATGAACATCGCCGCAATGTTCTTCGGTCCCTCGTATTGGATCACTTCTTCCAAGTACTTCAGGTTGTTGGTGACGATTTCCTCGTCGGTGCTTCCAAAGCTGAATTCATAGGGCTTCGGGTCCATGACCCGCACCACACCGGGCATGCCGGGCTCCGTCGGCCAGCGCCGCGGATCGCCGGTGAGACTGATGGCGCCGTTAGTCGCTCCGTGGTAACTGCGATAGCGCACCAGGATCTTGTTGCGCCCCGTGAACATGCGCACGGCTTTGATAGCGTTTTCGTTTGCTTCCGCACCACCGAGGGTGTAGAAGAATGTGTTGAGATCACCGGGAAGTAACTCCGCCAAGCGCAGCGAGAGTTTCGCGCGGATCTCGGTTGCCATACCCGGGTAGGCATACGCCAGCGTGGCGGCTTGATCTTGAATCGCTTTGATCACCTTGGGATGGCCGTGGCCGATGTTCACGCTCATCAACTGGCTGTTGAAATCGATCCAGCGCTGTCCTTCGGGTCCGTACAGGTAGATGCCCTCGGCGCGCACGATCGGCAGTGGATCCACTTTGCCAGTCGCGCTCCAAGAGAACAGGCTGTACTTCTTGCAGGTGTCGATCATCTCGCGCGAACTCATGTGCCCAGCGGATGCGTGGGGAGCATGGGTTGCGTCGGTGTGCTTGGTGGTGTTCATGGTGCTTGCAGATTTCTCAGCTCATCCAATTGTGATCGCGTTGCAGTGCCCACTTGCTGGTGAGCTTTCGTTGCCGCGTCCAGAAACGGTAGCCATCCCAGCCAGTGATATTGCCGTGGCCAAAGCAGGAGTCGTTCCAGCCGCCAAAGCCAAACGGCTCGCGCGGCACGGGTACTCCGATGTTCACGCCGCACATGCCAGCCTCCACGCGGTCGATCACGCGTCGCGCCAAGTCACCGCTGGAGGTGTAGATACTGCTGGCATTACCGTAGGGACTGGCATTTTCAATCTCGATCGCCTTATCTAGGTTAGGCACGCGGATCACGCTGAGCACTGGGCCAAAGATCTCCTCGCGTGCGGCAGCCATTTCCGGAGTGACCCCTTCGATAATCGTTGGACCAACCCAATAGCCGCCGGCATTGTTCGCTCCCGCGCCAGACGTTCGGCCGTCAAGGGTGACCTTGGCGCCAGCCTTCTCAGCTTGGTCGATGTATCGGTTGATGCGATCACGCGCCGCCGCCGTCGTAACGGGTCCAAGATCTTTACCCACGGTGATCTTGGCAGCGCGATCGCGCACTGCCGCAAGGATGTGGTCGACATCGCCGACGGCAAGCAGCACACTGGCGGCCATGCAGCGCTGACCAGCGCAACCTGTGAAGGAAGCGACGATATTTTCTGCCGTGACTTGCAGGTCCGCGTCGGGCACCACAATCAGGTGATTCTTGGCGCCGCCGAGGCAGAGTGCGCGCATGCCGTTGGTACTCGCGCGTCCGTACACGGCCTTGGCAACTTTGGTGCTACCAACGAACCCCAGCGCCTTGATATCCGGATGATCACAGAGCGCTTCCACGACTTCACGCCCGCCTTGCACCATGTTGAAGACGCCCGCAGGGAGTCCCGCCTGCGCGAGCAATTCCGCCAGCCGCAGCGTCGAGAGCGGCACGCGTTCACTCGGCTTGAGGACGAAGGAATTGCCGCCGACCAATGCTTGCGGCAGCATCCACAGTGGAACCATCATCGGGAAGTTGAATGGGGTAACGCCAGCCACCACTCCGAGCGGAACATAAGCAAGTTCGCATGCCACGCCGCGGCTCACTTCAAGTTGGTTGCCGGCCGCAAGGTTCGGCAGCGAGCAGCCGTATTCCACGCATTCAATACCTTTTTCTACTTCCGCTTTCGCTTCGCCGAACACTTTGCCGTTCTCGTGCGAGAGAAGCCAAGCGAGTTCGTCCAGATTCTTCAGCATCAATTCACGCAGGCGGTACAAGACATGCGCGCGGTCACGGATCGGCCACTGTCCCCAGTCGCGCGCAGCAGCAGCACCAGCCTTCACGGCGGCATCTACATCATCCGCTGCGCCCATCTTGACTTGTGCAATGACTTTTCCAAAGCGCGGGTTGATCACATCTTGAACCACGGTGCTCGAGATCGGGTCGCGCCACTGACCACCGATCCAGTTGCGAGCGGTGGTGTAGGTGACGAAGTCGTCACTGCTGGCGGAGAACGGTTTCATTGCCGGTGCGATTGGTGCTGCTGTCATGGTTTGTTTCTCAGATCCGCGCGACTGCGGTTGGTTGTGCAAGTGCGTTGCGCACGGCGAGCGATTGCGCGAAATCGGCAAAGGCGGGGCGGGGCACATACTGACCCCATCCCTTCGTGGCGTGGAGCTTTCCATCTTTCCAGAGCACCGCGCCGCGTGAAAGCGTGACCGCGGCATTGCCAGTGACGGACATTCCTTCAAAGACGTTGAAGTCGCCATTCTGGTGGTGCGTGCGCGCGGAAATGGTGCGCGTTGCCGTTGGATCCCACACAACAATGTCGGCGTCGCTACCAACTGCGATGGTGCCCTTGCGTGGGTAGCAGTTATAAATGCGCGCGGCGTTGCTACTGGTAAGAGCAACAAACTCACTTGGGGTGATCCGCCCGCTGCCAACGCCGTGGTGCCACAGAACGCTCATGCGGTCTTCGATGCCACCGGTGCCATTGGGGATCTTGCGGAAATCGCCACGTCCTGCCCGCTTCTGTGCGGTGTCAAAGACGCAGTGGTCAGTACCAATGACTTGAATAGCACCGGACTGGATGCCATGCCACAGCGCGGCTTGGTGTTCGCGCGGTCGGAACGGCGGACTCATGACGTAGTGCGCGGCTTGATCCCAGTCTTCGTTTCGATAGACCTCTTCACTGATGATCAAGTGCTGAATGAGCGCTTCGCCAAAAGCGCATTGGCCTTCACCACGCGCACGCGCGATCGGGTCGAGCGCATCACTGCAACTGGTGTGCACCACGTACAGCGGTACACCAATGACTTCAGCAATCCGTAGGGCGCGGTTGCTCGCTTCGCCTTCAACTTCCGCGGGCCGCGAAAGTGGATGCCCTTCTGGCCCAGTAATGCCGCGCGCAAATATTTCGTTTTGGAAGTGGGCTACTAACTCGCCATTTTCCGCGTGAACGAGGCAGATTCCGCCGAGGTCGCGGACGCGGATGAAACTCTTTACCAGTACCGAGTCATCCACCATAATGGCGCCTTTGTACGCCATGAAGTGCTTGAAGCTATTGATGCCGCGGCGTGTGACCTCCGCCATTTCTGCGTGCGTGCGGTCGCTCCAACCGGTGATCGCCATGTGGAAGGAATAGTCGGCAGCGGCTTTCGCGGCGCGTCCATTCCAGATATCCAATGCCTCCAGGAGGCTTTGCTCCGGCCCCGGAATCACAAAGTCAATGATCATGGTGGTTCCGCCGGCTGCTGCTGCAGCGGTACCAGTGAAGAAGTCATCTTTGGAAACCGTTCCCATGAACGGCAACTCCATGTGCGTGTGCGGATCGATGCCCCCTGGCATAACAAACGCACCGCCCGCTTCAATCACGCGCGCGCCAACCGGAGCCTGCAGGCTCTCGGCAACCGCGGCCACCTTCTGGCCAGCAACCAACACATCAGCGCGCCATTGCCGGTCAGCAGTAACGACCGTTCCGCCACGAATCAAAGTGGTGTCGCTCATAAAGACCTCATTGACGAGTGATTTCTGGATACGCCTCGGGGCGTCGGTCGCGATAGAACTGCCAGACGCTGCGCACTTGATCGATTACAGCAAGGTCAAGGTCTGCTACGAGCAGTTCGTCGTTGTCCTCGCTGGCCTGCGCAATCGTCTCGCCGCGAGGATTGACAAAGTAGCTCGTCCCGTAGAACTTGCCAATGTTCCACGGCGCTTCCGTGCCCACGCGATTGATGCAGCCCATGTAGTAGCCGTTCGCCACCGCATGCGCGGGCTGCTCAATCTTCCAAAGGTATTGCGAGAGTCCTGCCACGGTTGCTGACGGGTTGAAGACGATTTCTGCGCCGTTCAGGCCCAAGCATCGCGCGCCCTCCGGGAAGTGACGGTCGTAGCAGATGTACACGCCGATGGTGGCGTAGCGCGTCTTGAAGACGGGATAGCCGCCGTTCCCTGGCTTGAAGAAGAACTTCTCAAAGAAGCCGGGGTTGACTTGCGGAATGTGTTGCTTGCGGTACTTACCAAGGTAAGTGCCATCAGCGTCGTAGACAGCAGCGGTGTTGTAGAAGACGCCGCTCATCTCGCGTTCGTACACCGGAACTATCACCACCATGGCATGCTTCTTAGCAGCGTTGGCGATCAGGTTGGTGGTGGGGCCGGGGACTTCTTCGGCAGCTTCGTACCAGCGCGGGTCTTGGCTGGGGCAGAAGTATGGTCCGTTGAAGATCTCTTGCAGGCACAGAATCTGCACGCCCTTCTTGCCGGCGTCTTCGATCATGGCAAGGTGTTTGTCCACCATCGCCTTCTGAATTTCCTTGACGGGGCGCTTCTCGTCGTTCAGCGGGTTGCTGCATTGGATGAGGCCGCAGCGGACGATCTTGCTCTTGGTAGTCATGTGGTGTCTCTTATCTTTGGTGCTCAGTGAGCACCCTTTTTCGGCCGAAGAGGCTTGCCTTCATTGGCAAATTCGTTCCAACTTGCAGGGGAGTGCCCGTTATCCACTGGCGTCATGATGATGCACTCTGGCACCGGGCAGACGATTTGGCAGAGATTGCAGCCGACGCATTCCGACTCGTCAACGTGTGGAACACGCGTGTCTTGTTGCGGATGGATGCACTGGTGCGCGCCGTCGTGACATGCAGCAACGCAGAGTTGGCAACCGATGCACTTGTCGGCATCAATCTTGGCCACGGTCTCGTAGTTCATATCAAGGTGACCCCACTCCGAGTAGGCGGGAATGGCTTTGCCAACCATTTGATCAATACGATCGAAACCATGCGTGCGCATGTACTCCTGCAACCCGTCCGTCATGTCTTCCACAATGTTGTAGCCACGCAACATCACTTCCGTGGCAACCTGTACGGTGCTCGAGCCGAGCAAGATGAACTCAACCGCATCACGCCAATTGCTGATGCCGCCGATGCCGCTGATCGGTAGTCCAAACTCCTTCTCGCGCGCAAGTGCCGCCACCATGTGCAGCGCGATTGGCTTCACTGCTGCGCCGCAGTAGCCGCCGTTGGTGCTCAGGTTTCCAACGCGTGGCAACGGGATGAAACGATCAATGTCGACGCCGATGATGCTCTTAATGGTGTTGATCAGCGATACGCCGTGCGCGCCGCCGCGTCGAGCAGCGAGCCCGTGCGGAACAATGTTGCCAACGTTCGGAGTCAGCTTCACCAAGACCGGCACTGTGCTGTACTTGACGGCCCAGCCAGTGATTCGTTCGTTCACAGCAGGCTCTTGGCCGACTGCGCTGCCCATGCCGCGCTCGCACATTCCGTGCGGGCAGCCGAAATTCAACTCAAGGCCATCGGCACCGGCATCAATTGATTTTTTGATGATTTCCCGCCATTCCGCCTCGGTTTCCACCATGAGGGAGACAATGATCGGGTTCTTCGGGAACAGCCGCTTCGTCTCGGCGATTTCTCGCAGATTTGTTTCAAGCGGGCGATCGGTGATCAGTTCGATGTTCGTAAAGCCCGCCGCCTGCACGCCGCGGATGGTGTGTCCAGCAAAGCGGCTGGACACATTCTGAATCGGAACGCCCAGTGTCTTCCACACCGCGCCGCCCCAACCGGCCTCGAACGCGCGTTGAATCTGCCGACCGCTGTTCGCTGGCGGGGCGCTTGCAAGCCAGAATGGATTTGGCGATTGGATGCCGCCGGTATTCGTGCTTAGGTCAGGCATGTGACGTACCTCCGGTGCGATCGATCTTGCGGGCTGCAGTTCCCTTGTCTCTCATGTTTCCCATGTCTCCCATGTCTCCCATGTCTCCCATGACGGCGGCATCAATGGCATGTGCTGCAATCTTTCCTTCAGCCGCGGCATTCACCACTTCTTTACCACCATTCGTGCAGTCGCCACCGGCGTACCAACCCGGGCGACCGGTGTAGCCGTGTTCATCTACCATGATTCGACCATGGTCCACACGGATGCCAGGCATCGCCTCAAGCACGCGTCCCAGCTTTGCTTGTCCGATCGCCATGAGAACCAAGTCCGCCGGAAGCGTGAACTCTGTTCCAACGACTGGATTCTTGTCGGTATCAACGCGCACGCACTGAACGTGCTGCACCTGACCGGCGCCGGTGCATGCTGTTACTACGGCTTGCCACTCCGCGGTAGCGCCCTTACTGAATGCAGCAGACCATTCGTGGGCGTATCCGCTCATGTTGTCTTTCACGCCGCGGTACACCATGGTGACTGAAGGAACCCCAAGGCCACGCAACTCACGTGATGCATCAACCGCAGTGTTTCCGCCGCCAATGACCACTGCGTGGCGAACCTTGGAAAGATCGATTGTCCCAAGTTTCATAGCCTCAATCCACGCCACCGCGCCATGCACGCCCGCGAGGTCTTCACCAGGAATACCCAAGGAACTGTCAGCGCCGAGTCCGGCACCAACAAACACTGCGTCGAAATCTTGTTCAAGCGATGCAAGCGAAACCTGTTCTCCGACAGTGACGCCGGTGCGCACGTCAATGCCACCAATGGAGAGCACCCAGTCAGCTTCTTGCAATGCGCGTTCAGCTTTCATCTTGTACGGGGCAACGCCGCTGGCATTGAGTCCACCAATAGTGTTCTTGCGTTCAAAGATGGTGCATGCGTGCCCAAGGCGGCGTAATTCGTGCGCGGCGGCCAAACTGGCCGGACCCGAGCCGATCAACGCCACGCGCTTTCCAGTGTCCGTACCAGCTTCGAAGAATTTCCATCCTTCGGCGAATGCAATGTCAGTGGCGTAGCGCTGCAACTTGCCGATGGCGATCGGCGGTTGCTCCATCTCGTTGTAGACGCAAGCGCCAACGCAAAGCACTTCCACTGGGCACACGCGCGCGCAACTCATTCCCAGGATGTTCGATTCAAAGATCGTCTTCGCGGAGCCATGCACATTGTCCGTGGAGATCTTGCGGATGAACTGCGGGATATCGATATGCGTGGGACACGCGTTAATGCACGGAGCGTCGCTACAGAATAGACAGCGATTGGCTTCAACCATCGCTGCGTCGCGAAGTAGCGGAAGCTTGAAATCCTCGAAGGCAGTTTCAGCGCGATTGGCAGGGAGGTGGGAATTCATGTGTGTATGAGAGACGCGGCCGGAGATATCCGACCGCGTCTCTGGAGTGTTCAGATTACCTTTACATGACCATCCGCCACCGCGACCGCTGGACGAATACTCAATAGACGCTGGCAGGGAAGTAGTACTTCGCCGCGTTCGCGGGGGTTACCAAGTCCACATCAATCATCAGGTGCTGGGGCATGTACCGCATCTTCTCAGCGCGCTTGTCGCCGTTCAGTACACCAGCAGCCAACTCCATACCCGTGGCGATCATTGAAGGCGGATAGGTGACGTCTCCCGGGAACATCGGGTCCTTGTCCATGACGCGCTTGATGATGTCCTTCATGCCAGCGCCGCCCAGAATCCAGACTCCTTCGACACCCTTCTCGCGGAGCGCTTGTTCTGCGCCGAGCGCCATGTCATCATCGGAGGCCCAGATGGCCGTCACTTTTCCAGACTTTTGTAGCAGGGTTTCGGTCACTTCGAGCGCCTTCTGGCGATTCCAGTTGGCAGCCTGCTGTCCGACGATCTTGATGCCGGGCTCAGCCTTGAACACTTCAAGTGCCGCAGTGACGCGGTCGGTGTTGACGGTGCACGGGATGCCTTCAAGCACAATGATGTTGCCGGTGGCCTTGCCCTTGCCACCGAGCTTGCTCACCATGAATTCCGCGCTCTTGCGACCAAAGGCTTTGTTGTCGCCTTCAATGAAGATGTCGGCCACGGGCTTCAGAAAGCCGCGATCAACGTTGATGACCAAGATGCCGCGGTTGTGCGCCTCTTCGGCGACCGGGGTAATCGGTGCAGACTCTGTTGCAAGGATGACCAGCGCGTCGACCTTCTTGGCCATGAGCGTCTCAATGTCAGAGACTTGCTTCTCTGGAGTTTCGGCAGTGGCGATCGTCCACTCGATTTCAGGGTGCAACTTCGAGCACTCCTTCGCCCACCACACCACGCCTGCGGTCCAGCCGTGGTCAGCGGCGGGAATGGATACGCCAATCTTCTTTGTTGCAACAACGGGCGCGGGGGTTGGCTGAACCGGCGAAGATGCGAGTGGCGCATCAGGTGCCGTAGCAGCAACGGTAAGCAGCGCGGAAACGGTAAGTACGGCGGCCGATGAAAGAGCCAAGAAGCGAGGTGTAAGCATGTGGCGCAGAGTACTGCGATTGATTCATGCTCGCGACCCACGCTGCACCAGAACCGCCAGCACAATCACCGTGCCCTTCACCGCGCCTTGCCAATACGGACTCACGCCGGAAATCGTCAGAATGTTGGTGATCATTCCAAGAATCAGCACGCCCACGACGGTGCCCCAGACCCGCCCGAACCCTCCCCGCAGGCTGGTTCCGCCGATCACCACTGCAGCAATGGCGTCCAGTTCGCTACCGAGCCCAAGCTGCGCGGTTGATACAGAATTCATGCGCGAACTCTGCACCAACCCCGCAACGCCCGCAAGTGCTCCCATCAAGGCATAGACGCGAAACCGGATCCACGCCACCGGCACACCGGCGTACCGCGCGGCAGTTTCGTTTGCGCCGATCGCCACCAGTTGTCGCCCAAAGCGAGCGCGCGAAAGAAACCATTGCGCGGCGATTGCCACAACAAAGAAAATCACCGTGCTCCATGAAATGGTCAGTGCCTTTCCCGCACTGTTCTCTGCAAATGGAAGCGGAATGCCGCCGCGCCCAAGTGCACTGAACATGGTTGGGCTCTGCGATCGGATTTCGCCAGCCTCAGCGATAGCGAGTGCAATGGAGCGAAACGCAGCGAGTCCGCCGAGCGTTGCAATGAATGGCGCGATTCGCCCAAAGACGATGAGTGCGCCGTTCAGCGAACCAGCAGCAGTGCCCGCAAGAATGGTGATTACCACGCCGGAAATCACTGCACTTGGCTCACTCCATCCCGCGCCGATGAGCCCGTTCATGGCGGTGGTTCCAACAGCAGCCGCAAGCACCACCATGCTGCCTACGGAGAGATCAATACCCGCCGAAACAATGACCAGTGTCATGCCAACCGCAAGGATGCCGACCGCCGCATTCTGATTGAGCAGGTTGCGAAAGTTTTCAATGCTGAGGAAGTCCCCGCCCTGCTTGAAAGCGCTCACTGCAAAGAGCA
>JAPLMU010000045.1 GCA_026386795.1 Planctomycetota bacterium
GATGCCCCCCGGCCGGCACACTGGCGCGCGCAAGCGCACACGTGCCGGGCGACCGGGAAGGGAGACCCGACGCCTCACGGCTCGCCCCATCGCGTCACTTTCAATGACGAAGCGCTTCGGCGCTCGTCGTTCCTCCCCCCCTGCTGCGGAAGCCCACCCCCGCGGCAGGGGGAATTTGTTTTTGCGCTGCGATGCGCGCAATGGCTGTTCTGGCCACCCTGCCTCCCTACACTGAGCATTCATGCTGAACTTCGCCACGACCCTTCGATTTGCCCCGGCGTGCGCGCTGTTGGCCGTTACCCTCACCGCATGCGAGACCACTCAGGACGCGCACTCGCTCGCCCGAAAAGTTGACCTCGACACCGCGCCGCTCACACACGTGGTGCTCGTGCAGTTGAAGGATCCGTCCCGTGCTGCTGAACTTGTTCAGGACTGCGACCGCGTCCTGCCATCGATTGAGGGTGTTGCGGCGTACAGCTGTGGAGTGCCGCTTCTGACCGGCCGAACAAATGTGACCGGGGATTACGACGTTGGTATCTATGTGGGGTTCCGGACCGAGGCTGCGTACCGGGCGTATGTCGACGATCCCCGCCACTTGGCGCTGGTGGACGGTTGGCGCGATGGTTGGAAGGCGGTGCGGATGTTTGACATCGTCGAAGTCGAGCCGGTGAAGATCGCGCCGAAGTAAGCGCACCCCATCGACAGCATCGCCCCGCAGACCGCTACACTGCGGTTCATGGCTATTGCAACCACGCTCCAGGCTCGCCAGAAATGGTGGAACATTCTTTACGCCGTCATCTGTGCGGCACTCGGCGCATGGGGTGCGTACGACTACTACGTCACCATCCCGCGCAAGGAATCAGAAGTTGCCGCGTATGAAGTGGCCGCCACCACCGCCGAGGAGATGGAAGCAAAGGCTCGCGCAGGAAGTACAGCGCCGGGCGGAGCCCAACCGCTCTCAATCGAAGATGTAAAGGCGTACGAAGTAGCCAAGGCAGTCGTGGACAAGGGCAAGCCGGTTGCGCCAGCCGCGTATGACCGACCCGTTCAGATGTGGCTGTACATCATCGGATGCGGAGTGCTGGGCGTTCCGTGGTTCCTTTGGGAATGGCTCTCGGCTGCCAGTAAGAAATATCGCTTGAACGCGGATGGATCGTTTGAATTCAATAGCCGCGCCTGGCCGGCGAATGAGATTGCAGATATCGATATGTCCAAGTGGATGTCAAAGTCCGTTGCAACCATCGTTGCGAAGGACGGCACGCGCATTACCCTCGACGATTACAAGTTCAAGAATGCGAACCTGATCATTGGCGGTATCGCATCGCGCATGTATCCCGAAGATTGGGATAAGGAGGGACGCGATCTGAACAAGATTCGTGCGCAGGAAGAGGCTGCGGCAACTGCTGCTGCTGAACCCGCTGCAGATTCCACCACCGATAAGACCGTCTGACCATGCGCTCGACCGCTGAACCGACTACCGCTATTGCCAAGCAAGACCGCTGCGGCGACTTGCCACATCGCCCGCGCGTACTGCTCGGAAAGATGGGGCTTGACGGTCATGACCGCGGCGTGAAGTTGATTGCGCGGGTCATGCGCGACTCAGGGATTCATGTGATTTACAGCGGCCTGTGGCAGACGCCGCGCAGTTTGGCGATCGGCGCGCGCGATGAAGATGTTGATTGCGTTGCTGCTTCGATGATGTCGAATTCGCACTTGGTGTTGGTGCCGCGGTTACTCAATGAAATGAAGGCTGTTGGTCGCGCTGATATTCCAGTGAATGTTGGCGGCATCATTCCGCAGTCGGATGTGCAGGGGCTTCTGGATGCGGGCGTTGCGCGGATTTATCACACCGGCACCAGCATGGATGAGATTGTGGACAGCGTCCGTGCCACGGTGAAGCCGTATGCGCCGGTGGTGTCGAACGCGCGCGAAGCGGTGCTGGCGCGGCAGATTTCTATGGCGCATGCCGGGTCCCTTCCGGCCGGAACTGCAGTGAAGCGCCCTGCTCGCGTTGTGGGAATTACTGGTTCCCCAGGCGCAGGCAAGAGCACGCTGGTTGCAGCGATGGCAAACGAAGCAGTTCGACGCGGGCAACGCATTGCGGTGGTTGCCTTCGATCCGATGAGCCCGATCACTGGTGGTGCATTGCTTGGCGACCGACTGCGCGTTGACTTCAACGCGGTTGATGACAAAGTCTTCTATCGATCGCTGGCGATTGTTGGCGAGGACTACCGCAGCTTGCCGGAAATCATCGGCTTGATCGGCGCGGCGGGCTTCGACACCTTGATCATTGAAACCGTTGGCGCTGGTCAGAATGATGTTGCTATCCGTCAGCATGTTGACCTCACCGCGGTAGTGGTGGTGCCAGGCATGGGCGATTCCGTGCAGATGGACAAGGCGGGCATTCTGGAGATTGCTGACCTCTTTGTTGCCAATAAAGCCGATCACGCGGGCGAGGCCAAACTGGTGCGTGAACTGCTTGACATTGCTGGCGGCCGCCCGATTCTGGAAACCATTGCCACCGAGGGCAAGGGCGTGGTTGAGCTGCTTGATGCGCTGTTGAAGTGACCGGCGCAGAGTGATTGGCGTAGGGTCATCCGCGCACCCGAACTCTCTACACTGTGGCGCTCGCGGCGGACCGATCCGCGCGCGTGCTGCTCGTTACCCCGCTACCTGATTTGAGGAGATTTCCATGTCCGTTGAACTGAAGCCCAACTGCAATCAAGCGCTCGAACTCGGTAAGTACGCCTGCGAATTCATGCAGAGTGCTTCGCCGTCGGAGTCGGTGCAAGAGCGCACCAAGCTCTTTCATACGGACAGCGTCTTGTGCGGCATCAGCGCAGTGGCTCTGTGCGCAAACGCGCCGGTGGTCCTGCGCGAAGAGGCGCTTGAATATCCAAACGCGCACGGCGTTCCGTTCTTTGGAAGCACCGTGAAGGTTGCGCCAGAGAAGGCGATCGTTGCAAACAGCAGCGCGGTGCGCGAATGGGATTCCAACGGCACGAACTTTGGATTCCGCAAGGAACTTGGCTTCATTGCAGGCGAGTTTGGGCACAATGATTTCTATCCAGTGGCGATTGCTGCGGCGCAGATGAAGGGCCTTGATGGCGCTGCGGCGCTGCGCGGCATGATGCTCTCTGATGAGATTCGCGGGCGCCTTGCGGAGGTGTTCAGCCTCAAGACCTACAAGATTGACCATGTGGTGCACGGCGCGATTGCCAGTGCGGCCACGTGGGGCGCGATGATGGGCGCGACGCCGGAGCAGATTGAGAGTGCTATTGGCATGGTGGTTGCGCACTACATTCCGTGGCGTGCGATCCGCGCTGGCAAGCAGCTCAGTGATTCCAAGGGCGCGAGCGCGGCGATCAGTACTGAAGTTGCGGTGCTCAGCATGATGCGTTCCATGCGCGGATTCATTGGACCGAAGGACATCTTCCGCAATCCAGAGAGCATGTTCCGGCAGTTTGAGAAGACGGCGGGCGACAGTCCGTTCCCGTTGGTGTTGAGTACCACGGGCGATGACTTTGCGGTGATGGGCATGCACTTCAAGCTGGGGCTGTATGAGCACCAGAGTGCGGGCGCGCTGCAGGGGATGATCGACTTGATGCGCAAGCATCCGGAGATCTTGGAGAATCCGGGGCTTATCAAGGGCATCAAGATTGTCGCGTACGAGCCGGCATTTGGCATCATTGGCGATCCAGCCAAGCGCGATCCAAAGACGCGGCAGAGCGCGGACCATTCGATGGTGTACATCGTGGGAACGCTGCTCCGAAAAGCTGTGGAGAAGGCCGCGGAGATGAAGACTGGCAAGATTGCTGACGGCAACGATGCCATGTGGAAGACGCTGTTCTTAGCGCCGTATGACTATGACCCAGCGGCGATCGTGAATAAGACCACGCGCGCGTTCATGGAGAAGATGACGTTCGAGCACGGCGGCGCGGAGTACGACCGCAACTATCCGGACGGCATTCCAACGAGCGTGGTGATTACGACGACGGATGGCAGGACACTTGACAGTGGTTTCGTGATGTATCCAAGTGGTCATGCGCGAAACACCAACGCAAACCTGAAGGACATCTTGGCAAACAAGTTCGAGCGGCTGGGCGCGCTCGCGATGGATGATCCAAAGCCGCTGGTGGCGAAGCTGAACGCCATTGAGAAGTTGGACGCGAAGCAGTTGGCGGAGGTGTACGACTTCCGGATTGTCAGTCGCGGGAAGTTTGAGTAAATTGTGTCCGGGGTATCCCCGCACCTATTTATACAGACGCACCACATCCGCGCATCAATGCCCAGATGGCATTTGTATGAACGGAAATAGGTGCGGGGACGGGGAACAGAAATAGGTGCGGGGATACCCCGGACCTCTCGCGTGCTACCCTTTCGTCATGGATTGGCGTGAACGAATTTCTGTAGACCCCGGCATCCGGTTCGGCAAGGCCTGCGTGGGCGGAACCCGCATCGCCGTGGCAGATGTTCTCGGTTGGCTGTCCGCCGGGATGACGGCGGAGGAAATCGTTGCCGAATATCCACCAATCACGCGCGACGACATCCTTGCGTGCTTGGCACGAGCGGCAGAGATGGAAGGCACCAAGCATGGGACGGGGGCGGCGTGCCTGTAATCGACCATTTCCCCAGCACGCACGCCACGTGGATCGGCACGCAGTTGACGATCATCGACGGTGCGACGCCGGATGGTCCGGCGGCGCGTACGGCGCACCGGTCGGTTGCCACGTACTTGATGGAGCGATACCGCGAACCACTGCGTGCATACGTGGTGGGATCCGCGCTGCGTGAGCTTGGTGAGCCGGATGAGCTGGTCGCTGGATTCTTTGCGCACATGTTGGCGACGCCGGACTCGTTGCTCCGGTGGCGCACAAGCGGCTTGCAGTTGCGTCGCTGGCTCATGCACGGAATGGCGTTCCATGGGCGAACGCTGCGCACGGATTCGCGGCGCAACCGGGAGCGGACCTCGCTTGATTCGGCGACTGCCGCTGGCGCTGAGCCGATGGATGACCGTGACGGCGTACATGCGTTCGACCGCGCGTGGGCCCTCGAGTTGGTGAACGAGGCGCACCGCGTGGCGCACGCGGAGTGTGACGAGCGCGGCCTGCTTGATGAATACGAGGTGTTCCGGCTCCATGTGAGCGAGGGGTTGCCGTACGCAGTGATCGGCCCGCGCACGGGGCGCAGCGTGCAACAGTGCGCCAATGCCACGCGCCGCGTCGGCGCGATGTTGCGCGAGGCGGTCGCCGAGTTGCTACGCGCCGAGGGCGTGCCGGCGGGCGAGATGGAGGCGACGGTGATCGAGGTGCAGCGGTTGGTGTCGGGGGGATAGATTTTTGTGCATGAGGGGGTGGGTTTCAATGCATGCGTTGGTATCAGCAAGAACCCACGGTCGACTTGTGTCAGCAGCAGGCCCGGCGTTCACGCGTTCGGGTCGGTCCGCGGCTCCTCGTTTCGGAATTCCGGGGGCTTTCGGCGCGGCGGGGCTTTGGCCTCCGGGTCCGACCCCTCCATGCCGAGGATTTCTTGGCGACTCCGGAATTGGACGTATTCCCGCAGGACGTGCAACACCAACGCTGCCGGGTCGCTGATCCCGGACAGTGCCTGTGCGCTCTTCATGTCCTTCTCGTCGAGTTGGATCCGAACTTCCATGATCATGAGTGTAACCCTCGAATGCGTGCATTTTCCTTTCCCTTCTCCCACGCACGATGCGGTGCGGCATGGCATCATGGCACGCTTGCGGAACGGCACGCCGAAATCGGCGGAAGTTCAGCGGTGATTTCCGCGCATGAGGGACCCGTTCGCGCCTTGATGGTGAAACGATGATCGAAGCCAGTCCATTACGAGGCACGCCGGAGCAGTGGACCGCCGAACAGGCGGCGCGCGCGATGGGGGTGGTTGATGAGGCGGATGGCGAGG
>JAPLMU010000110.1 GCA_026386795.1 Planctomycetota bacterium
CCGATGGTTGCCGGCGTGGCCGCGCTCTATCTGCAGCGCCACCCGCCCACCACTGAGGAACGCAGTGCGCCATTGACGATCGCATCGCGCACCTACCTCGCCCTCATGTCCGCTGCGGCGCGCGGCAAACTCACTGACCTCACCGACCCCGCACGCGTAGCGCCCGGTGGCAATGCCACACTCGCCGGTTCCGCCAACCGCTTGCTGCAAGCATGTGACCGCGTGGCGCCGATCGCATGCGCCGATGACGAACTATGGATCGGTGAATCAAAGTCGATCATTCTGGGCGACGGCATCACCCCGATCGATGCATCCTTTGCGTGCATACGCAACGTGCGTCATCCGTCTGGCCCGGTGTCGATCACAGTGAACGCCGCGAGCATTGGGATTGCGTTCCAGAACGGCTCGCCGGTTGGCGCCAAGGCGCGCCTTGGCATCATCGATGCAGCCACTGGGGCGGTGCTTTGGAACAGCGACGTTGTGTTGATGCAAGACGCCATCGATGTGATGGCAGCACGCACGGTCCGCTCAAGCAGCGTGGCGGGCGTGTACGTGATGTGGCAACCGGTGGCAACATCGGGCACCGTTGGATTCGGTTACGCCATGACGGCCACCGTAGGCGGCGGCGGAAGTTGCATTGGTGATCTGGATGGCAATGGATCCGTGGATGGAGCCGACCTCGCCAAGTTGCTGGTTGGTTGGGGCGCGTGCCCAACCGCGCCTCCAGCATGCATTGCGGACCTCAACGGTGATGCTTCGGTGGACGGCCAAGACATGGCCACGCTGCTTGCTCATTGGGGCTCATGCGTGGCGAGCAGTGCGCCCGGGTACGTGGCGGATTGCAACGGTAATCCAGTGCTGCGCAGTTACTACGGCGACGTGTTCCGCGACGGCCCGGGCACGAATGTGCGTCCGATGCGCCCAGATCCGATCAACTCTCCGTACCTTGTCTATCCAGTCACGCTTGATTGCGCAGCGCTCGGTTGGGATTCGGATGCCGGCAACCAAAACGTGGTGTCCTTTGACGATCCGCGCACCGGTGCGGGCACGCTGAGCAGTGGTCAGTGCGGGCAGGCAACCTACGCGCAGTGCTATGAGGCGGGCGCGTTCTTCTGGGGTCGCGGTCTGAATTGCCAGGATGTGCCAGGCCTTGCCTTGCCCGCAACCCTTGCCGGATGTGGTGAGGGTGACGTGACTTGCGGTCTGCCGATTGGATCCGATCAACCGAGTGCCGCGGATCCAACAGTGTCCATCGTGCGGCAGACGGTACCGGTTGGTATCAACTCGATCAGCAGTATTCGTTTCATCGGCAGTCCGGGGAACATCGCAGGCTCGTCCTCGGTGAAAGTCACTGGCTACCAGTTGGTGCCAAGTATGCGGCGTTACATGCCAACCTCGGACTTTGCAGTGCGCGTCACTGTTCGGTTCCGCGACGGCGGCGCGCCTCTGGTGGTTGATCGTCCAGCGATCATGCAGCCGTACGGACCTGCCGGTGAGCAGGTGGGTGTTCCATCAGCAACGCGTTTGATCACCGTGAATGGAATTCTGCCGCCTTCTGGGCGCGAAGTACTTTCGGTATCGGTGCAAGCGATGCCGGAGGGAATCGACAGCCTCTCATCGATACGCGCCATGACATGGGCGGGACGCCCGATGACCGCTGATGAACCCGGCTCCGGCGCGGAATATTCGCCCGATGCCGGTGCCACGTGGTTGCCACTCCTAACATCAGAGGGCGTGCGATTCCAAGCGGCGATGTGTGTGGTGCGGTGACCGATACCAAGCAATCCCCCATGCCCCCGATTCAACGACGGCTGCAAGCAATTTGCGCCGTGCTCCTGTCGGTTCCCTTGATCGGTTCCGCGGCCAACCACGTCTTCAAGTGGGCCAAGCCGCCGATGAGTGATGGCTCGCGTGGTGCACAGATGTGGGAACTGATCCGTGACGGCGGCCTGATGGACTGGCTGGCGGTGGGGCACTTGGTGCTTGGCATTCTGCTACTCCTGCCGCGCACACGGTTCGCAGCGGGCCTGATGCAATTGCCGATCACCATCGGAATCGTCGCGTTCAACGTGACGATGTTCCCGCGGGGCATCCCCCTTGCAATTGGAATGCTCGTGTTGAATCTCGGCGTGGTGTTGAAGCTGCGCGACCTTCGCCGCCTGCTGGCGTCTTCAGCAGACTGAACGCCGCGGCGCGAGCGTTGTTACAACGTGGAAATCACGCAGATTGCACCGCTCATGGCCAGCATCAGCGTCGCCGGTACATACTTCACTACGCCATCGCCCACCTTCAGGTGCATGGCAACCGCGCCCAACATCAGTACGACAACTACTGCCGCCGCAGGCAGCACGACTAGCTGATACCTCAGTCCCACCAAGAGCAGCACGCCGCAAATGATCTTCAGGCCGCCGACAATGTAGAACATCGGTGCAGGGAGCCCATAGGTTGCGAACTCTTCCTTCAGGTTCTTCGCCTCGCCGCCGCGGTAGGCGGTGGTGCTCCCCCGACGAAGCAGCCATACATTTAAGAGACCGAGGCCAACGATGACTTGGAGAATGGAACTAATGAGGGGCATGATTTCATCAGGATATACCGCGACCGGAGTCCTCGTCGGGCATACGATGGCTTCCTCATCCCCCGATGCAGACCGCCTTCGAAATCGCCCGTGCACTATCGGCTTTTGCGTTCCTCTTCTACGGGATCGTCTGCCTCTCCACGTCGCGCATGAAAGTTGAGTTTGAGCGCTACGGACTTGCTCGGTTTCGTATCTTGGTCGGCGTATTGGAGTGCCTGGGGGCGCTCGGACTGCTGGTGGGCTATTTCAACCGCCCTGTGCTTATTTTGGCCGCCGCTGGTCTCATGCTCACCATGCTGCTTGGGATTGCCACGCGCATCCGTATCGGAGACTCGCTGGTCCGAACCCTTCCGGCGATCGTGCTGCTGATCCTGAACGCATTTGTGCTTGGGGTTGCCATCACGTAACCGGGTTTGCGCTCTTCGCAGCACATCATTGCCGCGGCGATGCTTGTGAACTGAGCTTCATCGGCGCCGCCGCGCGCGCAGGGCGGGGGCCACGAAACAGGCCATTCGCTGTTGCCAAGAGCAATTCATTTAATCCGGAATTATTGTCGCTTGTTACTATTCATTTAATATGACATTTCAAAGAAAGTTCGCGCTCATTGGGGTTCTTGTGGTGCTTGGATTTGCCACGATGTTTTGGACTGACCAAAGCATTGTTTCCAAGGTCATGGTGAATGGCCCGATCTACAACTTGCTGGCGCGCGACAAGGATCTCATCAGCGACATGCTTCCACCGAATGAATTCATTGTTGAGCCATACCTGGTGGTGCGCCAAACCAACGTAGCAAAGTCACCGGATGTCGTGAAGGAGTATTTACAAGAACTGAAGGTTTTGGAATCGAAATACAGAGACAGTCACGCCATGTGGAGTCAAAGACTTTCGGTCAATGCTCCTGGTGCAGAAGGCGCTCTTGCCCGTGCATTGCTGGAAAATGCGTTTGAGAGCGCTGAAAGTTTTTTCAAAATCGTTCATGGTGATTGGCAGACCGCCATTGATAATGGGGACTCTGCGACTGCAATCAAAATTACCAACGAGCAATTGGGTCCGCATTACAAAGCGCACCGAGAAGCCATTCTGAAAGCGATTGCGATTGCGCAAGAGCTGGTAGTAGTCCATGAAAAGCAATCGCAAGAAGCCGTGGAGCAGGGGAAGTCCACCGGACTTCTTGTCTCCGGTGCGGTTCTGGCCATCGTTGCCATTGTTGGCGCGTTCATGATGAGGAGCGTTTATCAGGTTGCCTCCATGATGGATGGCGTGAAGCATGCCACTGATGCACTCACTGGCACTGCAGTTGAAATGTATGCAACCAGCAAGCAACAAGAGGCCACCATTCATCATTTCGGTGCTTCCACAGCCCAAATTGCAGCAGCGATACGCGAAATCACGGTGACGGGATCGGAATTGATGAACACCATGGGCGTGGCTGAAGGTGTGGCGCAAAACTCAGCGGTAGTCGCTGCCGCCAGTCGAACTGGATTGGTGGAAATGAAATCAGTGATGCAGAATCTTGCAAATCAAAGCGTTTCCATTTCCGACAAGTTGGAACACATCAACGTCAAGCCCCAGGACATCACGAGCGTGGTGACAACCATTACCAAAGTTGCGGACCAAGCCAATTTGTTGAGCGTCAATGCAGCACTTGAAGCCGAGAAAGCCGGTGAAAGTGGCCGCGGTTTCCTGGTGGTTGCCCGTGAAATTCGACGTCTTGCCGATCAGACTGCGGCGGCCACTTTGGATATTCAGAACACTGTCAAGCACATGCAAAGCGCGGTATCAACTGGCGTGATGGAAATGGATAAATTCTCGTCGCAAGTAAACAACAGCGTCACACAGGTTGAAACGATTGGGTCCACGCTGACCAACATCATTGAAAGTGTTGGAGTAATGAAGAGTCAATTTGGAAATGTCAGCCAAGGAATGAATAGCCAGAATTTGGGAGCGAAACAAATCAGTGAGGCCATGGCAAACTTGTCCGACAATGTGAAAGTCACCATTCAATCGCTTGGCGAGTTCTCCAACTCCGCCGACCAGATGAAAACCTCCATTGTCGCGTTGAACAAGGAATTGGGTCGATTCAATCTGTAATTTGCTGTATTGAAGAGCATGTAGGAGCTCTGGACGCTCCGCTTGAAATGTCACGCGCTCCTTGGTCAGTAGATGGGTGAACGACCGCCTGTTACATTAACTATATGAAACCGCCGATTCGCAGTGAGTTTGGGTGCTTGCGTGCGCGCTGCATGGCAGTTGCCCTCAATCTTTGCTGGTTCGTCCCCTTGGCTGGCTGCATCGCCAGCGGTCGCCATGCGGTCACGTCGAACAACCCAGCCATCGCCACGCTGGACACTGCGCATGCGCTCGCACTGCAGTCGGCGGTGATGAGCATGTCGGACGACTGGAACTCCGCGCTCGGTGCCATGGCCTACCAAGTGCAGCGCGAATGCGGCAGCGACATGGAGTGCATGTGGGTCACACAGGCCTTCCTCCGCAACGGTATGGGCGCGTCGCTCGACGTGGCGGTTGGTCCGAACCCAAGCGTTGCCATCATGGACATGCTGGTGCTTTGCTCGCTGGAGACGTGGGCGCTCGAGCACCACTGGGCGGGCTTTGGCATTCCGCTTCAGTCCGGTCTTGCCGGCGCCAAGCAGCTGGCCAAGGCGCGCGATTCGCTTTGGGAACAGGCAGCCGATCACCTGAAAGTCGACGAGCTGGCACGTCTGCGCATGCTGATCGACGCGTGGATCACGCGGCATCCGGACCAAACCATCGTGTCATTCGTGCGCTTGGCGGACTTTGCTTCCGACCGCAACCAGCTAACGCTCGCCGAGCGTGCCGATGCAGGTGGGCTTCTGGAGGAACTCAATGAGGTCTCCCTCGCCGTCGACGATGCACGCCTGCTTGGCGAACGCGCGCTGTGGTATTCGTCGCGGTATCCGTACGTCTTGGGGCAGCAGGCGGAGATGACCGCGCTACGACTCACGCAGAGCATCACAAACCAGGTGGTTGCGCAGCGCGAGGCCATCCTGGGCGGCGTGGCCAAGGAGCGCGAAGCCATCATTTCCAGCCTTTCCGAACAGGAGCGCACGCTCACGCCGGTGCTGGCGGAGGCGCGCGGAACCATCGCTGAGGCGCGCGCACTTTCCGCGGAGCTGCAGAAGGTGATCGCCGCCATCGACGGACTGGTAGCGCGGTTTGACAACACGCCTTCCGAAGGCAAGTCGCTCTCCATCGCCGACCTTCAGTCGCTCGTCCGCGAGGCCGGCACATCCGCCGCCGAGGCGCGCAAGCTGATCGAGGCAAGCAGCGGGTTGGTGCAGTCAGATCGCTTGCCCGCCGCTGCAGCCAGCGTCGATCGCGTTGCGCGCGATCTGGTGGACCGCGTGCTCTGGGGCGCCGCGGGGATCGTGGTGTTGCTCATCGGCGGTATGGCGCTGGTGCGTCGTGTTCCGCAGTCCGCCTCTCCACCCGCGAAACACGATGTCTGAGTATCAATTTCAAGGCGTGAACCGCGCTATGCGCGCGATACAAACGAACATTCTTTTATCTGTTGCCGCGTTCTCCGGATTGTTAGTCGCCTTTCCAGTGAATGCCTTTGCTCACGGCGTCACCGATGGCGACAAGGGGTATATCTCGGAAATCTCTGGCGTTCACATCATTCCCTTCGTCTACCTAGGGGCGAAACACATGATGACCGGATACGACCACTTGTTGTTTCTCTTTGGGGTGATTTTCTTCCTCTATCGGGCCAAGGATGTCGGGATATATGTCACGCTGTTTGCCGCCGGTCATATTTTGACTCTGCTTGCTGGCGTGCTACTCCACATCAGCGTCAGCGCTTATCTCATTGATGCCATCATTGGATTTTCGGTGGTCTACAAGGCGTTAGACAATATGGGTGCGTTTCAACGGTGGTTCGGCTTCCAACCAAACACCAAGGCTGCAACATTCATCTTTGGCCTATTCCATGGATTAGGTCTTGCCACCAAGATCTTGGATTACCAAGTGTCTTCGGATGGGTTGCTGATCAACCTGATCTCATTCAATGTGGGCGTGGAAATTGGACAGATTCTGGCATTGGTGGTCATTCTGATCGGCATCAATTATTGGCGTAAATCAGTTGGATTCATGCAGCACGCCTACAGCGCCAATGCAGTCATGATGATGCTTGGCTTTTTGCTCATGGGATACCAAGTCACTGGTTACATCGTTTCCTGAGTAGGTGAACATCTCAAAATAGACTCCCTCCATGTACAACACAAACATACCGATCGACAGAGAGCTCCCTTCGGGCAAGAAACTTTTAAAGTCCACCATTCTTGCCGCCGCCACTGCGGCTGTGTTGCTTGTCACCGTAGTGATGCCAGCCGAGTACGGAATTGATCCCACTGGGATAGGCAAGATCATCGGGTTGACAAGTATGGGGAAAATAAAGATGGAGCTTGCTGAAGAAAGCGCGCGCCAGAAGCCTGCGACGGAAGTTCTTGAGCAGGCCGCGCCGTCTTCTGCCGCGGTTCAGCAGCGCAGCGATGAAATGAAAGTCACGCTCGCTCCCGGTCAAAGCACTGAAATTAAGGTGAGCCTTCAGAAGGGCGAAAAAGTGAATTACAAATGGTTCAGCAGCGGTGGCAAAGTTCAATTTGATAACCACGGTGATTCTGCACAAGCCAACGTCAACTATCACGGCTACGGCAAAGGAACCAAGGCCAATGATGAAGGTGTCATTGAGGCTGCCTTCAATGGCCAGCACGGCTGGTACTGGAAGAACCGCGGCTCTGAGTCACTCACTATCACGCTGCAGACCACGGGTGCTTAC
>JAPLMU010000067.1 GCA_026386795.1 Planctomycetota bacterium
AGGTCCAAGTCGCCATCGCCATCAATGTCGCCCGCGTCGTAACTGTATGCCGTGGAATCCGCAGGAAACGCAGCGATATTCGTGTAGTGACCAGTGCCGTCGTTCTTCCAAAGACGGCTCTGATTCGGCGAACTTGCGCGTGTTCCAAGCAGGATGTCAAGGTCAAGGTCGTTGTCCACATCAAAGAACAAGACGTCCATCTGCTCGCTGACATTTCCAACGGGCAGATAGCCACTGGTGGCAGTGAACACGCCCGCGCCGTTATTGAGATAGAGCTGCGGCTGGCCAGAACCAAATCGCGAGGTGCCGTTGTTGCAGAACACTAAGTCAAGATCGCCATCGTTATCTACGTCGCCAAACTGCGCGCGCGCGCTGGACATGGTGGTGGCAGGTAGCCGCGTGGTGGTCTGATCGGCGAACACACCCGCGCCGTCATTGATCAGAATCTGCGGTCGCTTGTTGAAATCATTCGCCAAGATCAAATCCCAATCGCCGTCACGATCAACATCGCCCGCTTCAACGCCGCGATACCAACCGGTGATGCCTATTGCTCGTGTGGATGTCTCGTCAGCAAATACGCCCGAGCCATTGTTCACATAGATGCGCACTGCAAGAGCCGTACCTTGCGTGGAATATCCCTGACCGTTTGCCCAGACGATGTCGAGGTCGCCATCATTATCAATGTCCACCACCGTGCACTGGTTGGTGTATTCGGCTTGCACCGGAAACCGAGTAGTGGTCTCTTGAACAAACTGCTGAGCGTGCGCAGGGGCGATGACTGACACCGCAGCCAGCACTGCCAATCCGATAAACCGAGTCGAGTGCATTCGACTCCGCATGGCGGCAGTGGTTGGAATGAGCTGCATGTGCCTGACAAACATAGTCCCAATTCACCGATCGCCAAGCGGCGCGAGCTTCGGATTCCAAGCAAAGTCCGTAAACCACGAACAATTCACACCGCGACCGCCGATCTGCCCCGCACGCGCCAGCGAAACCCGCTCGTTACGATGAGCCGCCACCGGGACGTTCCACCGTGCGAACCACGGGCGCACTTGGCAGAGGTTGAGCGAGCGATCACTATGGTCGACCATCCGAAATCCACCGCTGGGACGCCGGGCACTTCGGCCAACGATCAACGTTCTCCGCTTCACCGGGCGGTCCGCCGCATCCTCACGTGGACCGTGCGCGCCATCTTTGCTGTCACCTTTCTATACATCGCGTTCGGCGCGTGGCTGTGGTTTCACGAACCGGTCGTTCGCATTGATCATGTTGCAGCGTTGCGCGCCATGATGCCGGTAGCGGCCTCGCCAGAGCAAGCAGTGTGGCCGGACTTTCGAGACCAAATGGTGGCCATGGGCCTTGGCGCTGATGATCCCGCACACGAATCGGCCGGCGTTGAGGCAATGGACGCCATGCCGTATCCAGGGAGTGAGCAGTGGGCTGGCTCGCGTGAATGGCTGACGGCCAATGCCGCGCCACTTGCAACACTCCGCGATGCAACGCGCCGTCCGGTGTTTGGATTTCCCATTGGCGTACCGGTGTCCGAAACGGACGCGCGGCTCCTTGGCAAGAGGCATTTGCCGAGTGCGAGTTCAAGCGCCGCAGTGATTCCTAGCGAATTTCCGATGTTCAGCATCTTGCTTCCACACCTGGCGCCACTGCGTACGGCGGCGCGCATTCTTGCAGTCGATATGTTCGCCGCAGCGGAGATTGGTGACGGTGAGCGCGCCACACGCGACGCTGAGGCAGGCATAGCCCTCTCGATACACGCGCAAGAAGGTCGTTTCCTTGTGAACGACCTGGTTGGAGTTGCCATGCGCCGCATGACGCTTGGGCGAATGATGGCATTGCTTGAGTGGAAGCCAGAGTTGTTCACTGATTCGCAACTCGCGCGCATG
>JAPLMU010000001.1 GCA_026386795.1 Planctomycetota bacterium
ACTTGTACTTCGCCGTACTTCCAGAACCACAGAATGAAGGGACTGTTGTAGCCGAGGAAGCGCGGCGTGCCATCCGCGCGCCACTGCGGATTGGCGGCAATCCATTCCTTGACGATGGTGAGCCCGCGCTGGAAACTCTCGTCGTTGTAACTACCGCGCACTCCAACACTCGCATAGGTACGCGGTGCGATCTCGCGGACAACTACTTGTCCATCAGTGCCAAGAGTTCCCGTTTCGTTTGTGCGGTAAAGAAATGCCATCGACGTCATCACCTGCGAATCCTGCTGTGAGTATTCCATTTCGACGGGAGACGTCATTGGAATGTCGTTCTTGGAGATGTGATTGAAGAGCGTGCCAAACATCGGCCCCATCTTCTCGTCGCTGCCGGCGCCATCATTCTTGGTTACCACCGCCTCTCGGTACTGCGGATACTCCTTCACTTCCACCACCCCAACTTCAGTCAATAGCGGCCAACCCTCGGGCAATTCGGCTTCGTGAAAATATGTCACTTTGCCTGATTTCCGAACGCAACCAATCACGGTCACCGCCATTCCAGCAGCGATCACACTGCCAATGATGGTGCCAAGACGCAGTCGTGATCGCTTTGAGGTTGGTGGACGTGTGGTGGTGTTCATGAGCGTTGGGTTGTAAGTGAACTGGACATTCAATGTAGCAACTGGAGAACTGCAGCTTCAGCGCGACGAGCGTGCCTTGTCTTGTCTTGGTTTTCTGGGCTCGCGCTCGCGCTTCCGGGTGGGGGTCGAGGGAATTGCCGATCCAAACTGGAACGAACGGGCGTTTGATGTGAAACAGCCGCTTATCGCCCCCTCAGCGCCTGCAAAGGCGGTTGCCTGTATCCTCCGACGATGAAGGATACTTTCGCTGAGCTTGGACTTGGACCGGAACTGCTTGCCGAGCTCGCGGCACTTGGATACGAAGAACCCACACCCATCCAGAAGGCGGCCATCGTGCCGCTCATGGAGGGTCGAGACCTGCTTGGACAGGCTGCTACCGGCACGGGTAAGACCGCGGCGTTCGCCCTGCCGCTTCTGCAGAGGATTGGCAAGACGCCCGCAGTGGCGCTCAAGCCGTTCGCGCTGATCTTGGTGCCCACGCGCGAACTCGCCGTGCAGGTGTCCGAAGCGCTCCATAAGTACAGCAAGAAACTTGGCACGTCCGTGGTGCCGATTTACGGCGGACAAGAATTCACACGCCAGATCCTGGCACTCAAGCGCGGAGCGCACATTGTGGTGGCCACACCGGGGCGTGCGCTCGACCATCTTCGCCGCGGAACGCTTGACCTCTCTGGTCTGCAGACGGTGGTCCTGGATGAAGCCGACGAAATGCTCGACATGGGCTTTGCGGAAGACTTGGAACTGATCTTGGAGGCAGCTCCTGCCACACGGCAAACGGCGCTCTTCTCTGCGACGCTTCCACCCCGCATCGCGTCGATCGCGGAACGGCATCTCAAGAACCCCGCGCGCATCCTGATTCCGCGCGACAAGGCAACCAAGGGCTCTGTGCCGAAGGTGCGGCAGACCGCATACATCGTGCCGCGCGCGCACAAGATCGCTGCGCTCGGCCGCGTGCTGGACTTGGAATCACCAACGCTTGCACTCATCTTCTGCCGGACCCGCATTGAAGTGGATGACCTGGCTGACCGATTGGTCGGCCGGGGCTACCGCGTCGAAGCGCTGCACGGCGGCATGTCACAGACCGAACGCGACCGCGTCATGAAGAAGGCGCGCGCTGCAACGGTTGATCTCTTGGTTGCAACGGATGTTGCTGCGCGTGGCATTGATATCGAACACTTGACGCATGTGGTGAACTTTGATGTGCCGGCATCACCGGAGTCGTACGTTCACCGTATCGGCCGCACTGGTCGCGCCGGACGCGAAGGCGTGGCAATCACGCTGGCTGAGCCGCGCGAACATCGCCTGCTTCGGAACATTGAATCGACGATGAAGCAGAAGATTGACATCTCAACGGTGCCAACTCCGCTTGACGTGAAGGCGCGCCGACTTGATCTCACCAAGGGTTCGATCCGCGAGCTGCTGCTTGCTGGTGAACTTGATGGATTCCGCGTGGTGGTGGAGACGCTCGCTGCCGAGTTTGATCCGATGGAAGTGGCCGCTGCCGCAGTGCGCATGGCGCACGAAGCAACGTCCGGCGACGGCGCCAAGGAAGACGAGATGCACATCCCCGCGATCGAGAGTTTCGCTCGCCCACATTCACCCAACCGCAATGGTCCGGGTGGATTCCAGGGTGGCGGATTCCAAGGTGGTGGATTCCAGGGTGGCGGGTTCCAAGGTGGCGGCGGCGGATTCCAAGGTGGCGGCGGATTCCAAGGTGGCGGTGGTGGCGGATTCAAGGGCGGCGGATTCAAGGGCGGTTCGCAGGGCGATTTCCAGCCGCGCGGATTTGCACCGCGTGCTTCTGAAGGTGGGCCTCCTCCACGCAAGCCAGGTGGTTGGACCAAGACGCCAGCCGGTGGACCGGGAGCAGGCGGACCGCCAAGCCGCGGTCCACGACCAGGCCCCGGTGGCAACACCCGCGACTCGCAAGACATGGTGCGCATCTACATTGCCGCCGGTACCAAGATGGGCATCCGCCCTGCTGACTTGGTGGGCGCCATTGCCAATGAGGCGAACGTCAATCCACGCGGGATCGGCGACATTGAGATTGCAGAAGCATTCTCAATTGTTGAATTGCCAGAACGCGATGTGGATCATGTGATCCAAGCACTCCGCGGCGCAACGCTGCGCGGGCGCAAGGTGAAGGTGAACCGCGATTTGGGTATTCGGAAGTAAGGCTGACGCGGCGAAGGCATTCGCGTGTACATCAGGTGTACGTACGTCCTTCGCATTGAAGTCATTCACGTCAGTACAGACGCATCAATCAACGCGCATCAGTATGGGATCTTTCCCGTACTGCTGCCCCATTCTTTGAATGCCTGCATGGCTTCATCGCGCATGAGTTGTGTCATGGGAATGGTGCGCGCGGCGGGCGCCTTGGCAAACTCGCGGTAGATGAAGTCATCGTCAAAGTTGATCGCTGCGGCATCCACCTTAGTGTTTGCAAAGTAGATCCGTTCCAGGCGCGCCCAGTAAATGGCCGCAAGACACATGGGGCACGGCTCGCAGCTGGTGTAGATCACCGCGCCGGAGAGATCAAAGTTACCGATGTGCGCGCAGGCCGCGCGGATCGCCTCTACCTCGGCATGCGCGGTTGGGTCATTGCGAGCGGTCACTTGGTTGGCGCCCTCGCCGATCACCATGCCGCCCTTCACAATCACGGCGCCGAACGGCCCACCCGTGCCCGTGGCAACATTGGTGCGCGAGAGTTCAATCGCCCGTCTCATGTACTGCTGGTGCTGAGCCTGTTCCATCGATCATTCAGATCGGCTGAACAGCGGTGAACGCAACACGAAACCGGGGGCGTTGCTTGTACGCTGAAGTGACAGGTCCTGACCAATGATGAACTCCACCCTCACTCTGACGCTATCGATCGTGTTGACGCCCATGCTTGCACCACCCGTGCCACAGGGTGCTCCTGTCACTGCACCCGCGGCTGCGCCGGCGGACGGAACGACGGTTAGCCCGGCAGTCACCGCGCTGCTAAACCGCGCAAACGCGCCGGAACCCGACGCCGCACGCATGCGTCGGGCACTTGCGATCGCTGGACTTGATGGCGTGGTCACCACCGATGCCATCACCGCCGCCGTCACGGCCGTGCGGACCGCTTACCAAGGTTGGCGTTCGGAAACCGAAGTAGCCGCGATTGAGGAATGCAGCGCGGCTCTTGCCTCCGAGCCAGGAACGCGTTTGCCGCGCCGCTCGATCAACTTCATCACGCAGCGACGACTTGATGGATTCCGTTTCGAGCGGGATGCCTTCGAACGATTGCTCAAAGATGTACCTGCAGGAAGTGACGCCGCCGCAACCATGGCGCGTGAAGCACTTGAAGCGCGCCAAGCAGAAGCCATTGCAAAGAACGCGGCGCTCAACGGCATTGCCGACCTTGGACGCGCGGACCTGGTGGAATGTGCGCTTCGATGCGTGACAAGCAGTGATATCTCGCCGGAGCAATTGCGCGCCGTACTCACCACCTACGAGCGCGAACGCACTCGATTGTTGCAGCGCGCCTCGCTTGCTGTTCTTGAGTCAGACGCACGCAGCGTACGAATTTCCAACATGATCAAGGCGTGGGAGGATCGGCGCGCTGCAAATTCTGGCGGCGCGGACAAGAGTCCCAGCTACACCGTTGCCACTGGTTCAACAGCGGCGCGCGTAGCCATTGCTCTACAGACTGGCCCGATGGCAGATGCTTCCGCTGAGATGGCGCGCTTTCAGCAGAAGACTGCGGCGCAACTGGATAACGTGCTTTCCCCGCAATCAGCGTGGTGCATGTACGCAACGCTGATTGCGTCAAACCGAAAGGATCAACTATCCGGACGCGTTGCTGACATCGCAAACTTTGCAGAGACATTGCCGCCAGAACAGCGCGATGTCGCACGCGTGATGATCCGCGAGTTCTGCACCAAGGATCGCCCGGCAATGCAAGAGACCGTTCGGCAGTTAGTGGAGGCGCTCGAAACGCAAGTGCAACCGGTGCGATCCATGTTGCGCAGCGATTCATTGACTGACGCCGAGTTAACTGCACTTGAAACACAGTTGGCGGCGCAACCGGCGATCGCGGCTTCATACGGAATGTCTTCCGTGATGGATGGACGTGTGCGCGCAACCAATGATCTTGAGCGTGCGGTGCGCGCACTGGCAGGCGGATGAGAAGGACGTGCGTTGCTACTCTGACGGCTGCTCTCCTGGCACTGAGTTCAGGATGCGATCGCGCTCCGTCTGCACCCGGCTCTGCCGCGGCTCCTGCCTCTGCTCTTGCCGCTGCCCCAGCTTCCGCTCCAGCCCCATCCCCGGCACCCGAAGGAATGGTCTGGATTCCCGGTGGAGAGTTCAGTATGGGCAGTACCGATCCGCTGGCGCGGCCGGATGAGCAACCGGTTCACCGCGTGCGCGTGCATGGATTCTGGGCAGATATCACCGAGGTGACCAACGCGCAGTTTGCTGCCTTTGTTACTGCCACCGGATACAAGACCGTCGCCGAGCGCCCGGTTGATTGGGAAGAATTGAAGAAGCAAGTCCCCGCGGGAACACCAAAGCCCGCCGATGAATTGCTGGTGCCGGGATCGTTGGTGTTTGTTGCTCCGAGCGCGCCCGTTGATACGAACAACGTTGCGCAGTGGTGGCAGTGGACGCGCGGCGCAGACTGGAAACATCCGGATGGACCAGGCAGCTCCATTGAAGGCCATGACACGCTTCCAGTAGTTCAAGTGTGTTACGAAGACGCGGTTGCGTACTGCCAATGGGCCAAAAAGCGCCTACCCACCGAAGCCGAATGGGAATTCGCCGCGCGTGGCGGACGCGAACAATCAGTGAATCCTTGGGGTAATGAACCCATTGATGCAACGCGCGCCAACACATGGCAAGGTCACTTTCCTGACCGCAACACTGGCGAAGATCACTATGTGGGGCTTGCGCCCGCAGTTTCCCACCCAATGGGTACGGCCTGTACGACACCGCCGGAAATGTCTGGGAGTGGTGCAGCGATCTCTATCGGCCGGACACGTACTCGCAACGCGTTGCTGCAACAGGGATAAGCGGCGTCACCGTGGATCCCCAAGGACCAACTTCAAGCATGGATCCACGCAATCCCAGTGAGCCGGTGAGCCGGGTTCATCGCGGTGGTTCGTTTCTATGTAACGACAGTTACTGTGCGAGTTACCGCGTGGCGGCGCGGATGGCCTGCTCGCCGGATACCGGTATGTCGCATGTTGGATTTCGGTGCGTAAAAGATGCGCCGGCGCAGCGGTGACGCACGGGGCAAAGTGCCATCAAAATAGATAGACGCATGCCTGCGGCTGAACACCGCGTTCAGTGGCATCGACTATCGTGCCCGCATGAGTCTCAAGAACTTTCGCAAGGGCCTGCTCGGACAATTCATGTATTTCGGCGTGGTGCCGAGCGTCATCGTGGTACTCGCCATCATTGGCGTCACTGCGTACCTCGGCGCGCGCGGAATCCAGCGGGACGCGAGCGCGCTCGCAGTTTCAGAAGCAGAACGGTTGGCCAATGACATTGAGGGACGCCAACAAAGGGCAGTTGCCACTGCTACTGCGATGGCAGCTGCGAGCGAGACCTACTTGTTTGGCAATCGCAGCGAGAGCATCAAGTACCTACGCGCGCTCGCTGAGGCCAATCCGGAATACGGCATCTTCTTCGGCTACGAACCGAATGCCGATGGTCATGACGCCGCCCCCGCGGCTGCTGGCGCAGGAACCGATTCGCAGGGCGTTGATAAGAGCGGGCGCTTCGTGCCGCGCTTTGAACGCGACGCGACTGCCGCGCGTACTTTGTCACTCCGGGCGATGACCGACGTCGGTGACACTGAGTACTACCGCACCCTTAAGCAACAATTCACCACGAGCAGTACTCGGACCCCCATGGTTGCAGAGCCACATGAGCAACATGGAATCCTTGTCACGGAGATCGCGGTGCCGATCGTGATTGATGGACGCTTTGTAGGAATTGCAGGCGTCTCGCGATCGTTAATACTCGGCCGCGAACGCGCCGCGGAGACGTCGGATAGATCGGGTGTGAATATCTTGATACTGACTGACGAAGGCAATTTCATAGCTGCCACTGCTGGCGATCCCACCATGAGCGAGCAAGCGCGAAGCAGTTACGCATCTGTGACTGGCAAGCACATCGACAAAACCCCATGGGGATCTAGCCTGCAGGGGCTCCTCTCGCAGTCTGGCAAATCAATCGTCGGTCGCGCGGTGAATCCATTCACGGAAGCTGATGACATTCACGCCGTCGCGCCTGTCCCGACCGGCGGTTGGAACGTGGTGGTCGAAATCCCCCGCGCGCTCGTGGTCAGCACCATTTGGTCTGAACTCTGGTTGGACTTACTGGTTGGAGCGATCGGGGTTTCGATCATGGCCACGCTCATCATGCGAACCGCATCGCAGGTGGTTTCGAAGGTCCGCGGTGTGACCGTGGGCATCAGCAGCACTGCCATCGAAATGGCCGGCTCAAGCCGCCAGCAAGAGGAAGTTTCGCAAACCTTCGGCACCAGCAGCGTGGAAATCGCTGCTGCGGTTCGACAAATTACTGCTACGGCCAGTGAACTGCTTCGCAAGATGGAGCAACTTGCAGCAGCAGCCAGCGAATCCGCGAAGAATGCAACAGAAGGTCGCTCCGGCGTGCAGGCCATGGGCAGCACCATGGACGGTCTTGCCACCGCCACTACGAATGTGGCAGAGCGTCTGTCGGCAATCAGTGAGAAAGCCACCAGCATCAATACGATCGTTGACACCATCACCAAAGTTGCTGACCAGACCAACTTGCTGAGCGTCAATGCCGCCATTGAAGCTGAGAAGGCTGGCGAGAGTGGCCGTGGGTTCCTTGTGGTTGCACGAGAGATTCGTCGCCTTGCAGACCAGACGGCATCGGCCACCTTGGATATTGAGAACATGGTGAAGCAAATGCAGGCCGCTGTTTCTGGCGGCGTCATGGAGATGGACCGCTTCAGCGAGCAAGTGCGCCGCGGCGTTACCAATGTTGGCGATGTTGGACATCGCCTGACGCTGGTGATCGATCAAGTGGGCAGCGTCGAGAGCCGCTTCGCAGAAGTGACTGAGGGAATGCAAAGCCAAGTGCAAGGCGCAGACCAAATCCGCCAAGCGATGGACGCTCTGGCGCAGAATGCCACGCGCGCCAAGGAGGCGACCAGCGAATTCTCGCAGGCCGCAGCAGTGCTGCGCGAGTCAATCATGTCGCTGCGGGCAATCGTTGGTGGCGAACTCGGGGCGTAATGCTCTTCAGTGACACGGACCCCACGCGGCTAGAACGACGGCCATGTCGGCGCCATCGGTGATTCCATCGCCGTTGTAGTCGTACGCGGATGCTTGGCCCCAAAACCCAAGTACCAAGCCGAGATCTGCAGCATCCACGACGCCGTTGTTGTTGGCATCGCCGGTGCACTCGGGCGGTGCGCCTGGTGCGCTACCCATAGCGATGACACTGGTGGGCAACAGACCTGGAATGGAGTAGGTGGCGGTGCAACCAACGTCCACCGAGGCGCCGGGGAGGATCACTTCGTTGTAGTCAGCGTTGGTCACTACGTAGTGATTGCCAACATGACTCTGCAGCACTCCGCTCCAAACGCTTCCCACCGTTGCAGTCCAGTCGAACTCCAACTTCCATCCGCGGATGGCATAGTTAGACGAGTTGGTAATGTGAAATCCACCCTGCCCTCCGCCCGTCCACTGATTAGTGAACGCAAAGGTGACTGCAGCTGGAATGATCGGTGGCGCGCCGGTATTGCCGTAATCAACACCGCCGTAATCAAGGTCACTGGTGGAGAAGAACACCTCATTGTTCGGGTCAATACGCTGCCATGTGACGTACAAGACATGCCTGCCGACGCGCGCAGGTAAATCAAGCGTCATGTAGTAACTGAGACCAGCGCCCGACGTTCCACAGTGGCAATCCGTGCTGTTTTGGCCGCACGAACCAGCAAGTGTTGCTGTTTCACCTCCAGCAACCGGCACAAGGTCTGCCCAACGAAGCGGCTGCCGTGGGTCATAGCCATCACGCGTGATGTACGCCTTGAAGAAACTCGGATCATGAGGAGTGGTGGTGTAGAAACGACAGACTCGCGGTCCCGCCACGGTCGGAGTGGCGAACCAATCCGTGCGTGCGAGGTTGAGTCCGGCATACTTGTCTCGCCCGGCGCCGGGGAGTTGGCCGTCCGGAATGGTGGCCGGATAGTCATAGCCGGGGATGTTGCGCGACACTTCGTTCCAGTCGTAGAACGCTTGCGTACCAGCAACTGCAATGGCGGCACTCGCGGCCGCGCCCTGCGGAGTCTCTGGGTTATCAAGGAAAATCTTGTAGGTACGACTGATTGGGTCAGCCATGGTGCCATGGCCGAATGCGGTGATGGATGTTGAGACGGTCAGGAGCAGACTCGACAGACAGGTAATGAGTGTTCGCACTTTGTGCCTTTCTCAATGAATTGCAGACGTAGGAAGTGTGGGTGCATGCAGCGCGTAATGAATCATGGGGTTGCGCAGCCGGTGCATACTCAGGGCAGTTTCATGCCTTGGAAGATGGTGTCAAGAAGTGATGCGCCGGGCAGCGTGGTGTCTTCACTCAACTCCCAGAACATGACGCCTCCAAGGCTTTGCTGGTTCGCAAAATTCATCTTGACCTGCGTTGATTCCGGGTCGTCATAACTGATGAAGCGCTGCGCAGAGGCCGAGTAGAGGTACGGAACCTGCGCCGCGGCGTTCCAGTAGCGGGTGTAGCCACCAGCACCCACGAACGATCCGTTTGAGTAACTCAACACGCCGCTACTGATGAGCGAGTTGTAAGGGAACTCTGTCTCGCCGAGTCCGGGTGAAACCGCTTCCGATCCAGGCTGACCGAGCCCATTGCCGTTTGGTCCAGGCTGCACGGAACTCCAACCACGACCGTAGAAGGGCATTCCGAGCACGAGTTTGGAAGGCGCAACGCCTCCGGTGCCGTTCACGCCGTTCAGATAAAGACCCACGCTCCCAGCCACTGACCACTTCGCAGCTGAAGGGTTTGGGTCAATGTTCACCATCGGTGAATTGAGCCCGGTGTACGAGTCCCAGCCACCGTGGAAGTCGTAGGACATGATGTTGATCCAGTCGCAAATCGCTGCGATTGCTGGTGGATTGATGTCCGCAATCTTGGTGTCACCGGCAGGAGCTGCAATGGTGAGGTAATAAGTGCGACCGTCAATAGTGGACTGATGATTCAGCTCATCGCGAATCGCCTGAAGTAGGAGCAAGTAGTTGCTGCCATCAGTGGCGGGGTCGCCGATGCCAGCCTGGGCCAAGCCACCGCCGCCTGGGTACTCCCAATCAATATCAATGCCATCGAAGCCGTACTTTGCAACCACATAGACGGCGGACTTTGCAAAGTCTGCACGCTTCTGTGCGCTGCGCGCGATTGAGAAGAACGGCGATGAAAGCGTCCATCCGCCGATCGAAGCCATGGTGCGCAACTTGCTGTGCGTTTGCTTTAGGTCACGCATCTGTGCGAAATTGCTTCCTTCGCGGAATGCTGGCGACATGGTGAGCGCCTCGGAAGCGGTGTTGGCCTTCACGTCGGCCCACTCATCAAAGAGTCCAACGCCAGCACTCAGCGTGGTGCCGGCTGGTTGCTGCAGATAGTTGGCGTAATCGCTGTACCGCCATCCGCGGTACGAAGAGACGATCACATTCCATGAGCTCGGCATGGTGCGGTCGAGCGGAATCAGAAACGCGTAGTTGATGACGTTGACCCGATCAGCGCGCACCGAAGTGACCGGGAAATTCTTCTGATAAATGCCCCAATTTGGGTAGTAACCGACGATCTTCCGCTGAGCCACGGTGGGCATCTTGTCATAGCCCGTGCTGTCGGTTGGGCAGGCGCCCCATGCCGAAAGCATGGCGGCAATATCGGCTCCATCAACAGTGCCGTCGCCAGTGAGGTCACGCGCTGTTCCTGGGCCCCAGCTACTCAAGAGCAACGCAAGATCGCTGCCATTGACTTTGCCATCGTGGTCCGCGTCTGCGGGGCATGTTCCAGCGGCACCACCGCCGGTACCGCCACCCGTGCCGCCTCCAGTACCGCCGCCGGTACCACCACCAGTTCCGCCACCGCCGGTACCTCCGCCGCCACTCGCTGTGGTGCTGAAGGTCAGGCCAGTCGGCAGCACGCCGGAGGGTGACTGATTGAATACGCAGCCCACCTCAATGGAGGCGCCGGGCGCAACTGTTCCGTTCCATGCGGAATTGACCACGGTGTAATGATTACCCACCTTGCTTTGAATGGTGCCGTTCCACAGACTGGTGACGTCGGCGGTCCAATCAAACTCCAGAACCCAGTTCTGCATCGCCTGACCAGTGGTATTGGTGGCAATGAAATTGCCTTGCCCCCCGGTGGTCCATTGGCCCGTGAAGGTGAAGGTGGCGTCCGCGAAACAAGGGGCGGAAATGGTGACAGCGCAGGCAATCATGCCAAAGATGTTCTTCATGACGAAGGATTCCTTTATGTCTAGCAGGCGTAGGATTACTGCGCGCATCAGTGTGCGCGAAGTCTTGACTGGTCCGAACCAACGATGGGGGGTGCCTTGACCAAGTTCGGGCGTAACGCCCGCTCGACCGTCATCCACACCACTAACCCTACGCACCCGGTTGCGAAAGGGTCAGCGAAGAAATTGAATTTTTAAATGTTTCTCCCGAGGCAGTTACGCCGGAACTAACTCATCGGAAGGCGATACAGCAGGCGGCGCTGTTGGCGATGTGGCGGGAGTTACAGGTCCGGGCGCCGTCTCTGAACCAACTGGTGTGACGTTCTTGGAACCCTTGGAACCCTTGGTGCCCTTCGTGTCCTTTGCGCTGGTGTCCTTCGCTGCCCCCGGATCAAGAGCATCGTTCAGCAATGCCGCCAGGCGAACGCCGCCAACTTCAAGGCACGTATTCAGCGTGGGTAACCACTGCTTGTAATAGACATCATCAATACCGGCCTTCCCGGTGGGCGCAGTGCTGTACAGCTGCCGAGTGATGCCGAACGATTCGTTTGCCCAGAGCGCTGGATCAGCGGATGTTGTCCACTTCTTGCGCTCGGGCACCGTGATCGACTCGCGTAGGTCCGCAGACATGACCGCCCA
>JAPLMU010000046.1 GCA_026386795.1 Planctomycetota bacterium
TCCACTTGGTCTTCCAACTTGGCGCCGGTGATCAGGTTGATCTCACAACTGCCTTTGTCCTTGAAGCCGTACCAGCACCAGGTGCAATGGCGGCCTTTGCCCTGATTGGAATTTGCGCGCGCAAACGCCGGCGCATCTGACTGATTCACATTTCTATGACACGCCTGCTGGGGGGTGTGGTTCCTTTGCGAGCCACGCCGCCCGGCTCTTTTAAGCCGCGGGATCTGACATCTGCGCGATTGCTCTTTACTTCAGGTCTTTTGCATTCGGCAAATCATCAAGTTTGCCAATTCCAAATTGCTTGAGGAACTCAGTGGTCGTTCCGTACAGCATTGGTCGACCAACCTCGTCTGCACGACCGACGATCTTCACCAATCGACGTTCCATCAGACTGCGCAGCACTTCACCACAGGCGACACCGCGGATCGACTCAAGGTCTGCTCGCAAGAGTGGTTGCCGATACGCAACGATCGCCAGTGTTTCCAAAGCAGCTTGTGTCAGTCGTCCTTGTTCGCGCACGCCCTTCAGGCGAGCAACAATGGGTCCAAACGCGGGCAGGGTCATCAGTTGCCGACCACCAGCCACGCTCTCGATGCGAAATGTCCGTCCATCCGCGGCATAGCGCACATTCAGTGCGTCGATTGCGTCGCGAACTTGCGCGGCCGCGCGCTTCTGCTGTGGAGTTTCTTCTGCGGACGTCTCTTCTGATGTAGCGGCTACATCGGCTTCGCTATCGGTTCCCGCAGCATTGTCTGCCTTCTTGCGTCGTCGCTTCACAGGGGCGACATCAATAATTCCCAAGAGTTCAGCAACGCGCGATTCAGACACTGGGCGATCCGCCACCATCAATACCGCTTCGACGCGCTGCTCGAGAGGCAGGTCAAAGCAAGGGATTGCTTGCTCTGCCGATTCGGCCATGAGTGCAAAGGTCGAGGGCGCAGGTGCGCTCTTCTGTGTCATGGGTGTAGTGTGCCAAAAACCGCGGCAACAGGTCGCCGGGACAATCGAAGAATCATTTCTGGGCTGTCTGGGCAGCCATGATTTTGGCGCGCGCAAGACGTTGGGCTCGCTCAAGCGCGGCGCGCTCGTCGAGGGTTGACGCGCGCTCGCCCGAGTCAAGTACCTTCGAGTTTGCGTCTGCAAGTTCGCGCTGAGCCGCTGCCACATCGATGCCCGAGGCCTCCATAGCCTTCTCTGTCAGCAACGTCAGTCGGGTGCCGTCCATCTGCGCAAATCCGCCGTCAAGCACGAATACTCGCGATGGGCCTCCGTCGGTCTGTACGGTCACCACTCCGGTTCCCAACTTCGTCAAGAACGCTGATGCTCCTGATGAAACACCTTGCTGCCCGTCCCACGCCTCAAAGCTTGCATAGGAGGCAGGGGTATCGAGAATGGCGTCGGATGGAGTGACGATGGCGCAGATGAAGGACATAGTGGTTGCCTTGGTGGATGCGGGGTTCGCCGCAGGATTGAGGCGCAAATCGTAACGGAAATTACCCAGGACGCACCGCGCGTGAGATCAGTGGATTATTGCCCCGACAGCAACCCGGATCGAAGCGCTAGCTCTGCGTTCCGGAATGCCGGTTCCTCGGTGACCTCGCGGACAATGAATGGAGCAAGCCACTCCGGGATGGCAAGCGGGGCATCAACGGCCGGCAATTCACACTCCGCCAACACGAGTGATAAGCCGCTGAAATTATCAATTTCCCAGGTTCGGTCACCAACCACAATCCGGGTTCGTACTTTTTGAAGACGCCGCCCGACAGTGCGTGGCCACTCGCGTTCAAATGTCTGAGAGTCAATCTCGCGTTCGATTTCTTGGCGCACAAGCCCAATACCGCTCTTGATGGTGTGAATGTGCTCAACCGAGCCGTCTGCATGAGTGATGCGGCGCAGGCGACCTTCGAGCACTTCGGGGTCGCCGGACGGACCTGATGCCACTGTTGTCCCTGCGGCGCTATGCAGTGCTGCTGACTTCACCGGTAAGTACCCCTGGTTAATCCGCCACACCTCGCCACTTGGCATGTCTATTGGCACTGCCCTTAGTAGAAAGACGCGCTCGATCTCAGCGGCCACGGCTGGCTCCAGCAAATGGCTTCGGTGGAGCAACCCGATCGGCCCATTGCGCGACGAGATTTCCAAACGCGTGCTTTAAATTCACGCTTGAACGCACATGTTGCTCAAACTCAGAGAGGACATCGCTCGCACTCGCCCATCGCTCAAGTGCGTCGGAGTTGTCACTGGCCGCTGCGGTTGCCAATGCGCGGCGCACACGCATGCCAAGAAGCTGTGCAATCAGGCGTACCGCTAAGCGATTTGCTGCTTCTTTCGATGCACTGTCGTCCGAATCAACTATGGCTTTTGCAAACTCGTCGGCTATCTCCGCCATTCGATCGGAAACACCGGCGGGAAATCGACCGCCCTCAAGAGCATCAAA